>CAZWDH010000019.1:0-39137 GCA_964632865.1 uncultured Nitrospiraceae bacterium
CACCAATGGACATGGTTCAAGACATCTGGGGGAGCGAAGGGACCAAGGAAGAGCAAGAAGCGGCAGGTGAGGCGTCAAGCAGGATCATTGGTAGCAATCGTCATCCAAGAGTCAGGAACACCGGGAGCACACCACGGCTCCCAATACGCGTATGTTATAGCACGCTACCCCCGATTTTGGCAATAGGCAAGATATACGAAAGAGTTAGGTGCTACGTGGTGACGGGTTGCATCCCGTCGCCGGCTTGGTGAAAGATCTCCCAATTCGAATTGGCAACGTTCAGAAGTTGTATAGATTGGTCCTGTTGGATACTGGAATCTACAAAAGATGTATTTGAAGCGCATAATAATGGCGGTTGTTGCCGTTGCCGCTGCGCAGTCCCAGGCCGCGCCAGGTCCGGAGGTTATTGCAGTCCCCTTGTCGAATGGGGAATACCGGTTTCAACTCCTCGACAACCCGTCCCGCACGGAACATATGACGGCAACTTCGGCTTTTCGTGAATCCGATGCGGTATGTGCCATAAACGGCGGATTCTTCGATGAGGACTTTCGCGCCGTCGGGTACTACAAAGTGGATGGCGAAGTGATCCTTAGTCACCCATCTCCGGGACTCTCCGGCTGGGTCTGCATCGACAAGGACGGTCGTCTTTCAATCCACTTCAAGGAAGTCGACACCGACCAATACGCCTCGGTATTTCAGTGCGGCCCCATGCTCGTCGACCCCGGCGGCAAACCCGGCATTCGAAGCGACGACGGCAAAGTCGCCGACCGCTCCGCGATCATCCAACTGAGCGATGGCTCCTTCGTTTTTCTGTACCACAGCAGAACGACCCTGCACGCCCTGTCGCAATACATCCTCGCCGAATACCCAACCGTCGACCGCGCCATCAATCTCGACGGCGGCCCCGAAGCCGGTATCGCCACCAAGATTCCGACGTTGCGGATTCACGAAAATACCATCGCGAGTAAGTCGTATATTGTCGTGCATTCTGGTGGAAAAGGATAAACGAACTAGCCAAACGAGGAAAGATGGCCTTTACCCTAGAAGACTTTGGCCGATGTCGGCCATATTTATTTCACTTGACCCACGAAATGAATGTACCGAGAATCCGAGAGACACGCGAATTGTTGAGCGCGGCGGAACTAATGCGACGATCTGGCGATCTGACGCTGCTTAAAGAGAAGCGCGCTGAGGGGGTATTTGTTAAAGTCGATGACGTCTCGGTGCACATCCGGGATCAGGCGCCTCTCTACGAGAACAATATGTTCTTAGGCGACGGGCTGACCTTTGCCGATTGGATCGGGATCTTGAACGGATTGGTTTTCTTCTGGCCCGGCAAACTAGAGGGGCCGATTATTTATGGTAAGAATCACTACAAGCGATATCGGTCATCATCACCGCGCGTCTTGCGAATAGAATTCCAATCGATCGTTGCTGTGAACTACTCTCAGCCACTCTTCTGCAAATACAACTCGGGTTCTCCACGGTGTTCCAAAGGCCAGAGAAGTCCGCGCGGCAAAGTTACATTCGTCGCTGCAGCCGCTGCGACGTTTTCCCCTTCGGACGCCGTCGAGGTGACATTTTCCAATCGAGTCAAACTCCCGGATGATGTTCGTGTCTCAGAATCGACTACAGGGCCGTGGCGGCAACTGTGATGCGTGGAAATCGTGCAACCCTCGGCTACGCGGTTGTGGGAATCCGTGGCCAACGTAGCCTTTTCAAAAGCCCCGGTTTGCAGACTCATGTGCTGAAGTATTTGTGCTGACGCTTTTCGCGTTAAACCGACGGCTTGCGGCCAAGGAACTTCGGTTCGGAACCCCCATAGCCGAGGAACTACTTTTAATATTTGGTCATTCGAATTTGTTTCGGATTTCGTGCTTCGGATTTCGGATTTGATCGGGCTCAATGGCCACGTGATCTATGGAATGTCGAATCGGCATTACGCATCCTGGTATGATCGCCGCATCGTGGTGGACAGAATCCCCATACCCTCGCGGTACTTGGTGACCGTGCGGCGTGCGATGTTGATGCCCTGCTTCTTGAGTATGTCGGCAATCTTCTGATCGCTTAGCGGTTTGGACTTGTCCTCTTCTTCGATGATCTTCTTGATCACCGACTGCACGCTTTTCGACGATTGCGCGTCGCCGCTGTCCCGCTTGAGACCCGGCGAGAAGAAGAACTTCATTTCGAAGAGCCCTTGCGGCGTTTGCATGTATTTCCCGCGCGTCGTGCGGCTGACGGTCGCTTCGTGTACGCCCACCTTATCGGCGATCTCCTGCAAGGTCAGCGGCTTGATCGCTTCGATGCCTTTGTCGAAAAACTCTTCCTGTACTTCCACGATCGCACTGGCAATGCGCAGGATGGTCTGTTGCCGTTGTTGAATGTTTCGGATCAGCCACCGCGCCGATTCCACCTTGTCGCGAAGGTACTGTTTCTCGTCCTTCGTCACACGCCCGTTCTGCATCATCTTCCGGTAATCGCCGTTGATGCGCAGCTCCGGCACGCTTTCGTCGGAGAGATAGACCACGTACTCCTCGTCGATCTTCTCCACGATCACATCCGGCGTCACATACTGCGGCGGGTCTGACGAGTACTCCAATCCGGGCCACGGATCGAGCGTCGACAGCATCTCCTTCAACTCTTCGACCCGCTCCGGCGTGATATTCATCGCCTTCGCAATCTTCGGGATTTGCCGGTGTTCGAGCGCCTCGAGATGTTCGGATACGAGGGTCTTGAGTTCTTCCGAGTCGGGATACTCGACATTGATCTGCAACAGCAGGCATTCGATGATGTCCCGCGCGCCGACCCCTGTCGGCTCGAAACGCTGCACCCGGTACAGGACCCGTTCCACCTCGGCCGGCGTCACATTCAAGGTCTGGGCGATATCATCGATATCGCCCGTGAAATACCCCTTCGAGTCGATATCGCCGATGATGTGTTCACCGATCTCGTAGGACTTCTCGTCTGGTGCCGCCAGCCGAAGCTGGGTCAGCAGCATGGAAGTGAAGGATTCCTCTTTCGTGATCGAATTCTGGTAGTAGTCCCGTTGCTGGGCCAGATCCGGATTCCGGGAGAAATCCGTGCCCTCGCGGCGAAAGTCGGTCCACATACTGGCGTAGTCATCGAGATTGAACGAACTGTCGTCCACACTGGCCCCATCCGAGGTCGTGGTGGCTTCGGATTTGGCCTCCGGTTCCGGTTTGGCTTCCTTCTGAAGCTGGTCCAGGACCGGATTGGTTTCCAATTCCTGTTGGACGTACTGCTCGAGTTCGATTCCCGACAACTGGAGTATATGAATCGCTTGCTGCATCTTCTGGGTCAGCATCAGACGCTGCGTTTGCGTCTGAGCCAACCGGTGTTCCATATGCATCATAGCGCTAAACCCCTTCCTTGCAAGCAAGTCACGTGCCATTATACTCCACAATCCGGGACCTGTCAATTGAACCGGTGCCTGCCTGAGGTTATAATTTCGTACTGTACAATAAGTTAACGTCACTGCGCACACTGTACGCGAACGTGACTGCGGATGGAGGAACCCCAAGGGATTGTGGGGGTTACGCCCCGGGAGCCGGACAGCCAAACGGTTGCCGGATTCTCCGAGGGCTTGGGTTGGAGGCCAATCGTCATGCGCTTTTGCCTGCTCGGCAGCGGCAGTAGCGGGAACGCCGTACTGATAGCGACGCGTGACTCCAAGATCCTTATCGATAACGGCCTGAGTTTCAAGCAACTCACGCTCAGAACCGCCGCCATCGGAGAATCGCTCGACAACCTCAAGGCCGTATTCGTCACCCACGAGCATTCCGACCATGTCGCCGGCGTCGGAATCCTCGCCCGCAAGATCGATGTTCCCGTCTACATGACCAGAGACACCTTTGCGGCCCTGCCCCAGACCGTCGGCGCCATTCCCACGGTTCGATTCGTCGAAGCGGGGGAGGAAACCGCATTGAACGGCCTCAGCGTAGGCAGCTTCAGCGTTTCCCACGACGCCGCCGACCCCGTCAGCTACATCGTCGAATACGAGGGCCTGAAACTCGGAATCGCCGCGGACATGGGGCATCCCTCGGAGCTGGTCCGCCGGCGGCTTGCCGGTTCCCATGGTCTCATCCTGGAATCAAACTACTGCCCCAATCTGCTTCGACGGGGCCCCTATCCACCCATGGTGCAACAGCGCATCCGCGGCCGCCAGGGGCACCTTTCCAACTCCACCATGTGCTCCCTGCTGGCCCATGTGCTCCACGATGCCCTGCGCGTGGTCGTCCTGGTGCATATCAGTGCCGAGAACAATACCCACGATCTCGCGCTCAGCATGGCTGGACAGGTCCTTCGCGACCGTCCAGTCCGGTTGGTCTCCGCCGCGCAGGACCGGCCCACCGAATTCTTCAATCTGGGCCCGTCATGAATCCCGCGGCCTTCTTCCGGTCCGACGCCGTCCACCGCGTCCTGAAGCGGGCCTCTGAAGCTGCGTGTACGCCCATTTCCGTTCATTTCGTGGATGGGGAGGAGGAGCGGCCACTCCTTGGCGGAATCGGCGGTTGCGCTCTGTGCCGTTACGTGAGCGAGCTTCCCGATGGTGTCGCGACTTGCCTGAAATCCCGGTTGCCCGCTTCCAAACAGGCGATTCGGACGGGCAAACCGGCGCCGTTTCTTTGCCACATGGGATTTGCATGCGTGTCCAGTCCTGCCTTCGAAAACGATACTCGTGGCTTGGTGGTTACGCTTGGTCCGTATTGCCCTTCCGAGGCCCCCGAAACCCTCGCGGACGATGCCATGAGAGGACTCCGCGCCCTGGGGGATAAGGAGCTTCCTTTCCTTCCAGTTCCGGTGACCGATATCGCACTGGTATCCGCGGCGGCGGTACCGGCCATTGCCGAATGGGTGACGGAAACCTTGACGGAACTCTGGAACCGCGAACAGGATGCGGCGGTTACCAGCCCGGACGCTGTCGACGAAACCGACTCACCGCGCCGACGGACCGTGCGCCGCGCCAAGGGTCGCACGCCCGACACGTCGCCATACCGTGGCGCCGAAATCGCAGCGGCTTTAGCAGCCGGGAATCAGAGCCAGGCCCGGACCCTGCTGCGTTCATCGGTATTGGATGTGAGCAATCAGGGCGAAGTCCTCGCCGTCCGCCGCGCCCGCACCATCGCCGTCGTGGGCGCTGCCTTGGAATCCGCGGAACGCGCCGGGTTGGAAACCTCCGATTCCTGGGAAGAGTTCCCGGCGTTCCTCGCCGCCGTCCGGCAAGCGCGAACGGATTCCGAACTCGTCACCGGCGCCATGGCTCTCCTGGCGATCGTCCTGCGCCGGACCGCGCGGGCGACTACCGATGGCGCCCTTGCCGAATTGAACCGCATCGTGATGGACAAGTTGCCCGATTCGGTCCAGTTGAACGAGGTCGCCCAGCGTCTCGGCCGGCATCCGACCGCCATCACCCATCAACTGCAACGCAAGTTCGGTCTGTCCTATTCGCAATATGTGGGACGTCTTCGGATCGACATGGCGAAAGACCTGCTCCGGCGGACACGCCTCAGCATCCAGGACGTCGCGCGCCGCGTCGGCATCGACGACGCCAGCAACTTCAGCAAACTCTTTCGCAAGTTCGAGGGTGTCTCTCCCGTGCAGTACCGCACCCAATTCAGGAGCAAACGATGAGCGCAGTTCCCCCGAAACCGGGCGAATCGTTTTCGGATAAACTCAAGCAATGGTGGTTGCGCGTGCGTTGCCCGTCGGAGTTTCTCTGCGACAACTGCCGCTATGACCATCCGTCCGCGTGCCTGCATCCCCAGCGACCGAATGCGGTCAAATGTCCCGACTACCGGCCTAAGTGACACACCGGCGATTCGCCGAGGAGGTTCCATGCTCTTGAATCGACGTGCATGCGCGTTCCTGTTCGCCGTGCCCCTGGTCGCCAGTATTCTGTGTGCTCTGGCCGGATGTGGCGGCGAAAAAAACGACTCGCAACAGGCTCGCAAAGACGGCCGTCCCCCGGTGGTGGACCTGCTCGAACTCATGCCGGAAACCGCGGTCACCGCAGTCGCGACGCCATCAATACGAGACCTCGAGGAGCGCGCCGAGGCGTTTCTCGTCCGCGCTTCGCCAGAATCCATCAACATGGAAGCCGAGATCGCCGTCGTGGTCCAACAACTGGGTCAGGCGTTGCAGGTCCCCAACGCGCGAACCCTCGACGACATCGCTTTCGAAAAAGGTTTCGATTCGGAGCGGCCTATGGCTCTCTATATCGCAATGCCGGATTCCTCGCACCTGGACACCGAAACCGATTCGGCTGCCGCAGAGCCAGGCGCGGATGTGGATATCCCGATGGACTTTCCGACTATCCCGGACGACGATTTCCTGGAATCCGCCGCCCTCGCCGTTCATGTATCGGACTCGGAAATCGCCGAGCAGTCCGTGCAGGAATGGTTCGGGGATTCGGCCTCCAATCCTGACGAAGTAGAGATCGACGGTATCCGCGTTCACTCCAAGCGTGGCGAGAAATGGGCCTACTTCTTCCACGACGACTTGCTCGTCTTTGGGGCGGATACTATCGTCGCTGGAATTGTGGACCGTATTAGTCGGCCAACCCCCATTCGCTACGGTTTAGCGGACTGTCCAGCCGACCCCACGGATACCCTAATCCAAGTCACCCGGCTCGACCGCCTCGACGCCGCTTCCCGCGACGATCAAAACGAGGCCGCGTCAGACCTCCCCGACAACGTTTCCGGTGCTGCGACGGAAGTATTGGATAGTCTGCGGACGCTCGTTAAAGGTCAAGACCCGCTCATCTGCATCTATCGCGTGACGGACTCGAAACTCGATGTCCTCGCCCGCCTCGACCGTGAGAAGTATCCTGCCTTCGCCGATCTTCGCGGCCCCGCCCGTGGCTTGGCCCATCTCGGCTACCTTCCGGAGGATTCGGTTGCCGTGCTGTCGTGGCGGTTCGACGGCGCTCTGCGTGAGATGGTGTTGAAAGCCTTGCAGAATGCCCTCGCCAATGACGCCCCGGCCGACAACCCCTTCGCATCCATGCAAGATTCCCTCGGCGAAACGCTGCAACTCCTGCAAGGCGATATGACGCTAGCGATCGCGGGCGATGCCGCGGGAAAAGCCAAGCTCATACTCCTGGCGGACGTTTCCGATGGAGACCGGGCGCGCGCCCAGCTTCGCGCTGCCGGGCTCATGCCCATCGTGAGCGAAACGTACAACGGCGTCGACATCTGTGTGCTTCCCATACCGGTGCCAACCGGCGACGGACTGTCCTACGCCCTGCCCGAAAATACGCTGGTGCTTTCCACGGATCTCGCCCGGTTGAAGACGCTGATTGACATCCGCACCCAAGGCGGCCAGACGCAATGGGTCGCACGCCTTGATCCGGCATTGCAGCCCGACGGCCCGTTATTCACCGCATTAGTAGTCGATCCCGAGGCGCTCGGTGAGGTAATCCTTCCCGAGCTGGAGGCCCGGCAAACGGTTGACCCCGCAAGCGCCGAAGTGGTGGAGACCGCCTGGGAGAACATCCGGGAACTGCGCTACACGTCTCAAGTCAACGGGATCTGGCAGGAAGGCCGCCTGACCATCTCGGCGGAGTAGCCATCCGCGGATTACTCTTGAGGAAAATACGCATTTTGCGCGCCTGTGGCGTTGTGGTATCCTTACTACGGAGAAACTCGGACGGTGAACCGCTGAGGACTATTCGTGCCGAAGCCATTTTTCGTAAAAGAGTTCGACAGCACGATGGACGCGTTGAGCGAAACCTTGCGCAGCGCCCTCGCATCGCTGGTCGAACGCGGCTGGGTCGAGGCAGACCAGAAGTTTTATGCGCAGTTATGCCTGGAGGAAGCGCTGGTCAACGCCATTACGCACGGCAACAAGTGCGACGCCTGCCGCAAGGTGCGCATTGAAATGGGCGAGGAAGGGGAATTCTGCCACATCCGCGTGTATGATGAGGGTGCGGGGTTTTGCCCTGAAGATGTTGAGTTGCCGGATCTGGACCAGCTCAACGGACGTGGGGTGTGTCTGATGCGGTATTGTATGGACGACGTGTCCTACAACCACGAAGCAAACTGCTTGGAAATGAAAATGCGACGCAACGCGCTATGCAAAGAAGGAGTCCGGCATGAGTGACGGGTCCTTGATAGAGTTCACCGAACGTGGTGTGATTACGGTCGGCAAGATCCAAGCCGGGAGCGTCTTGGATGCAGTCAACGTCACCCAGTTCGGAAAGGAAGTGGTGGACTATGTGTTGGCCCATCCCGAGCTCAACCTCTTGTTGGACTTTCAGTCCGTCGAGTACTTGTCCAGCGCCGTGCTTACGGAGCTGCTCCGCATCAACCAAGCCTGCAAAGATGTGGGCGGCGGACTGCGCCTGTGCGGATTGAACAAGGACATTGCAAAAGTATTCGAGATTACCAATCTCGACCGGATGTTCGTGATTTACGGACCCGTGGATGACGCGGTCATGCGATACGCCCGTTCTCTCACGATTCAAGCCGAAGAACAGGCCTGGTCCCACGTGCGCAAGGAACCCTGAGGTTTCGTCCCCTTCAGTTACCGTCGCGGGTTGCTCTTCTTCATCCGCTTCAGCACGGCATAGGCCTCAGAAAAATCAGAAGAATAGGGACAGTCACCATTTTCCTTCTCGGCGCTTGACCAATATTCTCAGCGATCCAAAAGGAAAATGGTGGCTGTCCCCATTTTTCTCCCCACCGAAGTTACCGTCGCGGAGTACTCTTCTTCATCCGTTTGAGGAGTGCATAGGCTTCATTTAATGCCCGCATCGTATCGTCGTCCCCGCCATGATCCGGGTGGTGCAATTTCGCCTTGGCACGGTACGCCTTCTCTACCTGGTCCCAACTGGACGACGGGGAAAGCCCGAGCAGCTTGTAGCAGAGATCGACTTCGCGGTCGGAGGGCGGCGGCGTGTCGTCTTCCACGCGTTCCCCACGCAGTTGCCGGATGCCGCGAATGATCTGCGGCCAGAGGCCGGTCATGCTCAATACCGCAACAATGAGCATGAGGAAGATCAATTCATGTAAACCCGTCATGTATCCACTCGCCGGCGCCGGCTTGGGGCGCTGTGACCCGTATTCTACAATTCCACTTCCGCCGCGCTTACTTGCGCCGGCGCCGTTCATCCTCGAACTTGAAGATATTATCCACCGCTTCCCCCACGGCGTCCACCTTGTTCTTGGGTCGCGGGCGCCGTTTCAACATCGAATCGCTACAGTCGCGAATGCGAGGCGCGAGTTTCATGTAGACGAACGCCACGGCCATGCCTCCCAGATGAGTCGATACCGATACGTTTGACCCCGGCCGGATCGCGTCGAGAAGATTCAACACAACGAAGACCAATACGATCGCCCGGGCGTTAATTGGAAAGGGGAGCGGGAACAGGATTATCTCCCGGTCGGGAAAGGCGATCGCGAACGCCACCAACACCCCGAGAGTCGCACCGCTTGCGCCGACCACCGTAGCGCCCGACCCGTTGAGGAAGTAGGGAATCAGGCCCGCAAGCACGCCCACGGCGCCACACAAAAAGTAGAACCGGAAAAACTGCCGTGTACTCAGCACCCGCTCCACGTCCGGCCCGAAAAAGAAGAGCCCTAACATGTTGAAGAACAGATGCATCAGCCCGCCGTGGAGAAACATGTAAGTGAGCGGCTGCCACACAAACCCCTGGGTTACCAAGTCGGGTCGAAACGCCAGGAAGTAGGTGGCGTATCCACCCAAAGGCAGCTGAGCTGCTCCAAAGGGGATCTGCAGAACAAGCTGCACCGCGAAAACAAGAATGTTCGCCAGGATCAGCCGCTGGGTCGCATACGTGATACGACCGCGCGAGGCGAAGGAGAATCCCGAAGATTCTTGATAGTAATAGCTGGTCATCTTTTACTTGTCAGTTGTTGCGAGACACATCGCCGTGCTGGTTCGCGCGCGAAGTAGCCTCCGGTAACCGCGCGCACCGTATAGCGTGACAGATTGCACCGATTCGAGGCAAACCCCGCTTCGCCGGTTGGTTCGCGTCATTCGCCGTCCACGTTGGTTAGCGGGTAGGACGCAACGGGGCCCATCCGATCGAAGGGAAGATAGATGTACACGACCTTGCCCACCACCGTATCCAGGGGCACGGTCCTTTTCCACGTCTTGCCGTCCACCACATCAGTCCCCGCATCCTGGGTTTCCACTGCGTTCCCGGTCTCCGGGTCGATGAGCCATCGGCTCGCGTCGTCGCTTTCATTCCGATTGTCACCCAACACGAAGATCTCGCCCTCTGGGACGGTGCGCGGCGGCATCTCGTACATCATGGGCTCGCGCAGGTAGGGCTCCGACGCGTATTTCCCATTAATGGCGAGGTATCCATTCTCCGCAGAAACCGAGTCGCCTCCGACACCGGCAATCCGCTTGACGAGATAGCCGCCCGGCGTCAGCGGATCGTCCAGTACGATCAAATCGCCTCGGCGGTAGGTATCCTGGGGCATGCAAAACAGAAAATCGCCCGGCAGCAGCGTAGGGATCATCGACCCGGTAGGGACTTTGAAAGGCGTGACGCCGACGACGGCGAACGCGTAGATTACAATCGCGGCGAATATGAGGAACGCAATGTAAAACACGAGCCGCGCGGGCGAATGCTTCTTGCGAACTGGCTCTTCCTCGGCACGGGTGTATGCTGCAGGTTCACTCACGAGGAAGACGGCTTCTCCGACATCCCCGCCTTCGCGCGTTCCAGCAGGGTCTTCGCCGAATCGCTATACGGCATAATCTTAAGTGCTTCTTCCAGACAGGTGATCGCCTTCTCGTACTCGGGCACCTCAAGCCACGCGCGCGCCTCATTGAGCCAGGAGAAGAACACATTAGGCAATTCGGTTGCCCGATTCCGAGCTTCCTCCCAGGCCTCCGCAGCTTCTGTCCAGTCCGGCTCGATGTTAAACCGTTCCGCGGCAAAGAAGTTCACGGCGTAATCCTGCTGCAACTGGTAATCCGTCGGGCGAAGCTCGGCAGCCTCCTTGGAAAGCTTCATCGCTTCCTTGAAAACCTTGGCGTCGTCCCACTTCTTGATTTCCTTTACCTGCGGCCAGTTGATGAGATACGTCTGGGCCAGGTTGAAGCGGAAGTCCGCATTGTCCGGTTCCAGTTCAAGCGCTTTCTCGTATTCGGCGAGTCCCCGCTCGTAATTGCCCGTGTGGGTGTAGAAGATGGCGAGATTGTTGTGAGGCAGGCTTAGCGTGGAGTCTTCCGCGGCTGAAAGCAACCACAACCGCACGGCGCCCGCCGCTTCGCCGCGATGGTCGTAAAGAAACTCCCCGTAATAATTCAACGCCCGCGCGTTCTTGGAATAGTGCTCCAGCACCTTCGAGTACATCTTGTCCAGGAGTTCCCGTCGCTGATTCGCCATCGCCATCCGCCGGTCCGCTTCCGCCTTGTCGCCGCCCATGGCCGCTTCCGCGGCAAGTTCCTCGTCCCACGCAATCAAGGCCTGCTGCAATACGTCGTATTGACGCGCCGCCTCGACGAGCTTCGCCTCATCGTTCACGAGGGCATCCAGATGGCTCAGTTCTGGAGGAAAAATTCCCGTTTCGCTGTAGGCTGCCACGGCGGCTGCGAGGACCAGGCTCCAAGACACCATGCGTGAAGTCATACGATTAAGCTCCTCGGGGGCGTTACGAACATCAACATCGCCATACAATATACAATTCCGATGCAATGGAAAACCCTGTCACTCCCTATCCTTCCACCAGACATAGGCGTTCACGTCCCGGTGCGTCCGAAAACCAAGCCGCTCATAGAGCCGACGCGCGGGATTGTCCGCGGTAACGCCCAGCGCCAGATCGCAGTACCCGGCTTCATGAAAACTCTGGGCGGCTTCACGTATCAGCAGCGAGCCTAGTCTCCGGCTCTGCCATTCCGGCACAACCACAAGCTGTAACACGAACCCGACGCGCGGGGCCACTTCGCTTCCCACAATTCCCGCCACGATCCGTCCGTCCCGTTCCACTACCCGGCTAAAAGCCGGCCGCGTCGCTCCGAACCCGCCTGACAAGGCACTCTCCAGAAACGCGTAGGCGCCTTCGAGCGTGCGGACTTCGGCGTGGAGCGCAAAGCCCGGATGGTCTTGGTACGTGGCCACGATGACTTTTGCGAACTCCGGGATGTCTTCATGGGTCAATGGCCGGCTCTCGCGCAGCACAGGCCGCGCCAGGCCACTTTTCGAAAGCGGCGCGAGCATCAAGACCCGCCCTATCCGCGCAAACCCCAACTCTCCGAACGGCCGGTCCAGATTCAAGGGCGTCATCGGCACCGCTTCACAGATAATCCCTTCCACACCTTCCTCGCGGAGCAAGTCGACCGTACGTCGAATCAACACGTACTCCTGGTCGAGCCCCAACGCGCGCTGCAACACGTGAATCAACGAAATCTGAGCGATGCCCAACCGGGTTACGGCTACGGCAATGGCGGAGCAAGGTGCCAGCGTCCTATCGGGACCCGCGGACTCCTGTGTCACACCCACCATTCGCACCGAAGGGTACGACAAGGACGCCCGAAGCGCGGGTGGAGCAATGCGGCGGTAATTGGTTCCCGCGTCCGCGCCATATAACACGGCAAGCCCGGAACCAATCTCCTCCACGAAGTCGGAGAGATTCTCGGGGGCTTGTTCAATGCGCTCGGCCCGTAGCGTGATAGCGTTCACGGTGAACTCGCAAATATCAGACAATGGCGATGACTGCGCCATGGTAGCCCGCGTTTCTTGCGCCAATCAACTCATGTAACTGGCGCAAGGCTCGTGGTGGGCGTGATTTCGTCCAACTGTACACTCGGCCCGCTTGCCTCCCCCAAGGCCTGCCGGTTCTCCCACAGTAGGCATGTCAACGTTTGAGGCAGGGTGAGCATCCAACGAGGGAAACGGGTGCGACTTTGCCGGGAAACCCAGAGTAACGGCGATCTTAATCTGCTCAAGTCATTTTGAATAAGAGGGTTGCGACTATTGGAGGAATACGGTTTTCCGAAACGGGGCTAGATCGAAGCGAAAATATAGATTGACAAATAATATTCTTATAATATAATTTGAATCTCTAACTATTTGACATTCTATTGGAAAAGCTCCCAATGAACGCTGATGTCTTCGAACAAGCACGCTACCTCTTCGACACGGTCCGGATGCTTCAAGCACGGATGTGCGCACGCCACTCCAGCGCCAATGGCTGTATGGGTAAAGACGGCCACGTCCAGGATCTAACCATCCCCCAGATGCACATGCTGCACAAGATCCGCGAATTGGGCGGTGCAACCATTAAGGACTTGGCGGAATCGCTCTATGTTTCTGCGCCGTCCGCATCCGCCATGGTGGAGCGGCTAGTGGAAATGGGCGTCGTCACCCGCGAGCAAAGCCGTGTGGATCGCCGGGAAGTCGTCGTTCGAGTGTCGCCGGCCGGTGAGCATACGCTTGAGGCCTTGGAAAGACATATTCTTGAGTCCTTCGTGGATATTCTCAAGGGGATTGGACCCGATCATGCGCAGATGTGGTGCGACGTCTATGCCCGTATTCGGGAGGTGTTGAGCGAGGAACAAGGGCGGGGCGCCAGCGAGTCCGCCGCGCAGGAAGCGTAATCAGTATGAGTCGTGTAAGCAAAAACGTCATCGTATCGATAATCGGCTGTGTCCTGATCGTGTTGCTCGGTTTTACGGGCAAGGCGATCCTGGCAAGCTTTCGCAAGCCCCCCGCACAAGCGAAGACGGCCGAACGAATGCTGCGGGTGGAAGCAACGCGCGTACAACCGGCGGACGTACCGGTGACCGTTACGGGCTTCGGGGAAGTACGAACGTTGAACACCGTAACCATCACGCCGGAAGTCAGCGGGCGAATCGTCGAAATCCACCCCAACCTCGAAGTCGGTCTCGTGATTCCCGAAGGGGAAACCCTGTTCCGCATTGATCCTCAAACCTACGAAGCGCGGGTCCAGGAAGCTCAGGCCGCTGTCGCGCAGGCGGAAGCGGCGCTCTCCCGCCTTCAGAAGCAGTCCACCACGGACCAGGAACGCCTGGCCACGCTCGAACGCACGCGCGATTTGGCGAAGTCAGAGTACGAACGGCGACGCAGACTGATGGCCGAGGATCAGGTGGGCACGCAATCGGGAGTTGATACCGCGGAGCAGGCGTGGAACGCGGCCCAAGACGCATACGACCTTCTGAATCAGGCCGTTAATCTGTATCCCCTGCGTATCGAAGAAGCCCGCAGCGCACTCGCTTCCGCGAAGGCGTACCTCGAGACCGCGGAGATCGATTTGGCGCGGACCGAAGTGGTCGCCCCCTTCGACGCGCGTGTCAAGTCCGTGAACCTGGAAGTCGGGCAACTCGTGGGTCCTAGCAGCAGCGGGATGAGCGGCGGTCCGGCCCTGGAACTGGCCGACGATTCCGTACTGGAAATCTCGGTGCCACTGGACAGCCGCGAAGCGCGCCGATGGCTTCAATTTGACGGTCAGAATGCCTCCTCTGCGTCCAATGTGGCTTGGTTCAGCAACCTGCGTCCCGTTACTTGCATGATTCGCTGGACCGAAGATCCCCAAGGCCATTGCTGGGAAGGCGTTCTGGACCGCGTCGAACGATTCGAGCCGGAAACACGCACCCTGACCGTCGCAGTTCGGGTCGAGGGCGCCCGCGCCGTTTCCACGGACGGATCGGGGCTTCCTCTTGTGGAGGGCATGTTTTGCTCAGTGGAAATCCCGGGTCAAATCGTACAAAACGCCTACATGCTTCCGAACAGTGCCGTTTCCTTCGAAGAAACCGTGTATGCATCCGTGGACGAAAGACTGCGGACCATTCCGGTGACCGTATCCCATCGCACGGGAGAATATGCCTGCGTGACTGGCGGACTGAACCCTGGAGATATCGTGGTCACGACACGATTGACCAATCCGCTCGAGAACACCCGGCTTGATCTCGATATGGACGGCGAACCGGCGGCGGAAACCGGCCCGCTCGTGGAGGATGCCGCGTAGTGAAGACGCTCATCCGACGCCTCATCAGCAATTCGGTATTTGCCAATGTCGTGCTGGTCATCATTATTTTGACCGGCGTGATCTCGTCGAAGCTGATGGTGCGTGAGTTCTTCCCCGAGTTTTCGGTGGAGACAATCTTCGTCGAGGTGCTCTACCCCGGCGCCGACCCCGAGGAAGTGGAAGAAGGGATCAGCCGTAAGATCGAAGAGGAAGTTGACAGTCTCGAAGGAATCAAACGGTACACGACGGTGTCCTCCGAGAATATCGGGCGCGCGGTTATCGAGGTCCGGGAAGACTATCCCGTGGATGAAGTCTACGACCGCGTGCGAAACGCCGTGGACTCCATCTCGACGTTCCCCGTCGACGCCGAGAAACCCATCCTTTCTCAACTGACGCTGCGCAACGAGGTCGTCTACCTTGCGCTCTGGGGCAATCAGAGCGAACGCGTCATGAAGGAATGGGCCGAGCGCGTCAAGGACGAACTGCAACAACTTCCCGGCCTTTCCCAAGTGACGGTCTTCGGCACGCGCGACTACGAAATCTCCATCGAAGTCTCCGAAGAGCGGTTGCGTGAGTACGGACTATCCTTTTCCGAAGTCTCGACCGCCGTGCGCCGCGGCAGCATGAATCTCTCGGCAGGCACCATCCGCACCCAGGGCGAGGAGATCCGCCTGCGCACCATCGGCCGCAGCTACACGGGAGAAGACTTCGCGAAAATCGTCGTGCTCGCGCGGCCCAACGGCGACATCATTACGTTGGATCGCGTCGCCGACATTCGCGATGGCTTCACTGAGGACCCCATCAAAGCTACCTTCAACGGCGAACCCGCCGTCATGCTGGGCGTATTCAAGACGCAGGAAGAGGACGCCATTGCCATCGCCGACACCGTGAAGTCCTATCTGGCGGAGAAGGATCCCACGCTCCCGGAGGGTGTCCACATTTCACTTTGGAGCAACCGGTCCCAGATGATCCAGGACCGCATCTCCCTGCTTACCCGGAACGGTATCGCCGGGTTGTGTCTGGTATTCGTCATGCTCTGGGTCTTCCTGGATCTCCGGCTTAGCTTTTGGGTGGCCATGGGCATCCCGATATCCTTGGCCGGCGCCATGGCCCTGCTTTTTGCCATCGGCGGCACCATCAACATGATCTCCCTGTTCAGCCTGATCATGGTATTGGGCATCATCGTAGACGACGCAATCATCGTGGGTGAGGCCATATACGTCCACCGCAAGAACGGCGACCCGCCGCTCACGGCCGCTGTCAACGGCGTCTGCGAAGTAGGGTTGCCAGTCATCGCCGCCGTGACAACAACCATCGTGGCATTTGTGCCGCTCATGTTCGTCGGCGGTGTCATGGGGAAGTTCATCGCGATTCTACCGGTCGTCGTGATCGCCGCGCTTCTCGTTTCCCTCGTCGAAGGCCTGTTCCTGTTGCCCGCGCACCTCAACCATCTGCCCGATATCAACGCGAAGATCGGCCCCGGCCACCCATGGAAACAGCGCGTGCGCCGGTTCCGACGCGCCGTCAGCGACGGGATGGAGTACTTCGCGGACCACGTCTATCGGCCCTTTGCCGAACTTGCCATCCGGTGGCGGTATATCTCAGTGTCCGTCGCCATTGCCTGCCTGCTGCTGGCCATGGGGCTTTTCCAGGCTGGATTCCTGCGCTTCGTCATGTTCAGCGATGTCGATGGAAACGACCTCGTGGCCACGGTGGAGTTCCCCCAGGGCACGCCGTTTGCCGTCACCGAAGTGGCTGTCCGGCAAACGCAGGAAGCGCTAGACCGTGTGGCTGCCACCATGGAAACCACCAGCGGCAAGCCTCTGATTGAGAACGTCTACGCCGTTACCGGCGAAGCCGGGGAGGGATTCGAGGCCCGGCAAGGACCGCATCTCGGCAGCGTTCGCGTGGAACTGTTGCCCACCGAAGAGCGCGGCATCTACTCGGAAGACATCAACGTGGCGTGGGAAAAAGAAGTCGGACAAATCCCCGGCGCCATATCCCAGACTTTCTCCGGTTTGCAGACGGGCCCTCCCGGATCGGCCATCGAAATTTGGCTGCAAGGCGAAGATATGGATGTCCTGCGCGCTGCGGCGGCGGAGGTTAAGGACAAACTCGGCACCTATGACGGCGTGTATCAGATCTCCGATGATTTCCGGCCCGGCAAGAACGAGTTGCAGTTCAACCTGAAACCCGAAGCGCGCGCCCTCGGACTAACCCTCGACGACCTCGCAAGCCAAGTCTACGCGGGATACTTCGGAGAAGAAGCCCTGCGCCTCCAACGGGGCCGCGACGACATTCGGGTTCGCGTCCGTTATACGGAAGATGAACGCAAGACGATTGCCGATCTCGATCGGGTCCGCATCCGAACGCCACAAGGGTACGAAGTTCCCCTGCAATCCGTTGCCGACGTGAAATACGCCCAGGGGTATTCCAGCATCACCCGCGTGGACGGCTTGCGGCTGGTCAAGGTGACGTCTGAAGTCGATTCCAAACGCGCGAACGCCGATGAAGTGCTGAACGACATGGTCGAAGGCGGATTCCTGCCGGAACTGCGCAAACGTATGCCGGGATTCTCGTACTCGTTTGAGGGTCCGCAGAAGGATAGCCGGGACGCGTTCAGCGGCTTAGCCATCGGATTTCCAATTGCCTTGTTCGGAATCTATATCATCATCGCCACCATGTTCCGTTCCTACATCCAGCCCATCATCGTCATGTTCACCGTTCCCTTCGGGCTCATTGGCGCCATGTTGGGACATCTTGCGCTTGGCTATGATGTGACCATGATGAGCGTCTTCGGAATGGTTGCGCTGGCCGGTGTTGTCGTGAACGACGCCATCGTACTGATCGAGTGCGTCAACTCGAACATCGCCGAGGGCCAGCCCTTTTTTCAGGCCCTTTCCCGGGCCGGTGCGCGCCGTTTTCGTGCCGTAATGCTGACAACGGTCACCACCGTCGGCGGCTTGACGCCGCTGATCATCGAGCAGGACTTGCAGGCCCAGTTCCTGATTCCCATGGCCATTACAATTGCCGCGGGCGTCGCGTTCGCTACACTGTTGACCCTGCTGTTCATCCCGTGCATGCTGGGTGTCCTGAACGACTTCCGGCGTCTCGCACATTATGCGTCGCACCGTACCTGGGTATCGCCGGAGGACGTCGAGCCGGCCAGGCTGCGCAACGTGGACGAAGAACTCGAAGCTGCGTCCCGTTCACCCCAACCCGTGGCCATTGGCAAGTAGATTACGACATCGCGAGACGCATCTCGTGCAGCGGAATTTGAGAAGGACTTATCCATGACGCGCGTTCTAGTTGCCCTTTCCTTGATCGTGTCGCAGGTATCCTATGCCGCGGACGCGCCGGAAAACGTTCCGGCCGCCGCCGAATCGCCTGAGCCCGTGGCCGCACCCATGGAGGATGCCGCGGCAATACCGGGCATCGAACTGCTTGCACCTTTGGATCCGGATTCCGCCGAAGGCGCCACGGTTCTCGATTTGCCGCTGGCCGAGCAATTCGCCATCGCCGACAACCCGTCCCTCAAGGCCGCCGACGCGCGCGTGCAGCAGGCAAAGGCCCGCGTCCGTCAGGCCGTCGCGGCCTGGTACCCCCAACTCGATCTCCTCGCCTCCGCCACGAACACGTGGCTGTCCGAACGCGACTATCTCAACGCGAAACGCGCCGCCTCGGATGGCCTCTGGTCGCAGTGGGCCCTCGGCACGCAAGCGCGTTTGCAAGGGCAAATTGTCTCGAATGTCAGTCAGGTTTTGTACGGGATCACGTCGCTCATCCTTCCGAACACCGGCACCGGCCAGACCGGCCAGCAGGGACTCGGCGCGTCGTCCCCCGCGTTGACGAACGCCCAGATCTTCCAGGACCTTCTCGACACAAGCCTGCTCAGCATCAAGAGCCGCGGTTCCGTCGACGACTCCTTTGAAAACTACAACATCAGCCTCATCGCGTCATGGGTCATGTTCAATGGCTTCGAGCGTAAGTTTTCCATCGCTGAAGCGAAGTACGGTTCGCAGGAATTTGAGGCGGCCTATCAAGAGGCGCAACGACTCTTGCTTTCTGCCGTCGCCCAGACCTACCACTCGGCGCAATTGGCCCGGGAAAATATCGGTATCGCCGAGGCGGATCAGGCGTTCAACGAGCGCCAGTTGAAGGAAGCCAAGGCGCGCCGACGCGTCGGCACGGGGTCTCTCAGCGACGAACTGAACTTCGAAGTGCGCGTGAACGCGGCGCGCGCAAGTCTCATTCAGGCATACCAGGACTACAACATCGCCATCATCGCCTTGTCCGAGTTGCTGGGGTTTGCCGATGCCCGCTTTCCTGAGAACTACGTGTTGGCGCCGCTCAATCCCGAGTCCCTCGAAGATCTCAATCCGCCGGAGTCCGACGCCTTGGTGCTACTGGCCAAATCATCACGCCCCGATCTCGCGGGCAGCGAATTGGCCGTCAAACGCACCGGCGCGACCATCGGCCGCGCCCGCGCGCCCTTCTATCCCACGGTGACGGCGCAGGCATCCAAAGACGGGTTCCGTTCCGACAACTTCAAGTTCGGCGAGAAGGACTTCAGCACGTCGGTCGGCGTGAACGTCCAGTACAATCTCTACGCTGGAGGCGCGAAGAGTGCGCGCGTCAACGAAGCGAAAGCCCTGCGCACGGAAGCCGAACACACCCTCTACGAGACGGAACTCGCCGTCGCGAGCGAAGTGCGTCAGGCCGTTCAACAGCTTCAGGCCGCCCAGGAACAGTTGGTCCTGCAACGGGCCAACGCGGTCTTCGTGCAGCGCAACCGCGACCTCGTCGAGAAAGAATACGCGGGCGGCGTGGGTTCCCTGGTGCGTCTGAACGAAGCCCAGCGCGACCTCGTATCCGCCGAAGGCAACCTCGCCGCCGCGCGCGTCCAACTGCGCCAAGCCTGGCACGACGTCTACACCGCCACCGGCGAAACCGTCGTCCCCTACACAAACGACACGGCCGTCGAGACCACCATAGTCGAAGCCGGGGAAGCGGAATAGGCTACTTATCTAATTGCCGGCGCGCTGAGTGCAAGTCACGACTGTTGAGATATAATCCGTCCCTTACCCCCAAAGAACATCCCCCTTATCCCCCTTCAAAGGGGGAATTGCGTCAGGCCGAGTTTTTGGTATGTGTGCAGACTAATGGCCCAATGCGTAACCGTGGTCGGCCCAACGCGAAGCGTTGCTAGTATTCCCCCTTTGAAGGGGGATTAAGGGGGATGTTCTTCGGTACCATTCTCTCTTGATCGGTACTAGGGCGTCCACTCCGGCAGCGATGCAATCCACTCTTCGTACGCCACGCGAATGTCCTCCGCGCTTGTGAATGGGACATACAAGACTCGCGCGCGATACCCATACCTTTGCCCCGGCACAGGATCCCGGATAACAAACTGCCAGTCCCACGCGGGCGAATGCGGATCGAATTCCCCTGCCGCATTCTTGATGAAATTCCACAACGCCAGCCGGATCGGTTCTTTCCGGTCGAACATCATGACGTAGGCCATCGTGTCGTCCCGCGTCTCCGGATTGCCGTCGCCGTCCACCAGTCCATAATAGAAGGGCAGTAGAAACGTCTTCGCCGGATGCTCGATGAGGTTCAACGTCTGTGCGCCCTCTTCATACGGCAGCGGCGGGACGCCATGGTACGCAATGGTCCCCGTTTCAAAGCCATTCTCGGTGTCTTCGCCGAAACTTAGCCAACCTTCCCGGTCGCCGTCCATGCCGTAGAAGTGAAAGCGCCGTTCGCGTGTGTGGTTCATGTAACTCGCCCACATGAACGCGGCGAATCCCAGTGGAAACCGGTCCTCGGTCGGCGTCGCGCGGAACTCCATGTCAACGGCGTCGCCATTCAACGTGAACGTCATCTCGCTCGCCATTCCCCACGTGTTCCCTTCTGCGGGATAACGTATCGTCGCGCTCGCGGGTCCGTTCGCCTCGACTCCATGCGGGTCCGCGTTCGGCGTGAACATGGCAATATCGTGGTCCGCCGCCGTGCCGTTGAAGATGTGCTCGAAGTACAACCCGGTTGCGTCGTCACGGAACAGGTTCTGATCGGCAAAGGACGCGTGGCGCAACGGATTGAACCCGTTGCCGGACCGGCGTCGATTGGCGATGGCATCCAGCAAGCGGCCTCGCCACGCGCCGCCCGCGACATCCACCATGTGCCCCTCGGTTTCGTAGGTGCGGATACGGTGATTCGCCAGCTCCAGTGCGCGCAAGAAGTGTTTCCGGGAGTTCTCCGCCGTTACATTGGTCGAGTCCTCATGGCGCGGGAAGTCGTAGACCCACAGCGCAGCCAGCGGCACTTCATTCAACTCGAGGTCCGCAATCTGCTGGAGGAACTCCCGGCGCGCCCCATCGGGTCCGCCATGCTCCGCGTCATCCGGCGCGCCGAACTCACCCACAAACAGCGCCTTCTTCGCCTCCCGAGCCGTTGCCATGCTGAGCCCAAGAATCTCGTCGTACGACGTGTACTCCTGCTCGAAACGCTCCCCGTGAATGTGTGGATACACGTGAATCGACAACAGATCCAACGGCTCCGGATGCTGCGCCAACAACGATTGCGCAAACTGCTCCCGCGAGTCCCGCGTCCAGGAAAGCGCCTCGCGTTGGTGCCACGCCGATGGCCGCGGCAGACTGTTACCCGACGTGATGGGTCGCTGCGGATCGAGTTCGCGAACCGTCTTGCCGAATTCCCCCAACGCCACATTCAGCATCTCATGGGTGAGGTCGTCCGCTTCCGAACGCTCCGCCGGGGTTCCGTTCCGCGGCACGACCCAAGGACGATGATCGGCCGCATTCGGCAGGTCGATGGCGAGGTTGTACTCGTTGCCGAACTCCCAGGCCCAGATCGCGGGCGAATTCATATACCGCGACACGATTTCCCGCGTGTACTTGCGCATAAACTCGATTGTCTTGCTCTCTGGGTTCCCCCACTGGTTCCGCGGTTCGCCGACGATATCCGGCACGGCGCCATTCCACCAGAACAAGCTGGGAATCAGTCCCACGCCGGCTTCCTCCGCGGCGCGAACGACGTCATCCATAAAGGAGAAGTACGTCTCTGGATCGTCCCGGTACAACTTCCAGTCCACAGGCCAGAACCCGCAGGCCATAAAGCGCGCGAACGGAATCCCGCTCTCACCCAAGGCCTGAAAGCCCTCCCGATAGCTCGTGTCGTCGGTATCCTCGAGCCGCCGGCTGAACGCGCTGAAGTAGTTCACGCCCACCGCACGCAACGGCTTGCCGTCGCGGAGCAGCGTTCCGGTTTCATCGATTGAGATATCCGAAGCCGGTTCGCCGTGTGAGGCATATGACACTATCCCGGCCAGAAGAAACGCAGTAAAAATTCGCATGTATTTCTCCCTAGTGCGGCTTGGCCGCAACCAAGCCCAAAAACCGAAGCACGAAACCCGAAACAAATTCCGATGCTCCAAATCCGAAAACCATGACGAAGACGATGAGGTCGTACGACTCGCTGAACATCCCTGGCGCGGCCCGGCCGGGGCAAAGGGCTGCAGCCCAGCACGGAGCGAGGCACAAGCGAAACCCTGAGTCACATGACCACTACCACTCAGCCCCCGAACGGGGACGGAAGGATGCGTCTCTCCACCGATATTCTTCGTCGAACATTCAAATGAGATATCAAACCGATACCAATCAAACGCGAGGAAAATTCCACGCGGTTGACTGGCCAAGAATCCACTGCGATCCGAGATCGCGCAACGACACGATTCCAAGTATAATCCTCCGAACGGAGGGCGGAAAAATGATGTCGCGCGGGCGATTGCAATGAAGCTTTCGGTAGTCATTCCGGCTTATAACGAAGCAGACACAATAACCGAAGTGATCCAGCGCGTGCGCGACACCCCCTACAACGTCGAGATTATCGTCGTGGACGACGGCTCAACCGACGGTACGCCCGAGCGCTTACAAGCCCTGGACGAGGCAGACGATCTAACCCTCCTGCGCCATGATACGAACCAGGGTAAAGGGGCCGCTCTACGCATGGGGTTCGCGCGCGTGACGGGCGACGTCGTCGTCATTCAGGATGCGGATCTGGAGTACGATCCACGGGATTACGGAAAGCTCCTGGAACCCATTCTCGACGGGCGGGCAGATGTGGTGTACGGGTCCCGGTTCCTCGGGGGACCGCACCGGGTGTTGTACTTCTGGCACTCCCTCGGAAACAAGTTCCTCACCTTGATTTCAAATGCGGTGACCAATCTGAATCTCACGGATATGGAGACGTGCTACAAGGCCTTTCGCGCGGACGTACTCAAAGACCTTCACATTAAATCCGACCGATTCGGATTCGAGCCGGAATTCACGGCGAAGGTTGCCAAGCGCGGCCTGCGGATCTACGAGGTGCCCATCAGCTACAGCGGCCGAAACTACGCCGAAGGGAAGAAAATTACCTGGCGCGACGGGGTGGCCGCATTGTTCACCATACTGCGCTTCCGCTTGTTCGAGTAAGTCGATCCCGGCCAAACCGGCCTCAGACCTCCACAGACCAGCCTCAACGACTGAGAACATCACCGCCCCGAACGAATCGCCAATCCTTTTATCACTTGTGCTAGAATGGGCCGGTGCAAGAGATTATTCGCTCCAGATGACCGGCAACGCATCAAGCAGGGATCGTGATGGACATCGAAAGCTCCGAGAATAGCAGCACCTCGCCAAGTTCCGCGAGCGCCCCACAGTCCTTCGACAAGGAAGCGCTCAAGAAGGTCACGGCCGGATTCAAGCCGGGCGAGGTCATCGCCGAACGGTACGAAGTCCAAAAGTTGCTCGGCCGGGGCGGCATGGGCATGGTCTATCTGTGCTGGGACCGGGAGATGGAACAGCCGGTCGCGCTGAAGACCCTCCTTCCCCAGTATCTCTCCAGCAGCCACGCGGTGAAGCGTTTCGTGCGTGAAGTGAAGGCGGCGCGGCAGCTCAACCATCCCTGTATTGTCAAGGTCTACGACGCGCGCCAGATCGGGCCGCTCCTGTTCTACACGATGGAATACGTCGATGGGATCAGTCTCTTCAAGTGGATCCGCAAGAAGGGCAAATTGGGGCTCGGCTCGACCGTCCGAATCCTCAGTTTGTTATGTCACGCGCTGGAACACGCCCATCAGTTCACCGTTCACCGCGATATCAGCCCGGACAATGTGATGGTGCTGAAGAACGGGCAGGTGAAACTGTTGGACTTCGGCCTCGCGAAACTGACGAACGTGCAGTCCGCCTTCACCATGATTGGCGTGAGCCTGGGGAAACAAGATTACATGGCCCCAGAGCAACGGCTTAGCGCGGCGGGCGTCGATCACCGCGCGGATGTCTACTCCCTCGGCGTCATGTTTTACCAGTTGATCTCGGGGGAGCTTCCGCGCGCGGGGGCCACACTGACCCGGCTGTGCCCGGATCTTCCGCGGGAAGCCGATGAGTTTGTAGAGAAAGCCATGGCCCAATCGGCCGATGAACGCTTTCAGAGCGCGAAAGAATACCGGCTGGCCCTTGCCCATCTATACAAGGTGTGCACCGGCGTCGTCATCCCGGGCACGGACGACGGCGACATCACGAAGATTCAGTTCGCGGAGGATACCCCGACGCCGGTGGACACCGACCACTCCGGCACCGCCCAAGCTACTTCCGGCTCAATCCTGTTGCGAATTCGAACGGCGTTGGGAAAGTATTTGCCGTTCCTAAAGCCGTAGAGCTAACTGCCTTCCAGGTAGCGGGTTCCTTGCCGCTTTCTCTCTTTCGGCATGCGTTTCTTCTCCGGAGCCTTCTCCGTCTCGACCGACACCGACAAATCATCGAACGCCGCGGTTGTATCCGCGGCCGTCCAGAATCCCACGCCGCCTTCGCGGCCAATCGTATCGTCCTTCACGGAGAGCAATTGTTTGCCGTTCAACGTACATGTACTGCGTTCGCCGGACTGCTGCACCGTCAACGCCTGCCACGCTTCCGGTTCGATCGCGGCGGTCGTCGACGCCAACTCCTTCGCACGGCCGTCGCTGACGACCCAGACGCGCAGACTCCGACCGGCAGGGTGTAGGAAACATACGTAGTAATCGTTCCGATCCTGAATGCGCCATGCCACTCCCGCACCCGGTCCGAGCGTCCCGCCCGTGATCTTGAATCGCGCGGTGGCCGTGCCTTCAAAAAACGTAGCGGCCCGGGTCCAGCAGAGATTGAAGGTGGAAGCCGACTGATGGTTGGACGCCGTCAGTGCGAGCGCATTGGCGCCCGTAGGCGCTCCCGGTTCCGCAGAAACCGCCCATGTCGCAAGCGGGCCTTCCTGAGCGGTGCCGTCGGTCCGCCATCCTCGAGGGAGTTGACCAGGGGTCGCCGAATCAAAGTGCCACGTGGGCCCTTCGTCGTCATTGGCCGTCTCCGCTAAACCTTGATCCATTGCGAGCAAGGTGAGCGTCACGCCCACCGCGAGGGCACACCACCGGATCGTTGCCATCAAGAACCTCCAGAACGTGCTTGCAGAAATGGTTAGACCGTGCCCTATCTTCGCATCAAATTGACCGTATCCACAACCAGGCCGCGGCAACGGCCAGCGTGACGACGGTCACGGGAAGTCCCGTGCGGGCGTGTTCGGCCCAGGTAATGCGGATACCGAGGCGTTGCGCCTGATCGACGACGATGATGTTGGCAATGCTGCCGACAATAAACAGATTGCCCGCCAAGGTGCTCGACAGGGCAAGAATCGCGCCCGCGCTGGGATGGGTTGCCGACGGTAGCAGCAGCATCGTAGCGGGCACGTTCGATACGAGATTGGACAGGACCGTCGTAACGACGAAGAGCGTTGCGGGCTGTTCGGCATCGATGTGGACTCGGCGAAGCCCTTCCATCACATGGCCGAGTACGCCGGAGGTGTCGAGCACGTGGTTGACGATAAACAGTCCGCCGAAGAGCACCAGGAGATGCCAGTCGACGAGGCCGAGAATCTCTCGGGATTCCATACGGCGGCTCAACAACAGAATGCCGGCGGCACTAAGGGCGGCCACTTCCCGCGGGATGCCGGTGAACAGGAAGACGATCATGAGCGCGGCAATCACGACTATGCCTTTGCTGCTTTGCCATACATTGAGGTCCGGCGCGTCGACATGGGGGACGCCGTGGTCGCCCGTCCAGCGATTACGATACAAGACACGAATGACGGCCCATACGATTGCCAGCCCCACCACACTCGGAACCGACGCGTCGATCAGATATCCCGTGAAGGACAGATCCAAGGCCTGGCCGATAAGCATGTTCTGCGGGTTGCCGATCAGGGTTGCTGCGGACCCCACATTGGCCGCGCAGGCCAGCGCGAGCAGGAAGGGGACCGGGTTGAGCCGCCGCCGGGCACAGCCTTCCACGAGCACGGGCGCCATGGCCAGGCAGACGATGTCATTGGCGAGCACGGCCGAGAGAACGCCGCTGACTCCAATGAGGAGCGCAAGCAAGACGCCCGGCGACACGTCGGCGCTGGCGAGCTTTCGGGTGACGAAGGAGTAGAAGCCGCCCAGGCGGAACTGGGCCGAGACGACCATCAGTCCCAGCAGAAGCAGTATCGTCGGTTCGTCGACGGCGTCCCAGGCCTCTTGCGGTCCGACCCTCCCCAGCACGAGGAATGCAATCGCGCCAAGTAACGCAATTCCCGTGCGGTCGAGGGCAAGGCCCGGATAGCGGCCAAAGACCATGCCCACGTAAACGAGAACGAAGATGATGAGTACGGCGGTGTCCATGGCGCGCAAGTATACGCCCGCGCGCCATGGACATCACGAAGAAGCTTAGCGCAGAAATGGGCCAACCCGATCATTGAAATTCGGGATAGTCATGCGCTCCACGTGACCGTCGAGAAAGAGCACGTTGCGTGTGGCCGGCTTGTCTCCGACTGCGGGGATGTCCTCGATGTTGTACATGAGCGGTACCATCGATTGGGCGCGTGCCCGCAGCGCCGGGTCGTTGAGATCCACATCTCCTTGCGCTGCGAGATAGTCCACGGCCATCGTCTCGAGATCCTCTTCGGTAGCGGCCGGGAACAGGAATTCATACGAAAGCGTGCCCGCTTCGTGCCAGGGCGAGGTCAGCACGTTGGTGTCGGTGAGGTATTCAGGATAGACCGCACAAAAGCCCGGCATCGTGTATTCGCAGTTCTCGTTCGCGAACATCTTGTTGACGAGCCCAAGCTGTTTGAGATTGTTCTGGTCGGAGGCGATCATTGCGGACCACTGGGCCGCGACGGCGGTCGGGTCCGCCGCCAGGGCGTTCAGTTCAGCCATCATGGACCCGCTGCTGGTACTGCCTTGCGTGCTCAACGTGACGATCTGATCGGGATCACTGTACGCAACTTCGATGAGATTGGGTACAAAGGGCGCGGGACCGCCCCACAGTTGTTGTAGTTCAGCCTCGTGCGCGAGCATGGCCTTACCCGGATCGGACGAGTTTGAGCAACCGGGAATCCCTGGGAATGATCTTATTTCCGAAAGGACTTGCCCAGAGAGGTAGGTTACTACGCGATTGTCCCGGCTTGCGTACAAATCCGTGGACGCGGTGTAGTCCGGGATCAAAAGTGAAAGGGCGTCCGGAAACTGGCCGTTGTGCGCTTCGGCGTAGGCCCGAAGCGGTCCATACATGGCGCGGACTTCATCGAGGCGCGCCTGCAATATCGCGCGCGGGTCTTGATTGGGTGAATTCGCGTCGATCCGGCTGAGCTTGACGGCGTAGGAATGGTTCTCGGGGTCCGGCAGGTTCAGGTCGCTCGCGAGCGATTCGGTCAACTCCGGAGACGTCATCACGACTTCGGTGAACGCGTTATTGAAAGTCCCGCGCAGGGATCCGAGTTCATCGCCGCTTTCTATTCGTGTAACGATCAGGGTGTTACCGTCAAGCCGCGCTTCGCCGAAGTCGTTCATATTGCCATCGGTGATTTGGACGATCCCGCCGGTTTCCTCGAACGTCAAGGTGTCGCCGTAATCTACTACCTTGTCGTCGACCAGAACCGCCAATTGCCAACGCCCGTCGAGCCGCGGACGCGACGCGATGACGCCGGGGCCTTTGGTGAGTACTTCGAGGTCCCCCTGGTTGCTCAAGACGACCCGCGTTTGCTGCACGTCCTGCAGGATTACGCCGTCGAGAACGCTGTCTCCCGGACGATAGATGTGCTGCTCGCCGGTATCGTTGTTCTTGAGCACGGCCTGCGGGTCGCCGCTCAGCAGGGTGCCGGTGAGCGTCAGCGGTAAGGTGGTTTCCGGCAGCCGGGTGGATGTCTCCGCGACCGGGGTTCCGTCAGTCCCGGTTTCGTTCTGCGCGATGACAGGTTGATCGCGGTTTTGGGAATCGCCGGGATCGACCGTGACGATTGGCGCGTGGGATTCAGGCGGACCGCCATTGGGCGCTTTGAAATTGTGGAACGCCGCATACGCTGCAACGGCGAGAACCGCAATCGTCGCAACCGCGATGGCATAGCCTCGCAGCTTGCGCGATAACTTGCCTTCTTCTTCTCGGATTCGATCGATCGCGGGGCCGTATAGCCCCATCGGGACGGCCTGTGTTAACAACATGGTTCGCACCCTTTCCAGATCTTTCAACGTGGCGGCACAGTCCGGACAGGTTCGCAAATGGGCCTCGACCGCGCGCCGTTCGGGCGCGGGAAGCTCATGGTCCAGATAGGCCGACAAGTTGGCGTCGTTACAATTCATGAACGTTCTTTCCCAAATACTGTCCGTCCCGGTCAAGAAGCGTGGCGAGGCGTTTCCGGCCCCGGTGTATCCACACTTTGACCTCGTCCAGAGACGCGCCGAGCGTCTCGGCAATCTCGGCGTACCGGAGGTCGCCGAATTCACGCAGCATCAATGCAGAACGATGGTTGGCGGGCAAGTCCGCCAGCGCGCGATTCAACTGTTCGCGCAAAAGCGATGATTCGGTCGCGCCGTTATGCTGCGCCAGGAACGACTCGTCCAACGGCACGGTCGGTCTGGTGCGCCGCCGCTTGTCCACGGCCAGATTGTGGGCAATCGCAAACACATAAGACCGTGTGGAACCGCCGGTACGCAGCTTTCGCGTGCGCATCGCCTGATACAAACGGAACAATACCTCCTGCACGATGTCCTCGGCCTCATGGGAGTTCCGGACCATCCCATAGGCATACCCGTAGAGCGGCCCTTCCAACCGCCTGCAGAGGAGTTCGAACGCGTTCACGTCCCCGCTGCACACACGTTTGATAAGACCTGCCTCATCCAGACTCGTTGGCGTCCCACCGTGCATGTTCATCGTTCCGTCCTTGTATACGTGGTGCGAGGGGATAAGTTACAGCCGCAGAATGGCGATTCGGAACAAACGCGATCGCTGGCGGTCGATCGAAACAGAAATCATGTTCGGGTAGAGGACCGCTCCCGACTCCGGGCTGGGGAATGCAGCTCGGGATGCATCGAAACGTGTTTGCTTTTTCTTGATTTACTCATTCGTTTGATTTATCATGACTCCATGGCCACGAAAAAAGCCTCAAGTCGACCCGGCCTGAGAACGGCCGCACGCATTCTCGACGCGGCCGAACGGCTTTTCACCGTATATGGATTCGAAGGCACGTCCACCAGAGCCATCGCCGATGCCGCCCATGCCAACATCGGCTTACTCGCATACTACTTCGGCTCGAAGGAAGGCCTCTTCGATGCCGCCCTCTCTCGCAGAATCGAACAGCTCATGAACGAAATTAATCATTCGATTAATGAAAATCTACCCCCGCTACCCCTACTGCGGAACGTTCTCACCCAAACCGCATCGCACATGGCCGATCCCCATGCCCCAATCCTCGCCCTGGCGGTTCGCGAATCCCTCTCCCCCATTCCAACCCCGGTCACCGACCGGGTCGCGCTTCTCCTGCACCCCCATCGGGCCGCCGTGCTTCACATCGTCGAATCCGGGCTTCGTGAACGGATATTCCAAAATGTGGATCCCGCGCAGTTTTACCGGATCGCGATGGGAGCACTCGCGGTTAACGGGGCGGCGCCATCTCTGGAAAGCCCCGCACACGAGAACACAATCGAAACGGCCGTAGGGCTGCTGATCTCAGGCATCCGCGCTGGCACCTACGAAGAAAGGACCCCTGAGCCACAGCCTGCAAATGCAACGAACTCCGCGCTTCCGGCGGATCCGGCTGATGACGACCCTTTCGAAATTGGAGTGGTCGATTGAAGGAACCCGGTACAGCCGCACTGAAAACTATGATATGGGTTGCATTAGCGGCCGAAAGAAGGGAAAAATTTTCCCAATCGGTATTGCACGAACGGTACCAACGTGGTACGATAACACAAGTTATATAAACAGGCACACAAGAAACACAACATATTGTAGTCAAGACGACGAGTTTCTGCAGATTCTTGTTCGGAGTGTTGCACGGCCATGGCGGATGATCGACCGGAAATCCCAGAACCGGAGGAATCGACTTCGCCTACCGATCCGCTCATCAGCCAGGACGAGTTGGACCGCGCGATTGCCGAGGCTCGCGAGGCCGCGCGACGACAGCGCGCTGAATCCAAGACCCCCATACCCGCTGATGTCCAGGAACCGATTGCCCCTCCTTCCGCATCAGAACCCTTGCCGCCAGACCGCGGGATCCTGCGACAGGATGAACTGAACGACGCGATCGAGCGGCACGTCCACTCGCAAACGGCTCCCACTACACCGCCTCCTGCCGTTGAACCCGACACGGCAAAGGCGGAAGCCGACGACGCGATCGAACCGGTGGAAGCGGTCGGACAGGATGAGATCGATCGGATGCTCGCGGCCATTGGAAACAGCGAGCTTCTGGCGGAGACAAAGGAAGTACCTGAACCAGCACGCGCGGAGCAGTCCGATGCGGCTGTCGACGCGCCAGTAGTGCCCACCGATCGTGGCGAATTCACAATCACCCAGGAAGAGTTGGACCGCGCGCTCGCTGCGAGCCGGGACGCGGTCTTGAAGGATCTCGCCGAAACCGATTCCGCGCCCAAGAAACCGGCCAGTCCAAGTCCCTCTGCGCCGCCTGAGGTTCCGGTAGGGCCGCTTCCTTCAGACCTCGGCCTGATCAGTCAAATCGAGCTAGACCAGGCAGTCGCCGCCCACGACAAGCGCGAGACACCTGTCGCGGATGCCGCCTCCGTGGAGGAGGAAGAGGTTGCAGCGGACGTAAGTCCCGTGGACCAGGACGAGATCGATCGCATGCTTCGCGCGGTGGAAGAGCGGGAATCCCCAGAAGCGCCGGCGGACTCATCCGACGTGGGTTCCATCAGTAAGGAGGAAATTGACCAGGTACTCAGGGCCGACGACCAGGATAAGGGTGAAGACGCCCCACCGCCGACGGCACTGGACGACTTCGGTCAACTGGATCAGGACGCGATTGACCGACTGATTCGGCAGGCGACCGGCGAGGTCACCGCGAAACACGAAGCGCAATCTCCTCCGTTGACGCCGTCGCAGGAGACCGGCCCGGACGAATCGCCGCCAGTGCCTCAGGACCCCGCCAACTCCGAAGAGGACGTGCCAGCAAAGGAGCATCTCGCGGAAGCGGCAGAGCCGGATCATGTATCCGAAGCTGGAAGCGCTGACACGGGCACGATGGGACAGGACGACATCGACAGCCTCCTCGCTGCGATGTCCGGCTCCGCGCCTGCCACGAAAGGTCCTGCCAAAGAGGATGAGCCGCCGGTCGACGAGGCGGTTGAACCCGATGCCGACGCTTCGCCGGCGCCGGAGGTGGAGGCAGAAGACGAGGAGCAACTCGGGCAGGCGGAGCTTGATGAACTGCTCGCGGCATTCTCAACCGAAGATACGCTCGTCAATCAGGATCTGGACGATCGCCTTACCGAAAGCGATGCGGCCGATACCGGCGACATGGATGCGGAGGTCGCGCCGCAACCAGAACCGGCCGAGGCCGCGCCGCCGCCCGAGCCGCTCGATGAGACGCCTGTAGAATCGGAATCGGACGTCGAGGATCCGGTCGCGCGTGCAGAACGCGGCGCTGCGGAGTCGCAGGTCGGATCGGAGAACCTGGCGGCCGCGGTCCCCGAGGCGGACGATCTGATTGAGTCCATCATCGGTGGCTCGGGAGCAAAAGCCGCTCCAAGTGATTCCGGAAAACGGGATGACGCGGGCGACCTTGCGATCCCGTCCACCGAAGAACTTGACGCGACTATCGCAGAAGGCGCTCCTGTTGCGCCGCCAGGCCGCGACGACATGGTGGTGCAACTCGGCGACGAAGAACTGAACGAGGTTGACGTACAATCCCGCGGCCCGGAGACGGACGACTACGAAGCCACGTCGACGCTGCGGAAGGATTTCCGCCGATCGCTTCTGAAAGACCTTCGCTCACGGTTGGGCAAGGGCGCCGATTCGGGATCGCTCAAGACGTGGAGTTCCCTTGCTGCGGGAATTCTGTGCGCCATAGGGACCTTTATGTTTCTCCAGGCAAACCAGCACCGGCTGCCCGACATGAGCCTGCTGCCCGCGGCGCAGTACAGCGATCTCTCCGCCATGTTGCGCAACGCGAGGCAGTTGATCGACATGGAGGAGTATCGGGAAGCGGAATCCTTGCTTGAGCCGGTCGTGAACAGCCGCGCGCCAAGTCCGCAACTTGCCGAGCTTCAGTATCTCTACATCGAGGCACAGTACCGCCAGTTGCCCACCCACATCACCGATCGCGAAGCCGAATCAATGCACCGCGCTATTGACGAACTCATTGCGCTGGCGCCGGGGTTCCATGGCAACCCGGACCTGTTGCGCTGGAAGGCAGGGCTCTACGAACGGAGCGGCGCCCTGGCTGCGGCCCTCAGCACCTACCGCGGTCTCATGACGGAGTATCTCGATCAGCAAGGCGGCGACGAGACCTTGATTCGTGCCGCGCGGCTCGCGGGCGACATGAAGCGGCCTGAAGAGTCGCAAGAGTTTCTCGTGCGGCTCCTGCAACGGTTCCCGGCATCGCCCTACGCGCCGGAGGCAAAGCTCCTCTTGGGCGATGCCCAGCGCGACGCCGGCGAGTTGGAGGATGCCCGGAAGCTGTACACGCAGGTGGCGCTCAGCCAGGACTTCAGCCCCATCGGCGCGGAGGCGACCGCCCGGCTTGCGCAACTGGAAATCGACGAAGGCCAGTACGAACAAGCCATCGAGGACCTGGAGCGGAGACTTGAGACTGCAACGACGGTCGAAGGTAACGATGCCATCTATCTCTTGCTGGCGAAAGCGTACCGCGCCCACGGCGATCCCGCGAAAGCGGAGACCATCTTGCGCGAACTTATCAGTTTCTTCCCGGAATCGCCCCATACGGCGGAAGCGTTCGTGGAACTCAGCCAAACACTGGACGACATCGGCAACCGGCGGGAAGCCATGCGGATTGCGTCGCACGCGTCGCAGCGGTTTCCAGAGAATCCGGCCGTGCTCATCAACGAGGGCGAACTGCAACAACGGGAAGGCAACGATGCCGACGCTGCGCAGATGTACCTGGACGCTGTGGAAGCCGGGAGCGGAAATCCGGCCACCCTGCTTGCCGCCGGAAACGCTTTTGCGCGGGGGAACGAACTCGCGAAAGCACGGAGGACCTTCGACCGGTTGATTACGGAGTTTCCAACGACTTCGGAGGCCTTTGAGGGCAGTATCGCGCTGGCCCAGGTGCTCCAAAAACAGGGGCAATCGAAAGCCGCGCTGGATCGCCTTGCGAATCTCGCCGAGGCATCCGCGGGGCGTCCGCAGCAAATCGCACTGCGCCAGGCGCTGGGCGATCTCTACAGCGAACTCGGGTTCCGTGAACGCGCCGCGGAGCAGTATGAGGCGGTCGCGGCCGTCACAAACGATGACACGGCGCTCGCGAAATCGGCAACGGCATTGATTGATGCCGGAGAAGCCGGACCCGGAATGGCGGTCGCGCGCCGTGTCGACGCGGCAAACCTGGCCCCGGACATGGCCTACGATTTCCTGACCCGTTACGCAAAGGTGCTGCTCCAAATGGACACCGCGATTGCGCTCGAAAAAATGGAACAGGCCTACAATGCATACCCCGATCAACGCACGGAAGAAGGCGACCGCGATTTGCTCAATGCCTATCTCGTAACGGGACAGACCGCGCGCGCGAGGGCGCTGGTTATGGATCTGTCGGGGTACGTGCGCGAAAATCCTGGAGCAGGTCCGCGCCTTCAGCGCACCGCCATTCAGTGGGCGGATGCGCTCTACTCACGAGGGGACTTTACAGCGGCCGTCGAGGGCTACGCCCTTGCCGTCGAAGCCGACCCCGATGGAGCGGATGCTGCATGGGCACGCTTCCAACAGGCGAACGCGTTGATGGAACTCAACGAGTACGGCACGAGCCTTGAGCTTCTGGATGCTGTCGCGGAAAGTTCCGCGCCGTACGCGGAAGACGCGCGACTGAAAGCCGAATACGCGCGACTGGAGCAACGCTTGCGCGGAGAACGGCCGCAGCCGCAGTTGGGAGGATAGATCCCGTTGACGCGCGCGGACAATATCGTGGATCGGCTGGTCAATTTCTTCGATCGGCAGATCGCCTTGTATGAGGAAATGCTCAAGACTGGCGACACCCTGGCCACGGACATCGAGGCCGATGACTTGAACGCGTTGGCTGTACAACAGGAAACATTCAGCCGACGCGCGAAACAGCTTGAAGAAGAACTCGGGATTCTGTCGCGCGAGTGGGAACGCGCCGAAAACGTCACCGATGCGGAGCGACAGCATATCGGTGGATTGGCTCGTCACGCTGAGGCGATGGCAAAGCGGTTGGAAACCGTCACAAACGATGCCGCGTCAAAGGCCCAGACGCGCATGCGAACCGTCAAGGACGAGTTGGACGGGCTCCGGCGAGGCCAACAGTCCTTAACGAAGTACCGTAGCGGGAACGACGACTCCGGCTACCTCGACACGAAAGCATAAACCAGTCATGGCGGATGCAATGCCCAACCAGGACATGGACATCAAGGCGCTGGCCGAGGCGTTTGAAGCGTTCAACCGTACGACGCAGACGATGGAAGAGTCGTACCGGCGCCTGGAATCGCGTCTTCAGGAATTGGACCGGGAACTGGAAACGCGTAACCGCGAGCTCGCGCTGACCAGCGATTATCTCAATTCGATCATGGAAAGCATGTCGGACGGCGTGATCGCCGTCGATACGGCCGAACGCATCACGACCTTCAACGGGGCAGCAAGCCAAGTGCTGGGATTTCAGGCAGGCGATGTGGTCGGCAGCTATTTCCGCGACGTGTTCGGACGGGAGTTCTCGGCAAGGGATGGCCGCGCACTGCTGGACCTGCGCGCCCAGGATGGGCACACGGTGCAAGTCATCGAGCGGGACTCTCCCCTCTTCGGCCGGAACGGCGTGCGAATCGGCGCGGTCAAGGTCTTCCAGGACCAAACCGAACTGGAAGCGCTGCGATCGAAGATGCGGCAACAAGACCGTCTCGCCGCGATTGGTGAAATGGCGGCCACGGTAGCGCACGAGATCCGCAATCCACTGGGCGGCATTCGCGGTTTTGCCTCCTTGCTGGCGCGCGATTTGAACGACGACGATCCACGGCGGCGGCTAGTGGACAAGATTCAAATTGGCGCGCGGGAACTGGAGCGCGTCGTAAGCGAGTTGCTCGAGTATACGCGGCCGCTCCAACTGCAGTTGCGCACCGTATCCTGCGCCGAACTCGTCGACGGCACGCTCGGCTATGTGGAACTGGGGAATCGTCCGGTACAGATCAAGAATGGCATCGCAAGGGACCTGCAAGCATCGGTCGATCCGGACAAGATCCGGCAGGTGTTTCTCAACATCATTCTGAATGCGGTACAAAGCATCGACGGGCCTGGAGAAGTGCACATCACCGCCGAGTCCAGAGATGCCCTGATCGCCATCGCGTTCAAGGATACAGGATGCGGCATGTCTTCAGAACAGTTGACGCAAGTCTTCTCCCCCTTCTTCACGACCAAGGAAAAGGGAACGGGGCTCGGTCTGGCAGTCGCCTCGAAAATCGTGGAAGCACACAACGGTTCCATCACGGTAGCAAGCAATCCGGGAGAGGGTTCGACGTTCTACGTGCACCTTCCCTGCGCGGAGTAAGTATGGCGAGAGCACATGTCCTCGTGATTGACGACGAAAACCTCATGCGCGAATACGTGGAGGAAGCCCTGACGCGCGCCGGTCACGAGGTAAAAGGCGCCGGGAGCGGGCGCGAAGGCATTGAGTTGCTCGAAAAGAACGTGTTCGATGTCGTCGTGTCGGATCTGAAGATGGCGCCGGTAGATGGATTCGAAGTGCTTCGCCAAGTTCGCGCCCACAGTCCCGGCACGCCCTGCATCATCATGACGGCCTACGCCACGGTCGAAACCGCCATCGAAGCGTTGCGCGAAGGCGCCTACGATTACATCATGAAACCCTTCTCGCCGGACGAACTGGAGTTGGCGGTGAACCGCGCCATCGAACGCGAACGAATGGCGCGGGAAAACCGCTACCTGCGCGACGAACTCAACCAACGCTACGATTTCGCGTCCATGGTCGGCGAAAGCAAAGCCATGCGCGAAGTCTACGAACAAATCAAGAAAGTGGCGGACAGCCGGGCGACGGTCCTCATCCGCGGCGAAAGCGGAACCGGCAAAGAACTCGTCGCGCGGGCGATTCACTACTCGGGCGTTCGCAAAGATCGGCCGTTCATCAAGGTGAACTGCGCGGCCCTCTCCGCTGGGCTGCTCGAAAGCGAGTTGTTCGGCCACGAGAAGGGCTCCTTCACCGGCGCGCATGACCGCAAGATTGGACGCTTTGAACTTGCTGACACCGGCACGCTCCTGCTCGACGAAGTCAGCGAGATCAGCATGGAGCTGCAACCGAAACTGCTCCGCGCGTTGCAAGAGCGGGAGTTCGAGCGTGTCGGCGGCACGCATCCCATCCAGGTGGACACGCGAATCATCTGCACCTCGAACCGCAACCTCGAAGAAGCCGTCGAGAAGGGCGAGATTCGAGAAGACCTCTTCTTCCGGCTGAACGTCATCCCCGTCGTGTTACCGCCCTTGCGCGATCGAAAACAAGACATCCCCGCATTGATGGACTACTTCCTGGAACGCTTCGTGAAAGAAAACGCGCGGACCATCAACGGGTTTAGCGACGCGGCACGCGCGTTGTTCATGGAATACCCCTGGCCGGGCAACGTGCGCGAACTGCAGAACGCCATCGAGCGGGCCGTCGTGCTCTCGTCCGATCGGACGCTTGAACCCAAACACTTCAACCTCCACCAGGCCATCGGCGCAAAATCCGGCGGCAATGGCGCTGGGCTGCGTCCCGGTAAAACCGTCGCCGAGATGGAAAAGGAACTCATCCTCCAAACGCTGGAACACTGCAATCAAAACCGCACCCACGCCGCCGACATGCTCGGCATCAGCGTGAGGACCCTTCGAAACAAACTGAAGGAGTATTTCGGGTAAACGGCTGACCAGGAATGATCGGGTCCGCCATGCCGTGTTATACTTCCGTTCCGGCGCTTCTGAGGCGAAACCTTGCACGCCCGAACGAAGTACTTCCTGAAGCGCCGGTAACGATCGCAAGGTCAACCGCGCACCTGCGCTTATACGATTACGGACGTGACCGCCAGCGGGCTGGACCTACTCTCCGCTGCTATCCCCGTCGACAGGTACTTACGAGCCATGGTTTGGTTCACCGAATTGTTTCAGGGCGAATCCGTCGCGAGCTCGGTGTTAATCCTTGCACTGGTGGCGGCCTTGGGTTTGGCCCTGGGCAGCCTCAAAATCAAGGGCATCGGGCTGGGCATTGCCGGGGTGCTGTTCTCGGGGCTCTTGTTCGGCCACTTCAAGTTTGCCATCAACCACGAAGTCATGGAGTTCGCCCGCGAGTTCGGCCTCATCCTCTTCGTGTACACCATCGGACTTCAGGTCGGTCCGGGATTCCTCGCCTCGTTGCGGAAAGAAGGGCTGCCCCTGAACATCATGGCGGCCAGCATCGTAGTGCTTGGCGCGGTGACCGCGGTGGTGATCGGTTACGTGGCCGGCATCGAGATCCCCGTCGTCGTCGGATTGCTGTCCGGCGCCACCACCAACACCCCCAGCCTCGCCGCCGCGCAACAGGCCCTCATGGATTCGGGCGTCACCGGTGCGGAAGTGGCGAAGATGCCGGGCCTCGGCTACGCGGTCGCCTATCCTTTCGGCATCATGGGCATCATCCTGACGATGCTGCTAATCCGTGCGATCTTTCGCGTCAATACGGCTCAGGAAGCCGACGAACTCCGCCAGCATCGCGAGCGCGCGATCGAACCGCTGGAACGCGTCAACCTCATCGTCGAAAACCCCAACCTGGAAGGCATGGCGCTGGGGGAAATTTCGCTCTTCGAGGAGTCGGGCGTCGTCATCTCGCGGGTCCGGCATGGCGAAGACCAGTTCATCGCGCAGGCCGACACGGTGCTCCACCTGGGTGATATTGTCCTTGCCGTCGGCCCCCGGCCAAAACTACACGCCCTACGGTTGCTCGTCGGCAAGAAGACCGATGTGGACCTCTCCGCGGTACCAAGCAACATCACGAGTCAGACGCTCATCGTCACACAAAAAGGCGTGCTGGGAAAGTCCGCTCCGGAACTTGGATTGCGTTCAAAGTACGATGTGCAAATCACGCGCGTGCGACGGTCGGGTGTCGAGTTGCCGGTCAGCCCGTCGCTCCGGTTTCAGTACGGCGACCGGCTGGTGGCGGTTGGCGAAAAGCAGCGCATCGAGCAAGTCGCCGCGCTCTTCGGCAACTCCGAGAAGCGCCTGAACCATCCGGAGATCATCCCCATTTTCGTGGGCGTTGTGTTGGGCGTCATTGTGGGGAGCTGGCCCTTTGAGATCCCCGGCGTACCCGCCCCGGTCAAACTCGGGCTCGCGGGCGGACCGCTTCTCGTGGCTATCGTGCTCAGCCGGATCGGCCGCATCGGTCCCCTGGTCTGGTACCTGCCCAGCAGCGCCAACTTCATCCTGCGCGAAGTGGGAATCGTCCTGTTCCTCGCCTGCGTCGGACTCAAGTCGGGCGACCGGTTCGTTGAAACGCTCGTGCAAGGCGACGGACTGAAATGGATGGCCCTCGCCTCCTTGATCACGCTCGTGCCGCTGGTCACCGTGGGCATCATTGGCCGGCTCTTCGTGAAAACCAACTACCTGACCA
>CAZWDH010000020.1:0-35941 GCA_964632865.1 uncultured Nitrospiraceae bacterium
CTCACCCCATTGTAACAGAGTGCTTTGCCACGCGGCCGTCTCCACCCGGTCGAAAGCCGTGGTCGCCGCGGCAAGTTGTTCCAACTCAAAGGGATGATCGCGAACTTCAATGTTGTCACCGGCCACTCCCACCGCCGCCGCGACCAGCTCCGTGTACGTGTCAATTTCGTCGTTGGTCCGCTCGACGTAGGCCTTGTCACCGGTCGGTTCCCCTTCCGGGCTCATCTCGTCCTGATAACGCCCTTCGACGATGGCCGTGACCCGCGTCACCGCCACATCGCCCGGTCCGGAAATGGTCTCGGTCGTCGTGCGTGATGGTTCAAAGTTCTCGAGGGTCTGTGAATCCGTCTGCACCGTGCCCGTGCCGCCAGGCACCGGCGCGTCCACAGGAAGGTTCGCGCGCGCCCCAGTGGGACCTTCCGGCAGGGATTCTATGTTCTGCGTGCTCGACTCGGAGGTGAGGCTGCTCACGACGGCGCCGCTTTCGACTTCTTCGCGCAACTCTTTAACGCTGCTGTTGTCGATGTCGAGACTTACGCGGACCACGCTGCGCACGCCGATTTGCCGGAGCGCGTCCTCAGCGCTCTGCTCCAACGCGTTCTTGTAATTCTTCATGTACGCGAGACGGGAATTGGCGATCGTGTCGAAGTCGTCCTCCGACGGCGCGTTCAGCACTCGACCGTCGACCGTGACGAGATTGATGTTCTCGCGCGTCAAATTCGCTCCGCCGAAGGTACTGATGCATCCCAGCACCGCCTTGATGTCTTCTTCCTTGAGCGCGCGATTCACCTTGAGTGTCACCGTCGCCTCAGACGGCTTCTGCGAATCGGAAAAGATCTCTTCTTTGGCTTCTGTGATCTGGACGAAGGATTTGTCCACGAAGCTGAACTCGTTCAACATGCGCTGGAGCTGGCCCATCAATGCAATCTGATACCCCTTCTCCTGGGCAAACTGATTCTGCATGAAGTTCGTCGCGCCGAGGGTCTCATATCCAGCCAGGGTGCCCTGCGTTTTGGGGATACCCGCCGCCAGCAGCATGACGCGCAAACGGCTGCGGTCGCTCACCGGAACTTCAACGGCTTGCCCCCCGTCCACGACCCGGTATGGCACGTTCTCGTCATCCAGTTGGGTTTGGATGGCCACCATGTCTTCCGGGCCCAGCGCGTCAAAGAGAGTCACGTACTGGGGCCGGCTGCCGAAATACACCATGCTGCCGACGATAGCGACGGTGAAGAGGAATGCGAGGGCGATGTTGACACGCGCGCTCGTGGAGAGCCGCTGCCAGGCTTGGGTTATTCCGCCCCAGAGTTGGCGCAAAAATTCCACAGGTGAAGCCTTTCCTGCCTCGACGCCGATGCTCGCCGGAGCGGTCGCCGCCGGGTCTGGTCCCGTTCTGCGATATCACGCGATTGGAGCGCAATACCCAAAACCTCCCATCCTCGATCCTTTCGCGGATGACCCGCCCGAGTCATTCGCGCTCCGCCGTGTCTTGCGCCGGGACACGACGGCTCCCTTCGACCGGCAACGGACGAGGATCCCGCAACGTCCAGTCCACGCCGGGTGAAGTCGTGATTTTCCAGTCCGGAGGGGTGGTGGCCGTCGGGGCGTTCTGGGTCAACTCAACTGTCAACTCCGCGCGTCGGTCGGCCGGCACCAATACAGTCTGCCCGCCGTCCCGAATCTCAAACGGGACCCGTCTCGACTCCAGCAGCACGCGAAGCATATCCGCTTCCCGCACGCTCAATCCCGATACCATGGGCACCAGCTTGTGCTGTGTTTCCACGGGCCGGGGCCGGGCGTCGTAAGCGGCTAACGCCGCCAACGGCACCAGGAGCGAGACGGCCACGCAACGTCGCCGGTCACATACGGGCACCTTGTGCCAATACGCTTGGGCTACGACTGCGAGTTGACGGAGAACCCTCACAGACCTCTCTCTCTTCGACTGTTGTGCGAAGCCGGGCTGGCCGACCCGGGCCTCGCGATTACAATTGCATCCGCATGATCTCTTCGTATGCGGCAACAATCTTGTTCCGAACCGCCATCATCGTCTGAAAAGACACGTCGGCCTTCTCCACCGCGACGACCGCTTCGGTTACGTCCTTAATCTCTCCCGCCACGAGCTTCTTGATGGTCGTGTCCGCTTCGGTTTGCAGGCGTTGCACCTCGCTAATCGACTCGGTGAGCACATCCTTGAACGACTTGCCCTCCACCGAAGACGGCGCAGGCTTGGCAGTCCGCATCTGCGACGGATCGATCTCGATCCGCTGAGGTTGTATCCCGCCTACTTTGAAAGGTTCACTCATGGTCGTTCACGCTACACCTGAAGGATGTCCAACGCCTTCTGAGAAATTCGTTTGCTCGACAACACCACTGCAACGTTCGCTTCATACGCCCGCTGCGCGGAAACCAAATCGACCATCTCAACCGACAGGTCAATGTTCGGATATTCCACATACCCATCCGCGTCGGCGATCGGATTGTTCGGCTCGAATACCCTGCGCAACGGGGAGGGGTCGCTGGCGATTTGTTTCACCCGCACCCCAAACTTGTCCGGCTTCGTGATCGGGGTAATCTGGTCGGCCTCCAAGACGGCCATCTGCCGCCGGAACGCCCCGCCCTTGGCGGTGACCGGCGACATGGCGTTGGCGATATTCTGGGCAATGATGTTCATGCGGGTCCGCTGAGCGCGAAGCCCTGATACCGCGATATCTCGTGCCGAAACCGCCTCTAACATTTTACCCCACCGTTACTTAGCGCAGGCCGGACAGCATGTCCTTGACCATCCGGAAGTGCTTGGCCAAGAGGCTACTATATGTTGTGTACTTTCCGGTATTTTCGGCCAAATCAGCCATTTCCTGCTCTAAATCGACCTTATTGTAATCATTTTTCGACGAAAGCGCAAGGCGTTCAAAACGCGGCATTTCGCGAGTTGCATCGAGGTGCCGGGCCATGGTCGTGCGGAGTGCGACGGGGCCCCGCCCCTCGAGGGCATCTCGCAGGCTCGCCTGAAAGTCCAGACGGGCCGGGTTATACTTCGGGGTATCCACATTGGCGATGTTGTTGGCGATAAGAGACTGGTTGCGCACCGCAACCTTCATCCCCGCCGTCAACAGCGAAACCGTGTCGACACCCGCAAATGCCACTGTTAATTACTCCCCTGGTACTTGTCATCGAGCCGGGACGGCCGGCCAGGACCGCCCCGGCTACAACCTGTGAGATCTCTCCGTCAGAGACTCTCCGTCTCAAAGGCAGGAGCAACCCTTGTGCCACGCGGTGGCATATGTCTATCGCAATAAAAATAAAGTACTTACCGGATTGCGCCGCTATTCGGTTCGTTTGGTTGCGGCAGCTTTTGCCCTCATTCCGGCGAGAATTGCCCATTGGCGATTCAGTTCGGTACGCCGGTAGAGGCAAGGATATCGTTGGTTTGGCCAATTCGAGATTCGCGGCCCGATATGTCACTAGCATTTGTATCTCGCATGCCGACGTGCTAAAAGTAACGCAGACCGACCCGGCGGGTATGCTCAATAGGGATGCTTCCCTCTGCAAGGCTTTCGCGTCCAATCAAATCGGGTACGGGCACAGCGTAGTACGCCCAAGCAAACAACTTGGAGGAACGCTGGCATGAACTCCCTTTCACGCCGATTCACCATCCTGATCGCATTTGTTTCGCTGTTTTCTCTCACCGGATGTCCGATCCTGTTTGGGCCCCCTGTAGCGGGCCAGACCAGAACCTTTGACGGCATCGAATTTCAATGGTGTCCGCCGGGGACGTTTGCCATGGGAAGTCCGATGTACGAAGTTGGGCGCAATATGGACGAACCTTTGCACGAAGTAACCTTGAGCGAAGGGTTCTGGCTCTCGAAATATCCCATTACGCAAGCGCAGTGGGAAAACATCACCGGAACGAATCCCTCGAACTTCGCCGGCGCGGACAAACCCGTGGAGAACGTGAGTTGGGACGACGTGCAGGATTTTCTCATCTACCTTAATGCGTCATCGGCCAATGCGATGTACCGGCTCCCAACAGAGGCGGAATGGGAGTACGCGTATCGGGCAGGCACGACGACGCGGTTCTACTGGGGGGATGACTCAAGTCTGACGGATATCGACAATTATGCGTGGTACGACACAAACGAAGGGTCGCAAACGCACCCCGTGGGCCAGAAGTTGCCCAATGCGTGGGGACTTTACGATATGGCCGGCAACGTCGAGGAGTGGTGTCAAGATACCTACGGCACGTATCCCGCAGGACCTGTTACCGATCCGCAGGGGCCACCGCCCGGCAACAGCAAGGTGCTTCGGGGTGGCGCCTACAACGACGACGCGGTAGATGTTCGCGCTGCCGCCAGGGACTTCTTCAACTCCGATTCTCGTCTGGACATCGCCGGATTTCGGTTGGTGCGTACTACAGGCTAATGGCTCGTGGAAATCGTCCCATAGCCTGCTTCCCACATCGTGCAAGCTCAACGCAGACGTCGCTGAATCGAAGTCGCCGGGCCTTCGGTGTCTATCGAGGTTGACCCTGCACCCGTGTAGAATCGTGCCTCAACTCGGTGAGGCCATGCCTCAACACGGGTAATCGCGTAACGGCGAGGGGTTGGGCTTCGTTGGCTAATCCCTTGCTATCCCTTACTTTATCCGGAAACATCTATTTTCGGCATGGCGGTTGCTCTTTTTCGCTGCAGCGAATCATGCGGCTGGTGCACAGGCCGCCTGTCTCGCGCATCCCAGTTTCGCACATAAGAAAGGAGTGGCCTTATGAGCTACCTGAGCACACACAAAATCAAATCAGCTTTGATTGCCGTCGTGGCAGTCGGGCTGGTGGCGGCGGTGCCGAGCCTGATGTCATCGTCCCCTGCTACCGCGCAGGTGGACGGTCCGTCGAAGGAGGCACTGTCGACACTGAACAATCTGAGCGAGGCCTTCGTCGGCCTGTCCGCCGAAGCGTCCCCGGCCGTTGTTTCCATTCGCGTAAAGAAGGATATGAGCCGAGACATGCAACCCACGCAAGGGCCGGGAATGACTCCGGGCGATCTCTTCGAGCGTTTCTTTGGGCCCGGATTCCAGATTCCTGGCGGACCGGATAGTCCGGCGCCAGGCGGTACGCCCTTTGCCTACGGTGAAGGCACCGGGTTTATCATGTCGGACGACGGCTACGTCGTGACCAACAGTCACGTGGTCGACGGCGCGGACGTGGTCGAGGTGCGGTTGGATGACGGACGCGAATTCGATGCGGAAGTCATCGGTTCGGATCCGCAGACCGAAGTCGCCCTGATTAAGGTTGACGCGAAAGATCTTCCCACGCTGAAGTTTGGCGATTCCGACGCAATCCAGGTCGGTGAGTGGGTCGTGGCGATCGGCAGCCCCTTCGGCCTGCAGCATACCGTGACCGCCGGTATCGTGAGCGCGCGCGGACGCGGCGATGTGGGCATCGTGGACTACGCCGACTTCATCCAGACTGATGCGGCCATCAACCCCGGCAATTCCGGTGGCCCTTTGCTGAACCTCGATGGCGAGGTCATTGGCATGAACACCGCCATCCTCAGCCGTAGCGGCGGCAACATGGGAATTGGATTCGCCATCCCCATCAACATGGTGCGCTACGTCGTTGATGAACTTCGTGAAGACGGCGCGGTAACACGCGGGTTCCTCGGAATCGGTATTCAAAACCTGACCCCTGATTTGGCGGAATGGTTCAACGTCGACGAAAGCCAGGGCGTGCTTGTGGCATCCGTGGTACCCGATACTCCGGCCGATCGTGCGGGCCTGAAGAAGGACGACGTTATCGTCGAATATGAAGGCAAGCCCGTCGTTGCGTCGGGTTCGTTCCGCAGCCACGTGGCGACCACGCCGGCTGGCGAGGAGGTCGACCTGACCATCGTTCGCGATGGCAAGCGCATGACGAAGCAGGTCACCATCGGCGAAATGGAAGGCGACGAGATGAAGTCCAACGGCGGCACCGCCGTGCAGGCCGAAGCGCAGGGCAAGAAGATCGGAATCACGATCGAGAATCTGACTGACGAAACCGCCCAACGGCTTGGGTACGAAAATAAGTCCGGCGTTGTAATCGGTCAGGTGGTGCGCGGTTCCGCAGCGGCCTTGGCAGGGCTGCGTCCCGGCATGCTCATCACGGAAGTGAATCGCCAGCCGGTACAGAATGTGAATGACTTCCGCGAAGCCATGGACAAAGGAGATGAAGGGCGAGGCACCTTGCTCCGTGTGGAAAGTGCGGACGGCGGTTCGCGGTACGTCGCCATTAAGTAACCTAACTCACCAACACTCTCCTGGTTGGTGTTTTCCAGGCGCGGGAACTCGAAAGGGTTCCCGCGCCCGTGATTTGTTGTCGCACTCGACGCCTAAAAGTCCTCGAAGAGACTACCCGCTACCCAGTCGTTCTCATTAGAAGCAGTACGATTTTCGCCGCCGCTGACGCAGGATTGGCTGCCGTTAGCAGTGTTACCGGACCCTCCACTCACGCTGGCGTAGGTGCCGGCGGCCGTATTAAGTTGCCCGCCGCTAGCACTGGAATTTGTGCCGCTGGCCTCGTTGGCGCTACCGCCGCTGACGCTGGAGGTGAGGCCGCTGGCTATGTTGGTTGTGCCGCCGCTGACGCTTGAAGCATCGTTGCTGGCAGTATTGAGAATTCCACCGCTGACGCTAGCCGCCGCTCCCGTAACTGCGTTGCGAATTCCAGCAACAAAACCGCCATAGTTCGGGTATTCATGGAACTCGCCAACGACCAGATTATGCGAACCCAAGCGGCCGTGTGTGACGATAGGGGTTTGTTCGTTGTAACCCACGATTAGGTTTCCAAGTCCCGTCAACCCGGCGCTGTCTTCGGTGTCGCCGCTGCCGCTGCGGACGTGGACGTTGCAGCCTTCGATGATGAGGTGGGGCCCGTTCAGTCCGTTTATGGACTCTTCCTCCACGCTAACATGGGCGAGTTTGGCCTGTGCCTCGGCCAAGTCTGCCTGCGCCGCCTCAAGCGCTTCTTCCAATGCTTTCACGCGGCCCAATAGCGTGTGCTGAGCCAGATTCTGTGCGGGACAACCGAGGGTCGTCACGAGTGCTGCAATCAATACGGCGATTGCCAACAGCTTGGATTCGCGAGTAGAAGATTCCATCTCATTTCTCCCTTTTTTCCGGTTGCCCTTTATTCGAGGTAACACGTTCGAGACGATCTGTCACGGGGGTGTTGGTGACTTGACGAAGGGCAGATCAGGGCGGGAACGAAAACGCGGGCGGCTTGCATCGCCTCTTGGCGAGGTGCATGCCTCTCGTCACGGCTGACGCGTTTTAAGAAAAACACTCGAACGTGTGCCGGTGCTGCGGTTGTCTTGGGGTGTTTCATCGTTGGCAGTTCCCTGCTGTCCGATGCCGCAGAATTCGTGCGCGCTAAGACTGTATGACAGTCTGCCAAAGATGCCGCAGAATGTCAATGAAACGGGCGAAAATGTGAGAGATTCCGTCAGATCAACCGCGGCACGTTGCGTAGCGTCGAAGACCGGAACGGCTCACGATACGTTGCGATCGAATAACCGAAGTTTACCAACGCTCTCCGCATTCAGATATACACGGGCGCGGGAACTTCTGACGGGATCGCGCGCCCGTGCATGATTGTCAACGTGACTGGTGAGTGGTTAGTTGTTCTCAAAGAGGCTCCCGGCCACCCAATCATCAATATCCGTTGCTGACCGGCTATCGCCCCCGCTCACACTGGAGTGTGTTCCGCTGGCTGTATTGTTCTCGCCCCCACTAACGCTGGAGCCAATTGCGCTGGCCGTGTTTAGATGCCCGCCACTGACGCTGGAAACATTGAAGCTGGCCGTGTTTTCGTACCCGCCACTGATACTGGAAGCGACGCCACTGGCCGTGTTGGTACTTCCGCCGCTGACGTTGGAGCTGATTCCGCTGGACTCGTTTGTTTCACCGCCGCAGACGTGGGATTGGCTTCCACTGGCCGTGTTCCCGACGCCGCCGCTGACGCTGGAAAAACTCGCAATAGCGTCGTTCTGCCCCCCGCCACTGACGCTGGAGTAGGTTCCGCTCGCTGCATTGCCGCTGCCTCCGCTTACGCTCGACCAAGTGCCGCTCGCCACGCTGGCGTTGCCACCACTAACGGAAGCAGCTTCACCGGTTACGGCATTGTACGCCCCTGCAACGAAGCCCCCGTAGCTTGAGTATTCATGCTCCCATCCAACTACGAGGTTGTGCGATCCGAGACGGCCGTAGGTGATGTTGAAGGGTTGTTCGTTGTACCCGACGATCAGGTTCCCCAGCCCGGTCAAGTTGGCGTTGTCATCCGTAGCGCCGCTTCCGCTGCGAACATGCACATTGCACCCTTCCACGATCATATGGGGCCCGTTCACACCGTCGAGGGTTCCCTGCTGGACGCTTACGTACGCGAGCTTTGCCTGCGCTGCTGCCAAGTCCGATTGGGTCATGGCGAGGGCCATTTCGAGCGCTTCTACCCGGCTTTCCAAGTCGCCTTGATTTTGGGGGCAACCGAATAGGGGAATCAGCGCGGCCGTTAGCAAGAGCGGTAGAATCGGATTGCGACTGCGAAGTAGTCCCGTCATTTCATTTCTCCTTCTTTCTTATCAGGTGACGCGGCAGTGAATGCCCGTTACGAATCCAAGTACACCCGTCTGCGAGGCGTGTCATTCATTCGGTCTCGAACAACGTTCCAGCCACCCAGTCATGCGGACCGGATGCGGTACGGGCCCGGCCGCCGCCGACGGTGGACGCGCCACCGCTGGCCGTGTTGTCATTGCCGCCGTTCACACTGGATGAGTCGCCACTGGCCGTATTGGCGTTGCCGCCGCTGACGTGAGCATTTTGTTCGCTCGCTACGTTGACGGAACCGCCGGAGACGCTCGCGTAAGGACCGCTGGCCGTGTTGTTCCAACCACCGGAAACGCTTGCCCAGTAACTGGTGGCCTGGCTGTCTCTCCCGCCGCTGACGCTGGAGGCGTCCCCACTAGCCAAGTTTCCTTGCCCCCCACTGATGCTGGCCGTCTCACCGGTGACAGAATTTTCCGAACCGGCCACAAATCCGCCATAGTTGGTGTACGCATGCCCCGGCCCGACCACGAGGTTATGCGAACCTGTACGTCCGTTTCTGAACACGCTGGTCGGTTCGTTGTACCCGATGATGAGATTCCCTAAGCCGGTCAGGTTGTCATTGTCGTCCGTGTGCCCGCTGCCGCTGCGCACGTGTACGTTGCACCCTTCGATGATCATGTGCGGTCCGGAGAGTTTGTTGATCTTGCCTTCTTGAACGGTTATGTAAGCGAGTTTCGCTTCGAGTGCCGCGACCTGCGCTTCCAGATCATCCACGCGACTCTCCAGATTGCTTTGTCCTTGCCCGGGAACGGGACACCCGAAGATCGGCACCAACGCCGTAATGATCAGAACTACCGCCAGTAAGATGTAGCCTCGTGTTAATGCGTTCATTTCGTATCTCCCGGATTCGGAACTTGCGGTTTCACGTTGATGAATACGGCTGCTGCAAGTGACGCGCTACGGATCCGTGATTCGGTGAAGTCGCGTGGGAACTGTCACGTTGTCGGTGGAGCGCGCCTTGTTGATTCGGGTATCCAGCTGGGATACGGGGGCACGCGATTCAGCGGTGCTCTGTCCCTGCGTGACTCGGAGAGCCACAACCCGGGCGCTACGGTGGAGACGCTTCGGGAGCCCCGATAAGCGTTGCCGTTGGCTTGGTACTGCGGTGCACATTGTTTGACCCATTGATAGCAGTCTCCTGCTCACGGGTACCGCAGATTCAGAATGCGCTAAGACCGTGGTGTAGTTTGACGCGGACGAGTCCAGAAATCAATGGCACACGGTTGCGCCGACTCCGACACGACCAAAAGTGCAGTATGGACCTTCAGTCGAAAACCGGTGCCGGATACCACACGCCCACGATGAACAACCTACAGACTGTTACCAGCTTGTGCCCAGTGCGTTACACGGGAGCGGGTGGCAAGTCGCGCAAAACGTGTTAAGTACGTATGCGACGAGACGATAGACATCGCTTTCGATTGCAGTCCGAACGGCAACACGCGTCCGCAACAGGAATTCTACTTTCCCTTGAATTCCGCTTTCCGCCGCTCGACGAAGGATTGGATGCCTTCCTGGAAATCCTCGGATTGACCGAGCCGCGCTTGGGTCGGGCCGAACTGGTCGTAGGCGGCGCGCTCGCCTTCGTCGAGGTAGAGGCGGGATGAAGCAATCGTGGCGCGCACGGCGAGCGGAGCACACCCATTGATGGTCTCCGCGAGTTCAATCGCGCGATTGACCTGCGCGCCCGGTTCGACAACCTCCTGCACGAGTCCGATGCGATAGGCTTCGTCTGCGTTGAACTCGTCCGCCGTGAGCAGGTGGCACATGGCGTTGCCCCAACCGCAGCGTTGGACGAAGCGTATCGTCGCGCCGCCCACGGCCATGATCCCGCGCTTGGGTTCGAGCTGCGAGAAGCGGCAATCCTTCGCCGCCACGACGATATCGCAGGCAAGCATCAGTTCGATCCCGATCGTGTAGGTGATGCCCTGCACCGCGCAGACCAGCGGCTTGCTGCACTTCCGTTCGAGCCCCAGGATATCGACCCCCTTGCCTGTGAAGAAGCTCTCGTTCTTCGCGAAACTCTCGGCGAACATGGGCAGGTCGAGTCCGCCCGTGAAGTGATCGCCGTGGGCGAAGAGCACACCGCACCAGAGATCGTCTTCACTCTCCAGCCGGTTGTACGCATCCGTCAGTTCATGAACCATCTTGGGTGTAAAGCCGTTGCGTTTCTCCGCGCGGTCGATGCCCATGAGGAGAATATGGTTGCGCACTTCGACAGTAATCTGGCCGTGAGGATGTCGTTCGGACATGGTTTGGTCCCCGGGTTGCAGGTTGATTGAGCGCGCATCATAGCCCGAAGGCCAGCAAACTACAAGGAGGTGACAAGGCGAGGATGTGGCACGTCGAAGATGTCACACGTCGAGACCAACAAGCTGGGACGGCATTGTGGTGCAGGCTTCCAGCCTGCTCCCCGATAAGCTGCAATACGATTTAGCGAGCCGGTACCTAACGCACCGCGGCCGGCACCAAGTCAACCTCGAGTTCCGCGCCATCCTCCAGTTTGATGGTCTGAATGTCGATCAGCGCGGTGGCCAGGGGATCGACCGTATTCGACATGGTGGTTTCGTCCGAATAAATGAGCGCCAATAACGTGTACATCCCCGGTTCGAGTTCATCGAACCGATAGGGCTCCATCGGTTTCTGCGAAATACCTGCCTTCTCAAAGTCGATATAGAGAAGCGTACTGCGCGACAGTTCCGCCGGGCTGAACTCACCGTCCAGCAGCAGAATCGCACCGTTTTCCCTCGGCTCCTCTACCTGAACGGACCCGGAGATGACGCCCGCTCCAGGGTGAATGTCCACGTCATATACGCTCGACGCGCCGGGCTGAATCTCAAAGCTGCGATGCCGGAAATACGGCGAATGACCCTTCTGGATCGCCGTAACGGAAAGTTCCGAGGGTCCGGCCGGCACGCGCTCAATCGTGTAAGTTCCGTTGTTGTCCAGCGATTTCCTCCGTTGCTCCCGGAATCCTTGCTCGCTTCCAATGAGCAGGGTCACATAGCCGCCCGGGACCGGTTTACCGCGAAGACGCACCGTCCCTGACAGATCGGTCACGGCGGGTTGCAGATGGAAATCGAGAGACGTAATCGTGTCGTCCTCCACGAGGACAGAACTTCTCACCTCGCGCTGTACGCCGTCTTCGTCCTTGAGAATGAGGTTGACGACCCATTCGCCGGACGGCACGCGCGGCAGTGTGTATCGTCCTTCCGCGTCGGTTTGGTCGGTCTGCCCGGACGCATCGAGCCACGCACTTACAAAAGCGTCCGCCTGTGGCACGCCGCCGGAGGTGACGACGCCTTCGATGGCCCCGCCACGCGTCAGCAGGATCTCCACATGCGCAGTCGTGTCGGCCTCCGGCTTGATGCCGGTCCACCCCGGTGCATAGGCGGGGTGATCCGCGAACACCATGTGGACTTTCGGGTTCACATGGGTAATGCGAAACTGGCCGCCGCTATCGGTATGCGTGACCGGGGGCTTGTTCAGGACGTTGTCCTGCGTCGGGTTGTCCGCAATGTGGATGCTTGCATCCGCAACCGGACGGCCTTGTTGATTGAGCACGACGCCTTCCACGACCGCGCCTTCCGAAGCCGCATCAATCGCCTCTCGATCGGATTGCGCAGCGCCCAGTGCGGTTTCCATTGCGCCCGCCAATTCTGCTGTGTCCACCGTCGCCCGTTGTCGAACTTCCTGCGCAGAAGCCGTAGGCGCCGGACCGGTATCCTCTGCGTGCTGCGGGCCCGTGCGCGTTCCGCTGGCAAAGTACAAACCCGCGAGAAGAACCGAAGCAAGGACAGCAGCTCCAACGATTGTCTTCTTCATCACGACAATTCCTCCCGCAACGCCGGCGACCGATGCGGCAGTCGTTGTTTTTCCCGCAGTCCCCGCCAGGGCCAAGCGTCCCAACGCGGACAACAAGCTCACTGGCGCAGCTTCCACGAAACGGCTTCCGAAGAGCGCCAGCAACGCCATCTCCCCGACTACAACGCCACGTTTCGACAACGTCGCTCGGATCAGTTCGATCCCTTTCTGGATGCGGTTGATGACCGTGCGCCGCGCGACACCCAATTCCTCGGCAATGGCCTGCTGCGTGCGGCGTTCGATAAAGTGGGCGATGATGACTGCGCGCTGCTCCTCGGGAAGGGCGTCGATGGCTTCATCCACGAGACCCCGAATCTCGTGCCACGTTAGATCGTCAGGCGAAGCCGCCTCGGGAGTGGACTCCGCGAAACGGGTGTCCCGCGACAAACGCCGCACGCGCGACCGGTACGCATCCAAGGCCCGCCGCGTCGCCATGCGGTGGAGCCAGCCGCCCAGAGAACTCTGAATCGCCACCGGATGTTCGGCCAACCGCAGAAAACACTCCTGCGCCACGTCCTCCGCGTCCGAGGGATTGCCCAACACACGCAGACATGCGCCATAGACAAGGCCCGAGTAGCGCGTCACGATCTCGTTGAACGCTTCCGCGTCCCGGCGCTTCCACCAACGTTTCAAAACCTGAATATCGGATTCCACGATTGCATTATTCCGTACCGATCGGCTTTTCCAATATGTCGCCGCCGTTCGGTGATTTGTGCAACACCCGATTGACAGAATATCCGCTCCGTCACATACTAGTCGACGGGGGCTGGGGCCCAATGGGGGATGGCGACATGTCTTCACGTCGTGTTTCATGGGGAATCGCTTTGCTTGCCACGATTCTTGTTCTGGCGGGGTGTCCCAAAACAGAGTACTGGACCCATAACCCGGTGCCTATCCCCGACCACAACATCAATCAGTGGGCCATTTCCGCGATCGATGTGCCGCGCTCCTTCACGATCAAGGATTTGAATGTCACGGTGAATGTTACTCATCCCGCCATCGGCGACTGCGACGCATGGTTGGTATCGGCAGAGCAAGAGATCGTTCCGCTCATATTCATCGCGACCGGCGCGAATATGGTGGATACCACGTTTGATGACGAGGCCGCCGCGCCGATTGATTCCGGCACCGCGCCCTTCACCGGTCATTGGCAGATCGATTCCTTCTACGTCAACGCCGGCATGTTTATGGTCGACGGAGAAAACGCCAAAGGGATCTGGACCTTGAATTTCCGCGATCAAAAGGCCGGTGACGTTGGGGAAATCACGAGCTGGGGGTTAATCTTCAACAGCTCCCACTAGGCGGCCCCGCAGCTTCCATAGACAATGTCAGTGAGCGTCTCTCCCTGTCTTCTTGACGCCAGGAGCGCATTCTAGCGAAGAGCGTTGCTCAACTCGCCGTGCGCAGCACCCGGAACCCCATCTGCAGGCTGGGCGTATCCGCGGGATGGGTGAAGCGATGGGCCGCGCGGCATTGGTACGGAAAGCTGAGGAACGACCCGCCGCGTACAATGCCCTCGTTGCCCATGGCAGGCCCTTGCGGGTCCGTAATCGGTCCAGCGGGATACGCGCCGTACCAGTCCTGCACCCATTCCCAGACGTTGCCGGACATGTCGTAGAGGCCCCAGGTATTGGGCCGTTTCAAGCCCACGGGATGCGTGTCGCCACCGGCGATAGTGGTGTACCAGGCGTATCGGTCGATTGCGGTTTCCGCGGCGTCCTGGCCCCAGTAGAAGCGGGTCGAGGTTCCCGCGCGATAGGCGTACTCCCACTCGGCTTCGCTCGGCAACCGGTAGGTCGCGCTATACGTGGTAATCGCGTTGAGCGCATCGATAAACGACTCGGCATCGTCGCGGCTGATTCGCTCGACCGGCAGGTCGTCCCCGACGTTCAGAGAAGGATTGGAGCCCATTAGGTCCACCCATTGCTCCTGGGTAATCTCGTACTTGCTCAGCCAGAACCCTGTAGAGATGGTGACTTTGTGCAGGGTTTCATCGCCCTGACGTCCATCTTCACTTGCCAGGCTGCCCATGTAAAAGGTCCCCGGCGGACACCATTGGAATTCGATCCCGTCGAAGGTGCGGGTCTGACCGGGAATCAGGACGGGCGGGCAGCCGGTGAATGGGGTCAGCATGACGAGCACCAAAGCCAGTTGTGCGAGACGATACAAACGTTTCATCGTTCGGTTCCCCCTTATCTTCTCTGGCACGCGCACCTGACCATGGCGTGCCAAAAAAGAAAGCGAGTCATGCCCCCAACTATCTATTCTACACCAAACGCATGCGCCGCGTTACCGCGGAACTTACATGTCGAGAGTGTTCAAAGACCCCGGGAAAAGTCGGCACCGAATTTGCTCAAGGGTTAGTCGAAGTAGTAGTCCAGATTTTTCCCGACGACATTCTTTGTCGTTGGATCTACCCCAACCGTGAATTGAACGTAATCACTTTGGCCGAAGCCTCCACGTGGCGTGCTGTACCAAAGAACCACTGTATTTGATCGTTTTTCAATGGAAGATGGCTCACCCAACGCATTCCTGAGTTGCTCACTGGACATGCCTTGATACTTCTCTTCGACATCCTGATTTTTTGTGTCGTCATACGAGTTGGAAATGACGTTCCCGCCGTCTGGAACCCGGTCGTCGAGCGTAATCGTCAGCCCAAGTTGATCGTATTTCCAGTCGTAAATCCATGATCGGTCCCCTATGACTAGCGGTCGGCTGAAGCGAGCATACAATTCATCTTCCGATGCGCCGACCTTGATTCGGTCCCATGATAGAGGATTGAATTCTGAGGCGTACTGCGTGTTCGCTCCCTTCAACGCGCCGATAAGGCTGAAGAATCCATACCTCGGTAAGGAGGGGAACCAGATTCTGATCGTAAGGCACGTCGCGAGTGTGACGCAGAAGACGACCGCGATCAGTTTGAGCAACGGAGTACGATTGTGACGACGAATCATCGTGCCTGCGGCCTTTCTGCGATGGTGAGTTGCACGGTATTGCTCGTCTCAGCAAATGCGATCGCGCAATCCACCAAACCGCCATCGACCTCCGTCTCGAACGTCGCCTCTGGCGGCACGTCCTTCGCGGGAAGGATAAGCCACGCGAACGTCTCCGTCCCGTTAATGGTTCGGTCATAGACGACAGCGGGGGAGGGCGCCTTGTGGTTGTACTCCCGGCTCCACCAGCCCTGGATTTCCGGTTCCTCCTGTCCGGCCACGAGTGACACATCCCATTCGGTTCCGCTCGACGGCACGATGCGGACGTTGCCGGCATCCGTGTCAGTGCTCACCGCGCTCTGCCCTTCGAGGGCCACGGTGCAATCCGGATGGTAGTGCCATAAGGCGGTGATACGTCGCGGCCGGTCGGTGGTGATGCGGTCCACGACAATCCAATAGCCGCCGCGTTTGTAGTACACGAGACGCTCGTGCTTCACAACGCCTTCCACGTCCCCGAACCCGCTTTCGAAAACGCCATAGCCCAGATCGTAATCCGGTGTCGTCACGAAGTGATCCTCCATCGGCGCATCCGTCGCAAAGGGATGATTCCGCTGTCCCTGGCCGTCGATCAGGATGACGTTATGGCTCGCCGACCCGGTGAAGTAACTGCGCCATTTGCCACCGACATAGGTGTAGCGTCCACCGTCGACCAGAATGTCGCGCCCGTAGGCCGACACCGACAGATGCAGCTTGTCCGCATGGCGGTGGCCGATCCCCATAGGCCCGGCGTCAAAGAAGGCCCAATGCGCGTCGCGGTCCCAGCCGCTTCGCATGATCAATTGCCCGGCCCAAGGGAACGCGCGAGACGGCAAGCCATCCGGCTCGAATCCCTCTGTGCCATTGGTTGCGACGTAGGCCCAATCCGGCCGGCTAAGGGCAGCGGCTTTCTGAGCCAGACCTGGTCCGTTGTAGTCGAGGTCCGAATCGTTGTTCAGCGGCGAATAGCCGTTGGGCCGCAGTGTATACGCGAGGTAGTCCCACATGCTTTCAATCGTCTCGGAAAACGTAGCGGGGAGCGTGTATTGGGTATGCCGGAGCAGATCGACCAGCGACTCGAAGTTCACCAACGTGACGCGATGATAGTGCGCCGTCAACTCCATCTGCGCGCCATCGGGATAGACTTGTGCAGTCAACTCCTTCGTCAACCGATCGACACTGTAGTCGACCCACGCCTCCGCATCGCGAAACTCGGGCCACGCGACGCCCGCCGTGGCAAGCCCGTTCAGTTCCATGGCGATCCAGTTGCTCGTCTGCTTGTGGAAGTTGCGCAGGTAGCGCGCGTGGTCAGGAATACTCGACAGGAGCAGAATGCGCGCCTCCGCTGTGAACGCGGGCTCATCCTGCAGCGCGTAGAACCCCCGCGCCCAGGCGCGCACGCGGAACTGCGTCTCCAGCCCGCGCCACACCAGCGGGTTCTCGTTCGGCTCTGCGTAGGGATTCTGCAACACCCAATCGCGGACCGAGTCGCTCCATGCCGCCGCGTATTTGGCTTCTCCTGTCATCTGGTAGGCAGTCAAAAGCCAATTTAGGTGCTTGTGCCGGTTCAACGCCCAAGCCCATTCCTTATCGCCCTCCGGACCGGTGAAGTCCCACTGCAATCCGCCGTCCGGGTTTCGCGGCACCGTGTCGGTATGGTCGTAAAACGTAAAGGTGTCCTCCAGCACGGCATCTGCCACTGAGATTGCGGATTCCACTCGTTCGGGTGCTTCCGGCTTAAGAGGAAAAGCTGAGTTGCCGGCTTCCCGGTAGTAGCGGAGCAACGCTTCACAGGCTTGGACCCATCGTTCAGCGTTCACCGCGGTCCGAACCTCCGCGAGTTCAGGGCGCGTGGTGTCGATTGCTTCGAGGAGGCGGACAATTCGGTCGGGCTCGTCAAGCACGATTCGAGTGAGCGAATCCTGACCATCTGCGGAAACCGTGACAAAGATCCCAACGAGTGCGGTAGATAACAATTTGCGCATGGGCTCTCCCCCGAAATCATGCATGCTCGCCTGTAGCTGAACCATTATAGAAATTCGCGGGATTGCGACCCAAGTTCAAGCGGCACGCCCCGTCCATGTCGGGGACGGAAAAAGAGAACTCCTCCGCCCATCGTGTGGAGGCAGAGGAGTCGTCTTTCGGTTGCGTCGTTGGAACGGCCGCAGCTTGTTACTTTGTCAGCTGGCCCCGAAGCGCACCGGCGGGAAACGACGCGTTGTGTACGTTTACATAGAATGCAGACGGATCTCGCATGATTTCCTTAATGAGCGCGGGGTCCACGCTCACGCATCCGCTTAAGCCATTGGCCGCCACCTGGAAATTCACGACCACCGGCCCCGCAACGTCGGCCGTACCACGATGGATGTGCGCGGCGGTGATAGGCTCCACGTCCGCGACGACGATATCGAAGCAGATTTCCCCTTGACCGGGGTTCAGCGTGACCACTGCGCTGCCGCTTCCGTCGTCATCCCCCGGCCCGGGTACCTCATTAGCCCCAAGGAGCGTTGCAGATAGGGGGCGTCCGCCGGTTTCGCCATCGGGAAGCCTTTCAGCGGACGCGGGCCATACCGCGACGGCAATACCTACAGCGGCCAGAATCATAGTGGTACCAAGCACTTTCGCTTTCATCGCTCATCTCCTGTTTGCATTCGGCGGTTATCGCTTCTCTACTCTTTAGGCACAGGACCACCCGTCGTGGGTCGCGAGTATCTGTGCCCTACCCAAAGCTGCGCCAATCCCTGCCATTGCGCATATGGTATATTCGTGTCGGGGCGGAATTATGTCATTGCATTCGGGCCCATCGAGGGGGAAAGGGCAGGGGATGAGCACGGTCAAGGCTAACTACCGAAGTGCAATCAATCGGCGGGGATTTCTTGCGATTGCCGCAGGCGGAGTTCTTGGTGCGGCATGGGGGGCGCAGGGACCGGGCAGTGAGACGCCGCCCCCCCTAAGCAAAGTCGCCCTTTGCCAAAGCGATTCTCGCGCGGGGAACGTGCTGGAAGCGTTGAAACGCATTGAACCGCAAATTCGCGCTGGCCTCGCGACGAAGAAGCGCATCATCATCAAACCCAATCTCGTGAACACCGAGAACCAATTGTGCGCGACGCACGCGGAATGCCTGGAAGGAATTCTCGATTTCCTGCGCTCCGTCACGGACATGGAAGTCGTCGTTGCCGAAACCTCCGCCAATGGCCCCACACCTGAGGGATACCACAACTACGGATACCCTGCGTTGGAGCAGAAATACCGCGTGCAGTTCCTCGATGTCGACGATCTGCCCTGGGAGAAGGTCTACCTGATCAACGAACGGCATCATGCCGTGCCCGTGCGGTACTCGTCGTACCTGATGGAGCCTGACGCCTACGTCATCAGCACCGCGCCATTCAAGACGCACGACCGCGCGGTCGTCACGCTAGGCATCAAGAATCTCACCGTTGGCGGAATTCTCAAGGACAAGGGCGCGGGCTGGGGTCCCGGCCGCAAAGGCACTACCGACAAGCCCCTCGTCCATGGTGGTCCTGAGAACCAGGGAATCCACTACAACCTGTTCCAATTGACGCAACGGTTGCGGCCGCACCTGACCGTCCTCGACGGGTTCGAAGGCATGGAAGGCAATGGTCCCGTCAGCGGCACCCCGGTCGACCACCGCGTCGCTGTGGCCAGCACCGACTGGGTCGCCGCGGACTGCGTAGCCGCGCAGTTGATGGGTTTCGATTCCCACAAAATCGGCTACATGGTTTTCTGCGCGCAAGCCGGGATGGGGGAAATGGAGAACGACCGTATGGAAATCCTAGGTCCGGCCATCGGCGATCTGGCGCGCACCTACCGGCCCCACGACACCATCGAGAAACAGTACGGCTGGATATGAGCGGCTTTCCATCGACTGCGATCAGATAACTCGGTCACGGACTAAACGCTTCGTGTCGTTACTGCTCGCCCGGCCGGTACTCGCGTTCCAGGTTTGCCCGGATCTCTTCCTCGTCCATCCAGACCGGTTTGGTCTCGCGCTTGACGAAAAGCGGGACTTGGTCCGCGTAGTGAGGCGAGTCCGGGCGGCTGGTCGCGGACCCATATTGATGAATGCTGCGCGAGTGCAGATTGCCGTCCTGGTCCCACGTCGCGATCAATACGAGACAGTCTCCCGCACGGCCGTAGACTTCGCCATTTTCATCGAGCCCTTCCAGTTCTCCGTTGCGCACGCGGAACCCGTACACCGCGTGGAGAATGTCCGGACCTCCGCCAACACCCACATTTACATCGCCTCGGTGAACGCGATTGACCTCGCTCCAAGGCACGTTGATGCGTCCGTGCGCCGCTTTCAACGCTTCCGCATTGCGTTTTAACAGTGCGAACGTTTCCTCCAGATTCGTCACGCGCGGATCGTTGTCGGAACCCGGGCCGATGGTCAACACGCAAATCGCCGCAGCCGTGTTCTCCGGATTCGTGCGAAGGTCCCAGGTGTGCCACACGTCCAACGCCTCCCGGAGAACGGGATCGTCCGGCGCCTCCGCATCCAGCACCTTCTGCCAACCCTTCGCGATCTCCGACTCGGTCGAATAGGCCATATCGTATTTGTATTCGTAAAACTCGTCTTCCGTAATCGACTCGTCCGCGCTCAATAACTCCATGGCACGAAGCCCGCGATTCGTCATGTGCGTCTCAATGCCGAGCGTAGGCGAAAACGCGTCGGGGTTCGGATTCTCGGGTCCGCTGGTCGTCCCATAAGGCGTGCTGTTGCAGTTCAGCACAAACCCGGACTCGGGATTGATCACCATCGGAACTGCGTCAAACGGTAGAAACTCCGTCCACAGCGTCTCCGAAGTGTCCCCGGGAAGATACTGCTGCCAGTTGTACCCTTCCGCGCGCTTCGGAAACTTGGCGTTGTACACATACGCAATGTTGCCTTCGCGATCCGCGTAGCCGCAGTTGAACGAAGGAATCGCATGCATGCGCATCGCGTCCATCCACTCATCCAGGTTCTGCGCTTTGCCCATGCGGTACCACTGCTCGACTGTGCGCACGTCGCCCATGCCCGCGTACCGAATCGCGTAGACCCCGTGATCCTGCCGCACTACCGGGCCGTGCACGGACCACAAGGTCTCGCGCTTGAACGTCCACGAGAAGGGTCCCCACAGCTTCACCTTGATCGGCGCCTTGCCCACCTCGAGATCCCGCCATTCGCCATCAAACTTGTACTGATTCGGATTGTCCGGGTTCATCTCGAGGACGTACACGTCAACCAAGTCCGGTTTGTTTACCGTGTGCGCCCAACCCAAGTTGCGGTTGTGCCCGTGAAGGATTATCGGCACCCCGGGAAACACGCCGCCCACGATGTCCATGCCTTCCTCGCTGTGCATGTGCGCTTCGTACCACGCGACAGGACCATCCCACGGTTGATGAGAATTGATGTTTAGAAACGTGCTGCCGTCGGCGGAGCGCTTGGGACTGACTGCGAACGTGTTCGAACCAATGGGGAGGTCTTCCGTGAGAACAGACATCGCGTGCGTCGCTTCATTCTTTTCCGAGACGGGATGCCTTCGCTCGTCCCCGAAGAGATCCATGATCGTGTTGTCCACACCGAAGAAGAACGGACCCTTGAACACGAAGCCGGCTACGACATCCTTGCCCGTGAAGGGAAGCAGCTTGCCATTGACCTCGTCCGGATGCAGTGCCGCGTACAGGTTCAAACCGTCCGCATAAGCTTCGCAGATGGCGCGGATCTCGGGGCTGAGATCCGACTCATACTTCTCGTCCACCGTCGGCCATACGCGCAGCAAATGGACCATGTAGTCCCCCGGCGCCGCCTCCTTGCCCTGCACCGAGGCCAGCGTGCCGCGGGACTGCATGAGCGACGCGATTACCGTCGGCATGTCGTCTTCCGCCTGGGCGTACGCGAGGCCAAAGGCCGCGTCGGCATCTGTCTTGCCAAAAATGTGCGGTACGCCCCATGAGTCGCGGAGAATACGCACGTCGTACTTCTCCGCGGCTGCGATGTAGTCGGCGCGGGACGGGCCGCCCGTGCGACCGAACACGACGCATCCGACCAACGCAACAACCAGGACCGCAACAACTGCCAGCAATCGGCGCATGGGAACCCCCTGATTTCGACCATTTTTCAACAGTACCGGAACCCGCAAACGTGCATCTGGATGCAACCAAAGCTGGGATTCGGGCCATAAGAATGCACCAGGAACCGCGATCGTGCAACTCTCCGTGTTGGAGAACGATGCTGTGTCGCCAAGTCATTATTTGATAATACTTTAGTGCATAGGGCTGGTCATTGGGCCGCATCTTGTGGTATGGTGATAGCCGGACACCAGCGGTGGTGGTTGGCGAAGTTGAACCCGCCCCCCGAAGGTTTGTAGCCTTAGTTCCGGTGGTGATTCGCTCGGGTCGAGCCCCAAGTACGCCGCCCGATAGACGGTCCTGACACAAACTGCAACCATTCCTTCGCGCCACGCGCGCGAGTGACGAGGGTCTATGTTGACATTTAGCAAGCGCCTTGAGTTTGAAGGAGAAGCCTTGGCCCAGATTTACGCTCCGGCCATTTCACGACCGCGCCGCCGGGCGAAAAGCCGGTTTATGAGCGGTGCGCTGGCGGTTGCGGTGGTGGTGTCCGGCGCCATTCTCGGCGGTGGAATGCTCGTCCAGAATGGACTCTTCTTCGGCGCCGATCGGCGTGCCATCACCCGAACCACCGAGCTCCTTCTGACCGGCCTGGCCAACAACGATTCGTCGCTCATGCTTTCCGCCTGCGCGGAAGGGTATGAAGGATCGCGTCAGCTGGCCGATGTCGAAGCAAAGGCATTCGGCACTGTCGTCGCCGCATCCATCGACGATACCGCGCGGGAAGAGCGCGTTGCCGCGTTGGAAACGTTACGCGCCGAGCTGGCGCATGCCGGCGTTGATTGGACGGATGTTCACCCCGTCGCCTTTGGTGGGATTCGTGGGCGCGTCGAAGCCTCCGATATGGAGGGTCCCGTGACTTCCCTTGCGGGCAGTGTCTACTTCGCGTCGCGGGGCGGCCTCTACGCGCTGGAGTTTTCCGCCTGGCGCTGCGACGGCGACTACATCATCACCGAAGTCTGGCAGGGGTCCGAAGTAGCGGTGGGTCTGGAGGATTTGGAGACCTTGTCCTCAGCCCAGTTCGACGCCTTTGAGCGCGAATCGCCCGAGCCGGATTCCTCTATCGAAATTGGCTATCCGAAACACTTGTTCTTCTACTTCTAAACTCAACAGGGGTGGGATACGCGACCGCCATCAATACGGATTGCTCTTCTGCATGTGTTCCCGCCGGACTTTCCGAAACTTCGCTTTGATTCCCGGGTCGTAACTCGGGTCGTGGCTCGTGCGCCACGCGTCGATGAGCTGTTCAATCCGCATGTCGTACTTGGGCGTGTAATTGTTCAGCAGGTAGGTCAACTCGTTCTTGATCTTCTTCGCGCCCGTGTCTCCGCCTTCCGAACTCTTTCGCATCAGCTGCGTCCGGCCCTGTTCCACGCGGTCCCGGTACGCCCGCGCCCCCGTGGTACCGCCCTGCGGTCCACGGACCTTGCGCTTGGCCTCCTCACGAATCTGCTTCTTGAAATCGGACTTCTTCATGGGTCCCTCCGGCTGGAGTTCGTCGGGAATGCAAGTCTCTTGTCACGCTAACAGTATGGGGAGTACAGCGCCGATCGATCAAATGTCAGGAATGTGCCGCATCCAGGAGCCGCAGAGCCTTAACGCAGAATGAGCGAAGCTGAACTAATCAAAACCTCTGGCTATTGTCAAGAGCTCCCACCGGTCGCTGAGTTGACGGGGAGAATTGGGAAGAGTATACCCCTGTAGTGGTGAACACCCATCGAATGCCGTGGATGGGCGTGAAGGAGGGCCAATGACAGCTAATCGTTTGCGAGCGCTCGCGACGGCAACTCCCCTGGCAATCCTCGCAGCGTTGTGCATGATGGGATCGGACTTGTCCGTCGACCCGGGTTTCCTGGAACTGCGGGAGTTGGCCGAAGTACAACAGGCGAACCGCTCAAGAATTTCAAGCTACCACCTCGTCATGCGTGAGCAATCAAGTGTATTCAGTCTCAACGGCGGCGAAATGCAGCAGCACATCATCTCCACACTTCATACCGAAGTTCGAAAGGGTGTGCTGTCGCGCATATCGAGGGATAGACAGGTAGATGCCCGCACGTTGCAGGGTACTTCAGCTTCGGAAGACAAATTGCGGATGCTCATTGGCGAGGACTTTCTGGCGCATTGGTTCGTGGGAAATCCCGTTCTCTACCTGTACGAGTTTGAGTCTCAGGATTCATGGCCGGATGAAGTCCGGCGATTCGCCAAAGTCTTCAATCCTCGGACTCCGGAACGATACGGATTCGGTGACGGTTCGATGACCCTCAGCGAATGGGTAGATCTAATTGAGGCAGAGCCAGATTCATTTCGGCTTTCCGTGGAGGCCCTTGAGGATACACCGGGCCGCTTTCACTTAACCTTTTCCGACGCCCCGAATGGGAATTGGTCGCTGGAACTGTGGGTCCAGTCCGACCGGGGCGCTTCAATTTGTGCGGTGAAAGAGTATTCCCGCAGCAAACTTGTAAAAGAAATCACAGTATCGGTCGAAGAAACAGATGGTGTCTGGTTTCCGCATCGCTGGACGGTTCGTCGGTATGCGCAACTCGACAACAACAAGAGCGAAACCGCACTGATTCGAGAATCAGTCAATGAGCTGACATCCCTGAGGATTAACCTGCCACTTGATGATTCCGAGTTTACGCTGTCGGCCCTTCAGCCTCCGGAGAATACGCTGATTTGCCGAAAGGATCGCAGCGGAAATGAGACTGCGGTGAGGTTGGTGGCAGGGGAGTTGGTGCCTTCCGTAGTAGCACCGGGATCTGCCCTTGCCGGAGAAGAGGAATAGCAATTCTTCAAGACGTGAGATGAGATTCGAATCGCCTGCCCACGCAGTGAACCTTTGAAAGATTTGTCGCCCGAATTCGCAGCCCCGTGCCTGAAGTTAGACGTGCTAATCAGGACTGCGGCACCAAGGAAACGGCAACCGGCTGCGTACCGCTGCCGAAGCTTCTCTGGTCGATTGCGACTCGGGCTTCGGCGTATCCATCTGCGAATACCAGGATCTCGTGGCCGGTGCCGGCGTTGCTCGAAGTCTCAATGGAGAAAGTTCCCTGGCTGTTATTGATGGATTGAATCCCACGTGCGCGTTCCCGGGGTACGCCAATGGGCACGACGGCCACGGAGTAGGAGGGAACCGGGTCCCCGGTCGTTGCATCGATAACGCGCCCTTGTAAGCGCGGCGCGTTTTCCAAGGTAATGGTGAGCGTCGTATTCGCGTGAACCTCGTGATGTTGCGCCGGATATCCCTGCGCCACCGCGACCAGCCGGTACGTGCCGTCTGCGGGCAGGGCCAGCGTGAACTCTCCATCGCTATTCGTGCTGGACGACGGGAGTGGTTCGTCGGGGGAGCCGCCAGTCCCAAGAACATTGATTAGCGCGGAAGATACCGGCGCTCCGTCGCCATCGACTACCCGCCCGGAGATGACGTATTCCCGATCTTCGGAGTACGTCAGCCGCAGTCCCCGCTCACTTTGGCCCGCTCCGAGCGGCAACTGAACGAGCGAAGTCGTCGGATTTTGAACTCCGCCGCCCTGGTAGGGCCCCGCAAATAGTTCGTAGTGGCCGGGTGTGATCACCGTGAATGCGAAGGAGCCGTCCCAGCCCGTCGTCTTCTGCGACGTGTACGCAACCGAACCGTCGGCTCTGCGTTCGCGTAAGGCGAGTACGCATCGAAGGGGTTGCCCGGTATCGGAAACGACGACGCCGGAAATCACGCCGTCCTGCGCCTGCTCCAGGTTCAAATGCACGTCGTGAACGCTCTCCGGCGCAACGATGATGGGACCATATTCGAGCGACGACGCCGTGCCGGAGGTGGCATGGATAAACAGCTCACTCCCCGGTTCCGGACCGAACAGTCGAAACGATCCATCCTGGCCCGTGGTCGCGTGGACCTGGCCCTGCGCGAAGGGCCCGCTGAAGTACCGCCCCTCGACCGCCGCGCCCGGCGCGGGGCTGCCGTCGGCCATGAAGACCTGCCCTTGGACGCTGACCCCGAGCGGCAACACGAAGTCAATGCCTGACCGCACTTCTCCTTGTTCCAGCGTCACGGATTGGCGGGTTAGGGGGATATGGCTCAACTCGGATATGGAAAGCTCGTAGGTGCCGGCCCCAAGCCCGGTCACGCGATAGGCACCCCATGCATCGGAGGAGCCGTGTCTTCCCCACACGTTGGTGCGGCTGTCTGTTGATCGCGCCTCTACGCTCATGCCGGCAACTGGGTTCCCGGAAATGTCGACAATGCTACCCGCGACGACGGCGCCTTTGCAGGCGTACAGGACCACCTCGTCATCTGGTGTGCCACCGGCGATCTCGACGGTCATCGATTCCGGCGCGAGCACATAATCCGGATCCACCGAGCGGATTCGATTGACGCCGTTCACGAGGTGCGTGAACTGAAATGCCCCGGTATCGTCCGCTTCGGTATCGCGGCTTGATCCCGGACTGTCGACGGCCCTCGCTTCCAGCGCAATTCCCGAGATGGGAAGTTCGGAATCGACGTCGAGCACCCGCCCGGCCTGCACGCCGCCTCGCTGGAGGTAGATTCGAGCGTCTTCGGTACCTGCCGGTATCGGTGGCGAAATGGTTGTCGCATACCCTGCTGCGTACACCTCAAATTGCCACATGCGCTCCGGGAGAACCGGAGTGACGAAGCGCCCATCGTCCGCCGACTGGGAAACCAGCGCGAGCGCTCGGCTTCGGTCCACGCCATCGTCGTCGTGCACCACGGGGAAGACGATGGCGGACGGAACGCCTGCGCCATCGTCTCCTAGAACAGACCCGGAAATGCTCGAACCTTTCGCAAGTACCAGGGTGACCTCGACTGCCGATTGATGTGGCCGAAGCCAGCCCGCAGAGAACGCCGCAAGGTCGTTCCAGGTCGCATAGATGCCGTACCACCCGAAGGGAAGCTGGTCGACTGCGAAATGGCCGTCCCCGTCGGTCGGCGTCTGGAACGCGGTGTCCTCGGGATTGCCGTTCGTCGCCCGGATTTGAACAAGCGCTTGTGCCGCCGGTAACCCGTCCGGCATCAGAATGTTACCGGTGATCGTCCCCAGGTCGTCCGTCTGTGCGCGTTCCACAGCGGGCATATCCTCCGGTTCCGCGTCTTTGGCAGGAGATAGGTTCGTGGTGCTCCTTGCATGAGATGGGGTCTCGTGTTGCGAATCGGCGATTTGCGGGCCCCCTACCGGAGCGCGGACTCCTTGATAGGTCACCATCAACAGCGCAAGGATCGCAACAAGTAACAGAGCAAGCACTATCCAACGTCGCATGCGTCAACTTCCCGATAGCAATGGATTTCGCCGCTGGACTCGAGTGCCACCCGCTTCGAACACCCCAGTCGCACCAAACCTAATCCCACTTAGAACAAGAATAGTTGCATAAGCCTAGATGTCTATTTCCTACCGAGTGTAGTGTGACGAGAGGCGCCGCGTCAAGGACCGCTTCGTCTTCGTGACCAGCCGGCTCTTCCTCCGATGAGCCCCTTGATCCCAATGGCGCAATATCTTATGGTTACCGCGCTCTATCTGCAATGATTCACGCGTATCCGGCTCCAATGCTTGAGCTGTGCCGAATCATTCAGTGGACACGCAGGGCCGACGATCAGCGGGAGGCAGTCTCTGGCAATGAAGGTGACCTTGAAGGCGGACACGCTTGCGCTCAGCGTGGTGATCCCTGCGTTAAATGAGGCCCCCAACCTCATGCTTTTGTTGCCGCTATTGCGAGAGGCCCTCGACTCCCTGACCGAATCCTGGGAAGTACTGGTTATTGACGGCAACTCCACCGACGGCACCCGATCCGTGGTTGAACAGGAAGGCGACCCCTTCCGGTATGTGTGCGAGGAGAACCCGGGCTACGGCCGGGCCATTTTGCGAGGCGTTTCCGAAGCGCGCGGCAAACATGTCCTCACCATGGACGCGGACATGTCCCACCCCGCCGAGTTTATCCGCCATCTGTGGGACGCTCGCAACGATGCCGACATCGTGATTGCATCCCGGTACGTAGCGGGCGGGAAGGCCGACCAGCCCGCGTTCCGCCTTCTGCTGAGCAAAATTCTCAATGCCTTTTTCGGCAAAGGGCTTTCCATCCCCGTGCTCGACCTGTCCAGCGGATTCCGGCTGTATCGCCGCCGGATCTTCGAGCGCTTCGACATTCGCTTCACCAACTTCGTCATCCTCGTGGAGATCTTGTTGCGGGCTTTCGCGCGCGGGCTGCACATCAAAGAAGTCCCTTTTCACTACCAGCCCCGCGTGCATGGCGGCTCCCACGCCCGGATCATCCGCTTTGGTATGGACTACCTCCGGTTGTTCTACCGCATGTGGCGCATTCGCAATTCCGTGGAGTTTCCCGACTACGACTGGCGCGCCCACGACAGCCGCATCTGGTTCCAACGCTACTGGCAGCGCAAACGGCACGACATTATCCTGCGATTTGCGGCTCGCGATGGTTCCATCTGCGACGTAGGCTGCGGCAGCAGCCGCATCCTGGCGGACCTCCCGAACGCGGTCGGCATCGACATGCGTCACGACAAACTGGCCTTTATGCGGCGCACGAACCGGCTCCTCAGCCAGGCCGATGGGATGGTCCTGCCGTTCCGGGACGACAGCTTTGACTGCGTCATCAGTTCCGAAGTCATCGAGCACATCCCCAATGAAGATGGCCGGCTCATCGACGAACTGACGCGAATTCTCAAGCCAGGAGGAATCCTGGTTCTGGGAACACCGGACTACGGCGGCTGGCAATGGCCCCTCATCGAACGGATCTACGGAATGGTCGCTCCGGGCGCCTATGCCGACGAACATGTCACCTTTTATACCTTCGATAGCTTGCGGGCGGCGCTCGAAAGGCGGGGGTACGCCATCCTGGACCATGATTACATCTGCAAGGCGGAACTCGTGTTCAAGGCCCGATTGGAGGTAGACCAAGTTCCCGCGTCAGAATGATTTGGACGGATCGCGGCCTTGGTGGGCTATCCCTCGGGCGCTTTCTTAAACTGTTGACTGTTGTATCATCCGGATGGCATGATGGTATTACTTTGAAACGAGGGTTGCGGGGAAAGGTCTTGCCGCTCGGAATCCCTGCCTTATGGATCCCGAAGTTAAGGAGGAACCCGGCGAATGTCGAAGTTCAAGAATTCACTCATGCTGGTCGGCTTGATCGGTGCCGGACTGCTCGTAGGGGTTGGCTGTCCGTTGCCGTCCCCATCGCCACCGGACTATCTGCCGTTTTTCATCGCGAGCCCGACGTCTCTGGACTTCGGGACAGACAAGAACATGCTCACCCTGAAGATCTCCAAGAATTATACGTCCCAACCGTTGCCGACGTTTACCTTGAGCAACGGTGGTTCCACCTGGTTCTCCGTGTCGCCGACGACCGGTAATAGCACCGGACCCAGCGCCCCGGCCACCTTCACCGTTACGGTGGATCGTACCAAACTTGCCGCGGGGACCAATACCGGAGCCATTTCCGTCACGGCGCCGGGCGTCAGCACGCTCACGGTGCCGGTATCCGCTACGGCCCGCATTTCGGCCAATTTCGAGGCATCACCGCTTGTTGTGGCGCTCGGGGAAGGTGTCGACTTCACGGACTTGTCCTCGGTAGCGCCGGGTGAAGCGCCCATCAACAGTTGGATGTGGGATTTCGGCGACGGTACCCAAAGCAATTTGCAGAATCCCCAGCAGCACATCTACCCGACGCAGGGCGTCTACACCGTCACCCTTACGGTTGGCAACGGCATCCTGACCGATAGCGAAGTTAAAGTTGCATACATCAGTGTCGAAGGGCCATCGCCGCCTACCGCGGATTTTGCGGCGTCCACCCAGATGCCGATAGTCAACACGCCGGTCGACTTCCAGGATCTGTCGGATCCAGGGTCGGCCAGCCAGATTGACACGTGGTTCTGGCAGTTCGGCGACGGAGGCACCAGCGCGATGCAGAATCCTTCGCACACGTACACCGCGATCGCCAATTACACCGTGTCGCTGACTGTGACAACCGTCCATGGGATGGACACGCTTTCCCGAACCAACTATATCCAGGTGAAACCGGTTCCGCCGACAGCCGAGTTTACCGCGGACGACACGACCCCGGGAGTGGGAGTTCCGGTCCAGTTCACCGACTTGTCCAACCCCGGTTCGGCCGTGCAGATTGATACGTGGTTGTGGAATTTCGGCGACGGTACGCTGAGCACATTCCAGAATCCGTCTCATACCTATACCGCGATCGCGAACTACACGGTGTCGTTGACGGTTACGGCCACATCGGGTTCAGACAATGAGGTCAAACCGAACTACATAAACGTGCATGCGAAGAAAGCGCTGGTGCGGGGAGCCGCAGGCGAATAGATTCTCGTACCGCGAGTGATGGTGGTTATCAATGACGGGGACGGGCCTCTGGCTCGTCCCCGTTTCTACTTACGAATCGGACTGCACGGTTCCATTTGACACCGCTTCAAGCGCCTTCAGGCGGCGCTCCATCTCGCGCATCGGCATGAGGTCGCCTTTGCGCCCCGCGGCCCGAATGCCGGCCCGGTACGCCTCGATGGCTTCACCCTTTCGGTCAAGGTACTCCTGACACTTTCCGAGATTCAGGAAGGCGACCGAATAGTCCTTCTGCACACGCGTGGCCCGATCGAGGAAGGGAAGCGCCTTTTCGTACTCGCCCAATTGCACGAAGGCCATACCCATGCCAAACGTCGCCAACGCGTCTTCCGGATCGATTTCGAGAACCTCCTCAAACATACGAATCCGCTCCGCCGCCTCCTGGCGTATGCGTTCGCGCTCCGCAGCTGCCATCTGCTCCGCCTGATTCGCGTCCCGGGCGGCTTTCATCTGCAACACCGCAGCCTTCGCCTTTTCCTCCTCCGCTTCCTCGATCATCCCCTTGGCCACGTAGAACACGGAAAGATTCGTGTGGACCATGACACTGTCGGGATTCAATCCCTCCAGAATCTTCATGTAGTGAATCGCTTCGTCGACGCGGTGGTGGCGGTTCAGGATCACGCCCAGCGCCTCGTACGCGTCCTCAAACTCCGGCGCCACGAGTACCGCCTCTTTCAGCAAATCGATTGCCGCGGTATCGGTGTCCTCGGCGTCCTGCTCGAATACATCCAAAGCGCGATGGTACAGCGAACGCGCCCGATCTTCGGGACCCTGCGGTTCATGAAAAGGCAGCACGACAACGCGCCCAGTCCTGACAGGACCTTCCGGTTGAAGCGCAAACGCGAGCCGTTCACCCGGCGTTCGATGGTCTCGGTCCAGGTAAACCAGGCATACAGGCGCGCCAAGCGTGGGGGAGAATACCCCGGATTTCGCGATGCCAACCTGGCGGTCATTCACAAAGAGCAGGGAGTTGAACGCGGGCGGTGCGTCATCATCGTCCAGAACCAGGCCGACCAACGCTTGTTTCACCGAGCTGTACGCGCGAAGTTTTGCCACGACCTCTTGGCCGAGATAGCACCCCTTCTCATAGCTGACAGCCTCCCGCTCCAGCGTCGTCTCGGGGATACGGTTCGTCGAATCCATATCGACGCCAAACCGCGGCAGGCCGGCTTCGATTCGAAGGATTTCCCGAGCCTCCCCATCGACCAGGCATCCGCCAAACTCTCGGAGTTTCTCGTGTAGTCCCTCTGACAACGCGTTCGCATCGTCCGATTGCACGACCAGCACTACGCCATCTTCCCCGGCAAGGGATATGCAGAACGCCAAGACCTGTATGCCCATGAGTTCCAGCGGCTGACACCCGTACATTCGAGTTGGCAACTGGTCTGACGCGATCCCCGCGGAAGTATCGAGCAACGACGCCAGAAACGCCCGCGTTCGCGGACCCTGAATCGCCACCTGGACTAACGAGTCCCCCGCATCTTCCATCCGAACGTCTTCGAGAAAGAGGTGGGCGTCCAATTGTTCGAGCAGCGTGTTCGCCTGCTGCCGTTCGATGAGCAGCCAGTATTCATCGTCCCACCGATGCAGGGTGAAGTGCGCCTGGAGCCGCCCCTTGCGGTCCAAGCGCGCGTTCGCGTGACCGTCTCCGGAATTCAGCTTCAATACGTCATTGGAGGTCTGCGTCTGCAGCCACGACGCGACGTCCCTGCCCTCGAAGCGGATGAAGGTGTAGTCATCTCGACGCCAGAGTCCGGCGCATTCCCGCACGGTGCGAACTTGGTCGATGGCTTCTTGTGTCGGCTTGTTCATCTCGGCATAAAGGAAGGGAACCGTCTCGTCGAGAGGGTTCCCTGGATTGACTTTCGATCGGGCCACACCATCGGCGTGGGCACCCTAAACGCTGAACGATTCCCCGCAACCACAGGTGCTGGACGCATTCGGATTGGTAAACACAAACCCCTTGCCGTTCAGGCCTTCCTTGTAATCCAGCACGATCCCTTTCAGGTAGATGGCGGACTTGCGGTCCATAAGAAACTGCACGCCACCCTGCTCAACGATATTGTCCCCGTCTCGCTGCTTGCTGAATTCCAATACATACGACAGGCCGGAACATCCGCCGCCCTTCACGGCCAGGCGCACGCCGTCCACTTCCGCCGATTCCCGTTCCATCAGCCGCTTCAATTCCGCCACCGCGCCTTCCGTAGCGGACACCAAGGTCTTCGGCTGCTGCGTGCTTGTGTCCATCGTCATCTGAAACGTATCTCCCTAACCCAATTCCCGCTTGGTCAGGACGTGCTCGCCTTTTCCTGAGGCTGCATCAATCCTTCCAAAACTTCCAAGAGCATATCCGCGTCGACGCCGTAGCCTGCCGTGACCTGCCCAATCGTCTCATACTGATTGATCCCGCAGTGGGAACAGCCGCCGAGATGAAACGCCGCGAATACCTCGGCCACGCGCGGGTGGATCGACATGGCCTCGCCGATAGTCATATCCAGGCTGAAGTACTGAACGCCGTCCTGTTTGCCGCTGTGCTGGAAATCGACATGTTCGCGAACATGGTCGTCGGACCAGTACTGGTCGAATTCGTCCTTCGAGGATTTCTGCATGTAGGCCATGTTGGTCATCTTCTTCACCAACGGGTTGGCGATGCAGTCCGTCTCGTCCGTGCCCGGAATGTGGGTCATCTGACGCTGAATGTTGAACTTTTCGTCACATTCGTAGAATACCCACGCGTCGCCCTTGCCGGGAACCGGTTGGCTTACCTTGTAATAGAGCATCTCACTACCTCCAAATTTGCCCCCTCATCGTATCAACAAGCACCGGAACCCAAGTATTTCCAACGCTCTCCACATCCGGAACGCCTTCGTTCCAGACTCGATCATACCAAAAACGGCGGCGCGGTATCGCGGGCCACCCAGCCCTCCTACGCGGCTGAATCTTGCTCCGCCGGAGCCTCAGCCGGGGCCTCTGGTGCTGCGACCACCGTCACCGGTGCGATGGCTTCGAGCTTCTCCCGGATCGCACCAGCCTCACCGACCACGACGATGGTAAGCGCCTCTGCGTCAACGACATCCGAAGCAATGGCCAACACGCCCTCCAACGTCGTACTCTTGTATCCCTCCAACGCCTCGTTCAGGTAGTCCGCTGGCAAGTCCATGTATTCGATAATCCACTCGTAGGAAACCGTGTCCTGCGGCGTTTCCAACTGCCCCGGAAAACTCCCCGCCAGATAAGCCTTGGCCGTCGTGAGTTCGTCTGAGGAGGGCGGATTCGACTTCATCCCCTCGATAACGTCGAGGAGGGCCTGCACCGTTTCCGCCGTGGACTCCGTCTTCGTAAAGGTCTGGCCAAAGAACTGGCCCGCGTATCGATAGGGCCGAATGCCTCCGAAAGCGCCGTAGGTCAGTCCCCGCTCGATTCGGATCGTAGTGTTCAGCCGGCTCTCAAACGCCCCGCCAAAGATCTGCGAATACACGCGCGAAGCGTGGTACCGGGGATCGTTCCGCGTGATGCTGACCTGGCCGGCAGCGATCTGGCTTTGCACCGCGCCCGGCCGATCGACCAACACGATGTGCGTGGGCTTCGTCTCAGGAATCGAAGCCATATTCGGCGACGGCGCATCGCCTTCCGCAGTCCAATCACCAAAGAACTTCTCGATCAACTGGTATGCTTGCTTCTCCTTCACATCCCCCGCGAGATAGATCACCGTCGTATCCGGGCGCAGGTAGGTCTTCCAAAACGCCTTCAACGCCTCCGCGTTCAGCTTCGGCACGTCGGCAAGTTCACCCTCCGGCGCGCGCGAATACGGGTGGTCACCGAAGATGGCCTGACGCAACCCGCGCGATGCAATGTATTGGGCATCCTCTTCATCGACCGACTTGCCCAGCGCCAGTTGTTCCTTCTTGAGATCCAGTTGGTCTCCGGGAAACGTGGGGCGGCGCACCACCTCGGCCAGCAGTTCCACCGCCAGGGGCAGTTTGTCCGTCAAGCCCGTCGCGCTGACCTGCGCCTCATCGAGCGACGCGACACCGCTCAGCGTGATGGCATTGAACTCGATCGTCTCCGCCAACTCCGCGGCGGTGTAATTCTCCGTTCCCTGCGTCAACATGCTATAGGTCATCGCGGCGACGCCCGGTGTCGCCGGATCTTCCGCCCACGCCCCGTAAGTGGAGCCCAGCGTGACCGTCACGAACGGCACTTCGTGATTGGGTACGACCACCACCTTGAGCCCGTTCTCCAGCCTGTGGTCCGCCTTCTCAATCTCCGGCAATTCGTCAATCATCGACGCCACCGGAGGTTTCATCGGGAACCACTCCGGATGTTCCACGCCCACTTTCGGACCTTTTCGCTCTACCTTTTCCGTCTCCGGCGGCGCGACCGGCGCCGTTTCGTCTTCGTCGATCTTCTTCTCCGGATTCGGCGTTACGCGAAGGACAGTCTGCCGTTCCGGCGTGATGTACGCTTTCGCCACGCGCTGGAGATCGTCCAGCGTAACCGCCCGAATCTTGTCCAGTTTCTTGTTCAACCACTCCGGATCGCTATAGATGACCGACGCGTAGCCCGTTTCCTCCGCCTTGCTCTCCACGGTCAACGCATCCGTCACCGCGGTGCGCAACATCTGGTTCTTCGCCTTGGTCAGTTCGCGTTCATCGACCGGTGTATCGATGACGACCTGGAGATGCGTGTCGATGGCCTCCAGGGCCTTATCCATATCCGCCATGGGATTCAGCGCCGCACCCGCGCCAAACACGCCGTCGTCGTCCATGAGGTACGCGTCCGCCATGACCTGCACACACAGCTTCCGGTCCCGAACCAGGTCCGTATACAGGCGGCTGCTCTCGCCGTCCCCAAGCACCATCATGAGGAGCTGCAGCGGAATCGCGTCCTCGTGGCTTTCCGGCACCCCGCGATAGATGTAGCCTGCCAGCGGAACGGGCCCAAAGGGTTCTTCCAATGCAATCGAGCGCGATTCATTCTGCGGCGGCTCTTTCGCATCGCCGCGATCCGGTACGTCGCCGCCCGGCATCCAGCCGAAATACTTCTTAGCCAGTTCCTGCGCGTCTTTGTGCTTCACCGCGCCGACGATGACCAGCGTGGCGTTGGACGGCAGGTAGAACCGGTCCCAGAACCGCTGCAACTCGCTCAGGTGCGCCGCGCGCAGGTCGGGGATGTTGCCGATGGGCATCCAGCGGTAGGGGTGCTCCTTGAAGATCGTGGGCAATACCTGTTCGGCGATGGTGCCGTAGGGCCGGTTGATTCCCATCCGCCGTTCTTCCTCGACCACCTGTCGCTCCGTGTCGAAGGACTCCTGCGATACGTCCAGGTACATCAGGCGTTCCGCTTCCAACCACAACACCAGTTCCAGTTGATTCGCCGGCACCGTGTTCACATAGGCCGTGAAATCGAAACTCGTGAAGGCATTGCAATTACCCCCAATCTCGCGCAACAGCGCGCCATGCTGCTCCGAGCCAATGCGCTCCGTCCCCGCAAACATCATGTGCTCGAACATGTGGGCGAAGCCCTGCCGCTCGGGGTCCTCATCTTTGGATCCCACGTCATACCACACCTGCACCGCGACGATAGGGGTCGAGAAATCCTCCAGCGTCACCACGCGCATACCGTTGTCCAGCGTGGACTCGTGGAAGTCGAAGAGCTTCTCCGCGAACGCGGATGGAAGGGAAAGAGCGGATACGGCCAACACGACAAGACCGGCGCAACAGAAACGTTTCATGAATACAGCCTCCGTGTATGAACGGGATTAGGAACACAGCCGGAAAAAGTATGGACCGCTGCCCGAAACAAAGCAAATCGCAAAGCCGGAACGCATCCCAATGGAGGGCGGGTTTTCCAACCCGCCACGCCCCACATCCGCGAGAACGAGACGTCTAACGAATGACCCTTGCGTCCGAGTTGCCCTACTTTGGAGTGGGGGGCCCCCCCCGCCGGGCGGGCCGCCCAAAACCCCGCCCAACCCCC
>CAZWDH010000020.1:35951-38915 GCA_964632865.1 uncultured Nitrospiraceae bacterium
CGTTCGTTCTACCTATGCACCCTGGGTCCGTTTTGGCCATAATTGGTTGGGGGCCCCCGCGGGGGGGGGGCCGCACTCCAAAGGCTGCGCCAATCTCGCTGTCGACGAGCAACCCGCCCTCCAAACCTTACCAATTCGTGGTTCACGCCGTTATTAGAAACGGAAACGAAGTCACTCCACCCCACGATAGGGTAAGCTGATACCGGAAAGGCGCAACCATGCACGACGAAGCTCTCATGATTCAATGGCATCGGCGCGGTGACGCCGAAGCCTTTCGCACGATCATCCAACGGTATGGCCGCATGGTGTACGCGACGGCGCTCCGCATCCTGGGAAACCCCGCCGACGCGGAGGACGTCGCGCAGGACTGCTTCGAGAAGCTCGCCCGGACAGGCAAATCGCCACGCGGGTATCTCGGTCCCTGGCTGCACCGCATGGCCGTCAATCGCGCCTTGGACCGGGTGCGCAGCGACGCCGCCCGCAAACGGCGCGAAACCGCCTTTCAAGACGCCCGTCCGTCGGCGGCCGAACTGTCGTGGGACGACATCTATCCCCTGGTCGACGATGCCATCGACCAACTCCCCGACAAACTCCGCCGTGCGGTCGTGGCCCACTTCCTCGAAGGCCTTACCCACGAGCAAATCGCACAACGGGAATCCGTCTCGCGCGCCGCGATTACGCAGCGCATCAACCGCGCCCTCGGCCAGATGCGTACGAAGCTCCAATGCAAAGGCGTCGTCGTGTCCGGCGTTTCGATCCTCGCCGGAACCCTCGGGACCCGCCTCGCAGAAGCCGCCGTGCTCCCCGTCTCGCTTACCGAAAAGCTGGGCCGCATCGCCCTCTCCGGGCCGGTGGTGGGAAAGGCGGGCGTCGTCGCCGGAGTCGTGACGCTCCCGAAGGTAGCGGTCGGTTTGGTGTCGGTGCTTGCCGTAGTGGCGGGCATGATTGCGTTTTCCAGATTCAACTCAACCCCGCCGCCCGCACCTGGCGCTGGTCCAAACGCGGAAGCACTTGTAGCAGACGAGCCAACGGAATCTGAAGACCAAACAACGGGCCGTTCGCCACAACAACTGGTCGAAGCCGTTAGCGCGGCCCTTGCGGCTCCAAGCAGCGGTACGACCGCGACCGTGTCCGGGCGAGTCTATGACAAGGCAACCGGCGACCCGGTCCCCAACGCGGAAATCTCGAGCCGCGTCGGCGAGCAAAGATACAAAGCAATGTCGGATCCGCAAGGGAGGTACGTCTTCGAATCGGTCGAAGCCGGCGAGTTCTCCATGCTTTGTCGCAACGCCAACGGATACTACCTCGCCCACGAACGGGACGAGGGTGGGCCGTCTCCCTACCGCCGGACCCTGAATCTGACCGCCGGCCGGCACTATGAAGGGATCGATTTCGCGCTCGAAAAAGGCCTCGCAATCACCGGCCGCGTCGTCGATCCCGAGGGTTCTCCTGTGGCAGGCGCGATCGTCTCCGGCCATGCCGAAATCAACAACTTCAGGCTCACCAACACCGCGATGACCGCCGCTGACGGCAGCTTTGAGGTGTCGGGCTTCCCTGAGACGGTGAGTCTCAACCTGTGGGCCGAACGGGACGACGCCGTAAGCGAGTCATACGGTCCATTCGTCTTGCCGCAATCGGCGGATACCGGACCCGAGATTACGCTCTGGCCCGAAGCGATTATCCGCGGCATCGTCGTGGATCGTGCAGGCGCCCCGGTTGAAGGGCTTCGTGTCCTGCCCCAGTTCGCGCCCCACGTTTCAGGCCGCGAGATCGAAGCGGTCAGCGACGCGAACGGAGCGTTCGAACTGAAAGGCATGCCGCCAGGTACGTCGATTTTGCGCGTATGCCGCGACGTGGAGATCGTCAACAGTCCCTGTCCACAATTCGCACTGACGGCGGGCGAGTTGGTAGACGACGTAATCCTCGAATGCAGCGTCGGTACCGGGTATATCGCGGGCGTCGTCGTCAACGACCGGGGGAACCCCTTGACCGCCGAAGTCCGTAGCTCCGGCCCAGACGGCTCCAATTCGCGTACCCGCGCGAATGGGGCCGGTATGTTCGTTCTGGAAGGTTTGCCTTCCGGCACGCACCGGCTCACCGCCTTTGACTGGGGCAGGCACATTTTCGGTGAAGCGGTCGAAGCCAAGACCGGGGACAGCACCGTCCGGCTCGTTCTTCACGACCCGATTCCAGTTTCGGGCCGGGTCGTCGATGCGAAGTCCGGCGCGCCCATTCCCAACTTTGAGATCAAAGACTGCTATGCGCCCTGGCTCATCATTCACGACCAGCGCTACGAACCCGTGCACAACCCCGATGGTGTCTTCGATCTGTCCGTCGTACAGACGGGCGAGGTGCGCATCGCCGCCCGCGCCAAGGGATACCTGCTCGGGTTTACGGACGTGCAACTCGAACTCGGACAGGAGCCGCTTTCCGGTGTCGAGATTCACCTTGAATCACACAAGGATCTAAACGGCAGCGTGGTAAACAGCGAAGGGGCGTCGGTCAGCGGCGCGCTGATCTTTTCCGGAAGAGTCCAGGTATCGGACGCGGACGACTATGCTTCGGCGCGGACCGATCCCGACGGCGCTTTCATCCTTCCTGCGAGCAAGCTGCTCGGTGATACGCTGCTTGTGTACCACCCCGACTATCCCGAAACCGAAGTAACCGTTGATCCCGTGCATCGTGCCGGACAACCCATGGATATTCGAATCGCGGATTCGGTCCAACTCGAATACACGTTCCTCGTGGATGGCGTTCCCGTCACCGGTGCATCGGTTTCTTTAACTCGCGATGGGGAGGAAAAACAAGCACAGCGAAACCATCAAGTGACAGGGCAGAACGGTCTGTGCCAGTTTCGCGGGCTTGCACCCGGAGTCTACTCCGTCTCAGGATCGCTGTCGGGGCAAGAACTGCCTCTCCTTATAAGCGTCGCAACCGAACTGGAGTTGCGGGATGGGGAGAGCC
>CAZWDH010000021.1:0-38830 GCA_964632865.1 uncultured Nitrospiraceae bacterium
CGCCGCCGCCAAAGTTGCCGCCGCCGCCAAAGTTGCCGCCGCCGCCGCCAAAGCAGCCGCCGCCGCCACCAAAGTTACCGCCGCCGCCGCCAAAGCCGCCGCCGCCAAAGTTGCCGCCGCTGCCACCAAAGCCACCGCCGCCAAAGTTGCCGCCGCCGCCACCAAAGTTACCGCCGCCGCCGCCGCCGCCGATGCCAAAGTTGGACGAGCCTTGTCCTCCCGGATTTCGAATTACAATCTTGAAGAGCGTTTCGGCGCCCGCGTTTCGAAGCTCATAAATGCGGGTTTCCAACTCTTCAAACGATTCGGTACGGATTTTTTCCGCCGTGCTGATCCACAAGAATCCCGGCTGTACGGAGTAAGACAAGTTCAGTGGACGCAGCAGAGCCTTCAAAGCATCGCTCAGGGGTACGTCCTCAAGCTTGATGTACGGGACGTATCCGTCTGTGACTTCTTCGCCAGTTGTTGTTTGCGCCTGGACCTGAAGTCCTTGGGCTTGGTTGATGGTTCCGATGCCACCCGGAGGCAGCCCGGGCGCACCCGGCGTTGGCAGTGCTCCAGGTGGAAGTCCACCAGGTGTTCCAGTGCCGATTCCCGGAGGAAGGGCGCCCGGGAACGGGGTCGGTTGCCCCGGCACACCGGTCGCGGTCGGGGTAGTCTGCCGCGGAGGTAGAACAACGCGCGCGTCGACCACAATGTTGATACCCACGTATTCCGCGATGAATTCCGTGATACGAGTGATGTGCTCGTCGTCGAATTCGATGGACACTGGTGAATCGAGGGCAAGTTCTACGTCGGTCTTTTCCCGTTCGACTGCATACTCTTCTTCTTCAACGGGAACGGAGATCTGGGGTTCTTTGATGCCTTTGTCGTCCGCGCCTTCAGGGAGGAGCTTGCTCTTCTCGATGCCGGTACGAATCCGCTGCCGGTCGATCTCCAGCTGTTGCCAATCGTCTCGAATTTCTTCTTTGTATGCACCGACCGTGGCTTCTGCAAGCAGACGCGTCGCGGTCTTGTTGCCGGGATCGATGAGAAGGATCTGCTCGAAGTACTCTTGAGCCCGGTCGTACTTACCGTTCTCCAGATAGAATTGGCCTTCCAGCATCAATTCTTTGGTCCGGGTGTACTTGAGATCCTCTGCGGTCTCCGGGACCCCGCCTTCGGCCTCGCTCTGGACGGATTCCGGGTCGATCACATTGAAGCTTTCGACCGTGCTGGGCGATTCTCCGGCGGCAGACATTTGGATCTTGCCTTCGCACTTGACGACCATCTTCTGCGCGTTTTCGTGGTCCGGATCGAGGGCCAGTGCGCGATTAAAGGCATTGAGTGCTTCGCGATACATGTCGCGGCTATAGAGAGATAGGCCTTCCCGATAAAATTCGTCGGCCTCCGATATCCCTTCTGGAGCAGCGCTTTCCCCCGCTGCGCCTGCTGAGTTTTCCGACGCGGGTGCGTTGGACTCCTGTGCGCCGGCAACCGGGGTCAGCGGCGCCAAGAGCGCTACCAGCAAGGCAACAATGAGGCTGTGTGCGGTGGTCGACCGCGGCAACCAGTTACTCATGAGCGTGTATTCCTCCCGCAATTTTCGTCAACTATACTCAATTCCCTATCCCCACTCAAGGTGCTTCCTGAGCCTCTAAGGTAAAGCTTCGTCCATGTTCGCTGGAGTACACCGTTACCGTATTGGCGGATGGATTGATGCTTTCCACGCGATACCCTTCAAACGGTTCATTCTCTTCGTACCGTCGTGGCCTGCTATCCTGCGAGCTGATGATTTCCGCGCGATGGGTCCCGTCGTTCCAGGGGACGATTCGTACGAGAACGAGGTCGATTCGCGGTTCACTGCCGCGTTCTCCTTCTCTCGCGGTTGAGATTCCATAGATAGAAAAGGGATTCCGTTGAACCAATCCCTGATAGTCAACTTTAGGGGGGCGGACGCTGCCGGGTCCGGGCAATTCCGGATTATCCGGGGAACTCAGTTTAGTGTGGTCATCAGGAGGCGCTGGCGGGGGGCCACTGACGACTTGGTACACCCGAAAGCCGAACACGCACACGAGAATCAGAAGGACCATCTTTTCCTTCTGATTCCAAATCCATATACCGGTCTTCTGCAGTATGGTTAAGAAATCATTCATCGATGTATCGATCCCGAACTCGTTGTGGGGACCGTATTGAGCGCGTTCCGCATCCCTCGTGATCCCCCCTCATACAAGTTCCGTTTCATCTACTCTACCGCAGGCACGTCGTTGGCGCCCACACTGGCTGCCTCGCGATTTTGCCCGATTCGCGCGAGTGTCTCCTGGATACTGGCCTGGTCGCCGCCCTCCCCCGCAGCCAAGTCGGTATCTGCACTTCCGCTGCCGGTTCCCGCAGGGGTCTGTGGAGCTTCGTACTCGGCCATCGTTACGAGCAATTCCACGCGTAAGGGCGGATCGTAATACTTCAGGTATGGATTCGTCATGCGAAACGAAGCGACGTTAAAGAATGTTTGTTCGTCATACTGTAAGTTCTGAACCAAGCGGCAGAAATCGCCCATGCGAATCCACATCTCAACACCGAAGGTGCGGGCATTGAGTACTCCTTCGACCAACTCGGGCTCCCACAACGTAAAGTCGCTGATGAGCAAGGCACCGTTAGCGATAAGCATGCGCACGATCGACGACCCGAACTGGACCTCCCTCAACCATTTATTCGCGTCCTCTGCGGTTATGGTTGTACCGGCCAGTTGGCCAGGATTGTACTGGCCAAAATAGGGATCCACACCGGGGACGATCTGGACTTGGCTGGTATACGCATCCTGGAGCAACTGGTTCTTCATGGATTCGACTTGGCGGATGTAGTAGGGCTTGGGAATTTCCCCTTCCGGCATCGGATCTATCGAGGCATATTCATCGAAGCGAAAGATCCGGGCGCGCCTCTCGGTAGCGTCCGCCCATGGGTTCACCAGATTCCGGTAGGCGGCGACAACATCGTCTGGTTTCTTCCCATTGAATTGCCGGTCGAGATCCGCGCGCTTCGTGCGAATCTGAGTGAGAAAGGTCTCGTTCTCACTATACTTTTCGAGCTGTTCCTTGAAATAGAACTGGTATCCTGCCCCAACGGCGCCGGCAACGGCCAAGAGGACGACGATCGCGATAATATGTTGCTTCTTCATTATGCCTAGTCTCTATCTTGTTGCCGATTGAGTGTCATGCGAGGCGTACCACTACCACCGGACGCAGAGGTAGAGCGCGTACCCGATCCACCGCCAGCCGCTGCAGTCTGTTCATCCGCAGGAACCCCCGCAAACTGCAAGTCAATCCGAAATGGGTACAGGGCCGACGGATTCATCCATAGACTTGCATCTGTGGAACCGGGATTGGCTCCGCCGATGCTCGGTCTACTAGTGAAGGAGTTTCCAAACCGGCCGCCATCGTCATCGTCGTCGCGCCCCCTGCGGCGGCCGCCGTCTCCGCCACCGCCAGGCCGTTGAGTGGTTGGAGTAGAGCCTTGTCCTGCCTGATCCAACACGGTCGGCGGAACGGGATCCGTAAATCGGTCATCCCAGAAAACGCCTTTTCCTTCCAGAAAGTCGTTCGACTCCTTGAGTGTTTCCACGTACTGCTGGATGGTTTCAACGCTGTCCGCATACCCCTGAATCGTAACGCCATTGTACCTGCCGGGCTTTTCAGTTGGCTGGGGCGTGTTGGAACTCGACACGCTGCTGCCGCCACGTCGACCTCCACGATCGTCCCGCCCCATGGTGGCTCTTGACGTTGTTCCCGAACTGCGAGCGTGGATACCCCTGAATCCGGAACTTGCGTACTTGAGAGGTGGCGCATCAAGCCCTGCGGGTCCGCCGCCCCCGCCAAAGGTACCGAATCCGCCCATTCGTCCGTCATCGTCGTCGTCGTCCCTTCCGCGACCGCCCCTGCTGGAACGGGATCCTGTCGAGGTTGCGCTTGCAGCCTCAAGCCACGTCGATTCGACCGACCACAACAGCACAAGCTTACCTGCGGGGCGAGATTCGTTGATGGTGGTCATGTAGTCGAGCCAGGGCTTGAAGGTTGCGTAAGCACTATCCAATTTCCCGACAATTTCCTCGTAGCGCTGGATTTCCGCCTTGGCGTTCCTCAGATCCTTCTCGTGCGGCGATACCCACGATTGGGGAGGGGTATTGGGGTTGACGATTCGCGGATCGTAGCGGCTGATGGCGGACTTCTCAAGTTCGATTTGTTCGAGTATCAGGTTGTTCCGCTGCGCCATCGACGGCACGATGGAGAGCACGATCAGCCCCAGGGTTAACAACGAAAGGGCCCAATAGACCGCCTGCTCTTTACGTCGCGCGGCTTCCAGAATGCGCGGGGGAATGAGGTTGACGCCGATTGCGACGCGTTCGCAGCATCGGAGCGCGAGTCCTAAAGCGACTGCGGCCTGTTCGGGATGTTCGTTTACTTCCTGGGCGCCGGGGGCAATGGCCAGCCCCGCCAGCGGCTGCGCGACACGCACCTCGATTCCCAATTGGCGCTGCAAATAGGGAATCATGTTGCGGAGGCACGCGCCGCCGCCAGTGACGATAATCCGGGATACGGGTCCGCCACCGGGCTGGGATCGGAAGTAGGCAAAGGAGCGGGAGATTTCGGATACCAGCCGGTTCAGCACCCGGCCAATAACTTCGCCGCCTTTGCCATCGCGTTGCGCATCGCCCGAAGGCGCGAAGCCGCGTTCCCGTTTCATTTTCTCGGCATCGGCGAAGGACACGCCAAATTCCGCGGCGATGGCGGAGGAGACATCGTTGCCGCCCAGATTCAGGCTGCGGGTGAAGCGAAACTGATTGTCGCGTTCGATGACGATGTCGGTGGTGGCGGCGCCCAGGTCGATCAACGCGACGCAGTCGCCTTCTTCGCCGAATTCGCCGGTGTACTTCAACCAGTTGTAGGCGGCCAGGGGGCATACGTCGACGGTGTCTATCTGCCGCTTGACGTCGCGGATGATGTCAAGACGTTTCTCAACGACGTCCACTTTGATGGCGGCCATAAGCACGTCATAGCCGCCGGCCTCGGTGCGCTGCAACACCTGGTAGTCGAATGCGATCTGATCGAGTGAAAACGGGATCTGTTGCTGAATCTCGTAACGAACGATCTGGGTAACTTTATATTCTGGTACGGGCGGCAGCGCCCGCGTGCGTGTAAACACGGACTGACCGGGGACACCCAGGACGGTCTTCTTGTGACGGACCTTGGCGTCCTTGAGGAGGGCGCGAACCGTTTCCGCGCGGCTCTTTCGCTGTTCGTCCTCATCCATGGAGGGGTCGATCGCGAATTCGCGGTGGTAATATTTGGTGAGTTGGTATCCCGTCTTGGTATGCGAAAGTTCGCATAAACGGACGGCACTGGTGCCCACGTCTAGAACGAGCCGTTTCATCCGTGAGCGTTTCGCTTTGGCCATCGGATCACCTGTCCCTTCACCCAGAACCTGTCGACATCATTACGTCGCCGACATCCCCAGACTGTCTCGCGTGGCAACGTGTTACGCCTGTTCGTTCAAAGAATTCGAAGTGGCGCTCGCCTGTCTTGACCCCGTAAGCCCTTGGATTCGATTGTAGTATACGAAGATGAGGTTGTCAACAATAAAATCCCTTGTGACAACTGTTTCCAAACATCGTCTAGGGTCGCTCCGCGTCTCCCGGTTTGCCCGAGGCGTCTTTGATGTCCGCGACGCACCGGAATCCATAGTCGTTCCTCGTGGCGTCCATTCTTGCATAGTGCCGCTTGGCACAGCGCGCGTCGTAACTACTTGTACGGAAGGATCCTCCGCGCAGTACGCGATATACCTGACCGTAGTCCTTTTTAATCTCCGAGTTGCCCGGATAAGCCTTGTACCAGCTCGATGTCCATTCGTACACGTTGCCGGCCATATCCAGACACCCATAGGGAGATGCACCTCCGCGGTACTGCCCAACTTCTTCGGGCTTCGCGTTCACCGCGCCGCCGGTGTTGGCGAGGCTGTCGTCGAACAGTTCGCCCCACGGGTACGCCCGGCCGTCCGTGCCGCGAGCCGCCTTTTCCCACTCTTGCTCCGTCGGCAATCGCTTTCCGATGGCGGCTGCATAGGAGGACGCCTGCTCCCAAGTCACATTGGTCGCCGGGTAGTTCTCAAACTCTTCTTCATATGTGTGCGATGGAAACACGGCCTTATATTGGGCGTTCGTTACTTCGTACTTATCGATGTAAAAGGCTTCCAGAGTCACTTTCTGTTTCGGCCGTTCATCCGGCGCCTGGTTGTCTTCGCCAAACTGGAACTCGCCTCCGGGAACCAGGACCATCCCTGGCGGCGCGGCCCCTTCCTTCATCTTGAGATCTACGACACGTTCGTCCGCAGGCGACAGGTCAACGACGTCTTCCGCCATGACGTATCCGCGTGCATAGACGCTGACCGTGTACGGCCCCGGGGCCAGTTCTATCTGTACCGGCGTCTTATCGGCCAGGATCTGGTTATTCAGCCAGACGTTGGCGCCAGTCGGCATCGAATAGATCTGGAGCCGGGCCTTCTTCGGCGTCAGTACATAGGTCTTCCGGTACTTGAAATCCGTCCGGATATCCAATGTCGCCGTCGTATCTTGATACCGTTCTTTTCGCAGCACCAAGGTCCGCTGCCCCGAAGTAAGCGGCACTTCAATCAGCGGCGTAACGCCCAAGTAGTCGCGCCCTTCGAGGTAGACCTCCGCCTGATCCGGCTCGGACATGATGGTCACGTAGCCGACCAGCGGTTCCAACTTCAACTCGTACCGGGCCTCGCCCTCGTCGGGCACGCGCACCGTTTCGTACGCGTCTTTGTACCCTTCCTTGGCGACTTCCACCAGCACCGTGCCAGGCGCCAACCCCTGGGCGGTCACTGGCGTCTCCCCGTAGGGTTCGCCATTGATGGTCACCGTGGCGCCGCTCTCTGGAGACGACTCTATGGTAATGGTCGTCGCATGTTGCTGTTTGGATCCGCCACCGCATCCTACCCAAGAAAGGACGCATGTAGCGAACAAACTAGCGATCGCAAGGCGCCGGCGTACCGTCATGGACACCCTCGCAAGTTAGCTCACACTCCTACCCCAGAGCGTATCACCGCGGCGCCACAACTTCCGACGCACGTTCGGGTGTGTCCACCAGTAGCCGCGGATCTGCCGCGCTCCTATTTAACCGTATCCGAACGCATTACGCAACCTTCTTACCGAATCTCCTGTTCCTTGATCGGCTGCGAATCGTCGTCCGTCGGCGCCTTGATGTAATTCGACACCCCCGTCGGCACCACCGTGAAGTACACGTTCGCCGGCGTCGGGTCCATGATTTCGCCATCCAGCGGCTCAAATGCACCGTCGTTATCCAGGTCAAAGAATGCCGCGGCCCGGAATACGTACGTAACGGGCTGTTGCCGCTGGGGTACGTCGCCTAAGAAATCATCAAAGGGCGGGGCCTTCACGGTCCCCGCGATATCGGCAATGCCCGCGGGGTTGGAGGCGAATATGGGCGCGACCTGCGAATTGGACGTGAAGACGAACGGCATTACGTCTCCGTCAACGGATTGCCCGGCTTCGATGAATTCCCACCGAACCCGTATCGGGCTTGGTGCTGCGGAGTCGGGAGGCTGCACGGTGGATACCAGGAATTGCGCGCGTACAGGCACGTTGGCGGCATCGCCCGGCAGCGGGATCAAACGGCTTTGGCCGAAATTGGGTTCACCATTGTCGATCGTGACATCTATGTCGACGTCATGCCAGAACGTGGGATCCACGCGGGTATCGGGCGCGGCGACGCCGGAGTAGAAGAAGCGCTGCCAGTTCGGCAACTGGCGTGCCCACTCGTCAAATAGCGGGTTCGAAAGATCGATGGGCCCGTTTTCAAGTGGTGCGGGCGCCGGCGCGAGCGGAGGAAGGCCGGGGCGTTGTCCCCACCACGGTTCCACGTTGCCCGCCTCATCGGCGCTCTGGCTCACGACGAGGACCCAACGTCCCAACACACCAGGGAGGGACGAGATTGTGTCGATTGAGGTGGATGCCGACCAGCTCGTCCACCCGGTAACCGGACTGTACGGCCCTTCGTAGAAGTCCGCCGCGTACACGCGATATGAGAAGATGGGCACAGGCCCGCCTTCGGCCTGGGGATCGACGACGCGGTTCAACTGCATGGTAAAGGTCGGGCGATTGGTCGCCTGGCCTTCACGGTCCGGCACCAGCCGGCTCTCCACGTCGATCGGCCACCAGATATGGAGCGGGTCGGTCTCGAATTCCTCTTCGTCTGGTGTTGCGTTTCCGGCAAGATCCTCCGCGATCATGCGGGCGGCAACATGGAAGGGGAAGTTGTCGTTCGCCACATTCCAATCGATGCCCGGCGGCTGGATGGCCCAAATCGGAACGAGGATTTCGTTCGACACGTTCTGAATGCCAACCGGCGGTGGGACACCATCACCCGTGGACTCCAGAAAGGCGGGATCGTAGAGGCCCTGGTTACTGCCGGGGCCGACGCCCGTCGTGGTATACGTCCCGATCACCGGCGCCCCGATCAGGAGGCTTCCGCCGGTTTCGAACAACCATCGGCCCGCCCCGATATCGAAGGCGTCGGTGGGTTGTTCGACCGGAAGGAATCCGGAACGCTGCCGGGTATCGAGAGCCGGGAAAAATATATCCACATCTTCCGGATTGCCGCCGATCTCATTCCCGTCGGGATCGGTGACCGGCGGATCGACAAACTCGATGGTGGCGTTGAAAGTCAGGTTGCCACTGGGCACTCCGGGCAAACTCAGCCCGGAATTGTTCGCGAGAGAGCCGTTGTTGAAAAATACTTTGGTGCCGTCCACGCCGGCCAATGGGGGCAGCGTGATTCCGCCCAGGTAGTCCACCGGGGCCAGCACGGTTGCCGGATCCCAGCGGGTGCCATCGGACAAGGTCGCGGGTGGCGCGGCCAACGTCGCCGGATGGGTCGCGGGATCGACGTCGCCCGCCGTCATCGGGTCGTCGTGGCTGTCCACAATGCCGACGATGCTCGAAGCGACGATGACGTTGTCGAACCCATTTGTCCCGTAGGTCCCGGATTCGACGCGGACGCGCGGCGGGATCGTGTCGATGAGGAAGTGCCGCCCGTATACGGCCTGCGACTGGATCAGCCCGCCTTCGGTGAGCGATCCCAGGTTCGTTGTTTCATCGTAACCGATGATGTTCGTGTCATCGCGGGTATCGACGATGTATATGGCCGCGTGACCGTCCATGAGGTAGTCGCCTTGAGACGGTTCGCCATCGAGATCGTTGTCGACCATGAGGGTCTGGATTTCGGTTGTGGAGCGGTACAGGTATCCGCCCGCCCCTAGCCGGGTGATGATCTCAAGCCCGATGAGATGCTCGGGAATCTCCGGACTGGCCCCTTGAGGCACGATAAATGCCACGGGATCGATGCACCCCGGCGTCACGCCGATTTGCACTTGCAGGTCGCCTGCCTCGAGGGCTCCGACCGGGTTCGGGGTGGGCCGTGCAAAGATCCAGCCGCACTCGGCGTCGTTGAACCCGTTGATCTCGTCGGCGCCGATATCCGGGAGGTTGGCGCTGGTGGGTCCGGTTCCCTGGATGTTTTCATTCTGAGGGGGATCGGGCCGGGGTTCGTACTCGAAGTCGGCGGAGGTGTACGGCTCGACGGTATACTCGCCGCCCTTATTGCGGATGGGATTGTCGCGGAATTCGCCGCTCGCAAGTTCGGTCGCCAGCAGCTTGCCGTACCACCAGCCGCCCGGCTGCGGCACCACGTTTTTCGGACCCGGCACGGGTACCCCGCCCTGGCCGGTGTCGAGCATGGGATCGACGCTGATGCTGCCGACGCCGGGCTGGGTGTTGATGTAATCTTCCCAGTTGAAGTAGACGTCGTTGAAGGCGAACTCGGGCACCGCGGGCGATACGTTGCCGCGGGTGTCGTCGTAGACGTAGAACTCCGCAGGATCACTGGTTAGACTAGGTGCTTCGGGATCGCCTGACCCTATATCGAAGGCTCGATTTTGAACGGTCACATCTAGTGTCGACGTGCCGCCCGGAGCGGGAAAGACTGCAGCGAAATCGGGGAGCGATACAACAATCTCGTAAGGCGAAACGCTATAGAACGACCGCTCATCTGAGGTACCTGCACCGTCGTCAAACGTGACGCGAACGATGTCGTCGAAGTTATATCCGCGAATCGTGACGTAACGGATGTCGTCATCCAATGGATCATATTCAGCATGGTTCGGCTCGATCTCAGTAATGATCGGGCGGCCGTCCATGAAGTAGGTGAACCCGTCGTGGAGCACGCCTTGTTGTTCGTCGGCGTCGCGGATGACGGTTACGTCGTAGACGCCGGGAAGCCCCTGCGGAGCAGGCGGCAGTTCCACTTCAATCTGCGTAGCGGTCCAGTTGACAATCTCGGCCTCAGCGCTGCCGAAGCGGACGATTGACTCGGTCGCGCCAAAGTTCGCGCCGTCGATGATGATCGGCACGGGCGCGCCTGTAATCGCGTTGAATCCGCTGACGGGACCTTCCGCGGGCGTGACCGACGTAATCGTCGGCGGGCCGCTTTCGAAGTAGAGCGCGTCGGGCAAGGTGGATTCGAGATTCGCGCCGCCCGAGTCCGTCAGTATCGTCGTGCCCTGGACCTGCTCGGCGCGGATGTCGACCAGGTTGGCCGAGCCGCGCGGGAAGTCGGTGAGATTAGTGTCGAATGGTGGAGGAACCGCGCTGAGATCGAAGTCGAAATTGATTTCGCTGAACGAGGTGACTTCGTAATTGCTCACGCCGGGCTCGCCCGGTGCGATGGTGATCTCATTGCCGTTGTTCCACACGAGTACGAACCGGGTGAACACATCGGTGTTCGCGCCAGTGCCGGCGGGTCCGATGAAGTTGGCGCCGAGAACGGTGATGTGCGTCAGCGTGTCGGGATTGCTGCGCGGGATGACGGAGTACACCTGGGGCGGATCGTTGAGACGGCGGTAGCTGTAGGCGTTCTCCGCGACCGTATACAGGGTCTCACCGAAGCCGTTGAAGTCGTCCGCGGACGCCAGTTCGACGCGGATGTCGACGGGGCCGAAGAAGCCCTGCTGCCCCTGCGCGGGCACCTGGAATTCTACGGTCGCAATGTTGCCTGCAGCGGGTGGATTGGGCGACACGTTCGTCGGAGTCGCCAAAGCCTGACCCACGAAGATGCGCATACTGTCGCGCCAGTTCGTCACGTCGATTTCGATCGTGTCCGGACTGCCCAGCGCCGTCACGCGAACGTCGGTGATGTCAAAGTACAAGCCTTCGCCGGAACCCGCTCCCGGTCCACCACCGGGTCCGTAATTCTGACAGTAGTACATGGTCGTGTCCGCGCCGAAGAAGGTCGACGGATTGCCCATCACGGTCGCAGTGTTGCGAACCTGAACCGGGATCTCCCGGGCCGCGAATGCCAGATTCAGCGGCGGGCTATTGGGGAATCCCGGGAATGGAAAGAGCACTTGCCGCTGGTTATGCGGGAAGGTCGCGTCGGTGGGCAGCACGTTGTTGTAGATCGTGGCTCCACCGACGGTGCCCGCCTCGTCGAAGGTGACGCGGATTTCGTGGTCAAAGCTGTGCCCCAGTAGAACGCGTTGGCCTCCGACACCCAGCAACACCATGTTGCCGCCGCTGGGGACGCCGGGGTTGGCGGCGCGCCACTTGTTTTCGTTCAACGTGTCCGCGCCGTCGGCGGGTCCATCCGGATTGGTATGGGGTTCGCTGTTGGCGTAGTAGGTGAAGCCCTTGGGCAACACGTCGCGCAAACCGGACGGATTGACGACCTCCACATCGTAGGAGCCCCCCGCGCCGAACTCGGCCACGGGGATCTGCACGTCGGTGATGTTCACGAGCGGCGGCGAGGACGCGCCGTTGACGATCTGGACCGGCCCGTGCGGGCAAACCACTCCGCCGATCTTCACAACCGCGTCATCAACGAAGTAGAAGCCGACCACATCGGCCACGGCCGTTACGGTCGAATCCGGCCCGCTGCCCCCGACTTCGCGGTAGTAGTTCGGCGTAATCTGCACGATGGACGGCGCGAGTTCGGTGGTGTCTCGGTACTCGTAATCCTCGGGCGGTGTGATGGCGCTGATATTGCCGTTGTCATTCTGGACCTGAACTTCGACCTTGCCGGGGACCGTCGCGGCCGGCACCTTCACCTGAAGCTGACCGGAGTTGATCCAGTTGACTCTGGGGGCCGAGATGCCGCCGAAGGACACGTCCGCGTTGGCGTCGAAATTCGCGCCGTAGACGTAGACCCAATTCTGGCCGGTGCGGGGACCCCATTCGGGCACGACGTGGCTGACCACCGGGAACACGCCCGCGGCTTGCTCGAGGTAGGTAAACCCGTCACGCACGACCTGCGACATCTGCACCGTGCCGTCGTCGCGCACGATGTATACGTCCACCGGGCCGGGATTGGCCGTCCAGGCGGGCGGAGTGTCGCAGGTGATCTGCGTGTCGCTCCAGGTGTAGTTGGTGGCTTCCGTATCCGCACGATTGGGCGGGCCGAAATAGACCGCGCCGGTCGATGCGCCAAAATTCTCGCCGTTGATCTCAACGGTGGTTCCGCCCGTGACCGGCCCCTCTTCGGGATCGATAAAGGCGTTGGTCTCCCAGACAAGACCGCCTTCGCCGTCCGTGTTGCCGTTGCGGTAGACGAGCGTGTTGCGGACGCGCGCGTCGTTCCCGGCTTCCACGTAGACGCCGTTGGCGCTGTTTTCCAGGATGGAGCAGTGGAGGACATCGGCGAAGCTGCCTACGCCCCCGATGCCGTCGCCGACGTGGACGCCGTCCTGCCCGTTGAGGTTGATGCTGTTGTTGACCAGAAGGGGTTGGGCGTTGCCTTCGACGCGGACGCCGTTCTCGATGTTTGCGGTGATGTAGCAGCGGTTGATGACGGGCGCGTAGTCGGTCGCATTCCCGGCATCGGTGATGCCGGTGATCAGGACACCGTCGGTGCCGCCCGTAAGGGTGATGCCTTCGATTTCGAGCCGGTCGGTGGGTTCGGTGAGGGTGGCGCCGTCAATGGTGATAACCGGCGCCGCGCCGGTGCCTTCCAACACCACGGAGAACGCGCCGCCGATGCTCACATCGTCGGGGACGCCGAGGATACGGATATCCGCGTCCGCGGGGATATCCAGGGCCGTGCCGGACCAAGGCGCGCCGCTGTCGTCTTCGATGATCAGGACCGTTACCGTTCCGACGTTGGCCGCCAGGGCGACCGCGTCGTCGATGGCGACCTGCAGATCGGAATAGGGGGACGCGCCCGCGCCGCCGAAGCCGGCGCAGTTCGTGCCTTTGCAGGCCACGATCAGGTTGTCGGTGACGACCTGCGCGAAGGCGGGCGAGAACCCGGCGATCATCGCAATCGCAAGAAATCCGGCAAACACCGAGCGGGTCACTGCAACTGTCCGATGCCGCATGTATTCAAACTCCTCTATCCACCGGCCTATGTTTGGCCGAAGGCTACGCCGAGACAACGTGTGCCGATTGCCGGTAACACCAAAGGCCACGGCCAGTGGGCACGTCATACCTGCGCGATAGCTATATGATCGCAGTCAGGTTGCATGTCGAGACAGTGGATTCCCGCGAGGGCGGGAATCCATCTTCAACTAGTTTCTCAATACGTCACGCAACGCGTGACTCTCAATCGGTGAAATCGGTGGATCACCGTTCGTACACGGTTCGGGATTTCCGTTCGCCGTTGACGACGAATTCTTCGTCGTCGCGCCAGTTGATGAGCCCGTCGCCGTTGGCGTCGAACCCGTAGCCGCTCTGGGCGGTCACGATGATCTCGAATACGTCGGACCGCGCCGTGATGATGTTTGCGATGCGCTTGTAGCGCGCGAGCATTTCGTCGAATTGGGCCGCCTGTTTGTCCGCCAGTTGCAGCAGGGATTCGGTCCCCGTAACGGTGTTCGGCGCGAGCAGAGCGGGGGCCAACTGAAGCGACGGGCCGAAGATCAAATTATCGCCTACCGCGACCAGTTCGGATTGGAACTGGTAGTAACGACCGTCAAGCCGATCCACGGCAGCATACGCCGGGTCACCTGCCAGAAGGCCCCGCGCGGTTGGAGCCGCGATCCGCTCAGCCCGGCCCAGGGGATCGTTGAGCGCCAATGGATCGCCTGCGTTCCCGGGGGCGTTGTCAAGATTCGCCGGTTGAATATCCGCATCCCCGAAGGGGCGTGGATCGAATAGCGGGTCCAGAACCGGCGTCGTCAAATCGTCAGGGAGATAGTTGCCGAGGATGCCCGGCACGCCTGCCAGAGGATTGTACGCGCCAAAGTTCGCCGGATTCGACGGCGGATTCAGGTTGTTCACTTGCACCATGCGCGTAATCGCCGTATTGACGTTCACGCGGCCCGTCGTCTTGTCGCGGGTGGTCAGGACCACGCGAGATACGCGGTTCAAGGTGCCTGGAGGGGCCCAGTTGCGGATGAACACGGCCAGGTAGTTGTTCTCCACCTTGACCACGCCGTAGTGAATGGATCCGTCGCTGGCGGGAGTCAGGCCGGTCTTGAGGCCGTAGCTTTCGCCGGGGACGCCCGGCGGCATCACGGTCTGACCCAATTCGGCCGTGTCCGGCATCTGGTTGCCGGTATCTTCCCAGACGCGCCGGTCGCCGTTGCGATCGGTCAATACGCCCACGTCCACGGCGGTCTGCGTCGGGTCGGCGGCCAGGGCGCGCGCCACGAAGGGCGCGGTGAACTCAGACGCGTTGGCCGCAAGTTGCGTGTTATTCGCGACGAGGCCGTTCACGTCGTCCAACGTGACGACGTAGAGATCGTACTCGCCGTTCGGCAGACCGTCGTCGCCATCCCACACAAACAGGGCCTCGGCCGGGTGCTGCACACCCTCTGGGCTGGTGATGTCGATCGGCGTAGGCGCATCGTGATTGTACGAATAGGGATCGAATTGCGGCGGGTTGGCCGACACGTACATGACGGCGCGCGTCTCGAGCGGCCAGCGCGGCGCGGGACTCAGCGGGTCCTGCAGATAGTTCGCCGGCGTCGTGCCGGGATAGGTCGCGATGGGCTCCTGCAGGAAGTTCAACTGAATCGGATACGACGCGGGACCGTCCCGCAGGTGCGGGTATGCGGCCGGCACGGAAGCCGCCGTGATGGTAATTGTGTTGTACGGGGGCTCGCTCCCGCCGGGATCGAGCGGGGTCAGGAACACGGGCGACCACGCGCGCGGCGGAATGCCGAGGCTGTTCGGAAGGCCGCCGGGTACGCCCGACCATTCGACGAGGGAGGGGTCGCTGCCCGGAGGTCCGATGTGAGCGATCCGCGGGTACAGGGGATAGAAGTCGGCCGTGGCCACGCTCAGCACGATGGAATCGAGGCGGCCCGTTTCGAGAACGGCCCGCAGGTCCATCGGATAGTCGCGGCCAAGCGTCACGCCGTCGCCCACCAGGTATTCGGCGCCGAGCACCTCGCTGGTGGCGTCGTTGAGCCATTTTTCAAGGGTCATATGCGGTACGGTCATCAAGTCGCCGATGGATGCCAATTGCCGGTTCCGGACTTTGGCGCGATCGAAGGTCCAAATGAAACTGCCCACGCCGGGGTCATGATCGACGAGCGGTCCCGGTTGTTCGAGCCGGCGCTGGTAGAAGTTCGGACGTAACGGCGACCCGCTGAACCCGTGGCCAAACAACACTTCACCCAGGGCCATGACCGGTCCGGCCGGACGCGAGAACCGCGCGGTGCCTTCGTGCCAGTCGTCGTAGTCGCCGTCCGTTGCCAACCAGCGGTTCTGGGTACCGACGCGGTCGCCGTTGTACAAAGGATGCCGCCGCTCCAGCGACTTGTAGAAATCCAGTCCCATCATGTTCGCCGGCCAGGCCCAGTCGACGACCGGGTTCGGAATCTCCGTCGATGGATAGGGACAAATGATCTTGTCGTCAAAGGACCGGTTCTCGACATCGTGCTGAGAGTAGGTCACGCGGTCGGCGACCCGCCCCGCTTCGGCGACGCCGTCGTACAAGGTGACGATGACGTTTTCGCCGGGGAAGTACCGGAGTTCGACGAGGTTCTTCCAATCCCACCACAGGTTCGTGCCGCTACCCCAAACGTATGGGGGCAGGGAGGCAAAACCGAAGTCTACCGGAGTGTCATCATAAGTCCCCGGCACGACGAGCCCGTTCTCCCGGCGATACCGGCCTTCGTCCAGTCCTTCGCCGGCCTCGTCAATAACGCCATTGCCGTTGTTGTCGATACCGTCCGTTTCGAGCGCGGAATTGTCCTGATCATTGTCGAGCAGGTCGAACTCGGGATAGTTCGGGAACACACCGCCGCCAAGCACCATGCGCGCGGCGTTAGTGAGTTGGCCGGTTTCGGTCGTACTCACTTCTAACAACTCGTCCGAGAGTATAGGATCTAATCGAATGATCCGATCCCAAGCCTTCGTGGAGGGCGCGCCAGCTAACGGGAAACCCGGATTGATTCCAGGGGGCGGCACACGATTGGCGGAGGTTACGAAATCGTCTGGTGTTGCTCCATCGACAACTCCGTTCCCGTCATTGTCAATGAAGTCCCGATCCTCTACGCGGAAAAAGACACTGTCTGCACCGGAACCGTTTGCCAGCGTGATGCCCCAGGTGGTAAGCCCCGAAATAAAACCGGTCTCACCGGGTGCAGCGTAGCGCGGTATCGGGGGTTCGGAAATGTTACCGAGATTACCTGCGCCAGGGCCGCGTACAAGGCCAATCCCATTTCGATAGAAATCTCGCACCTCAATATACGGGTTGCCAGCGAGGTTTAAGTCGAAGTACTGAGATCCTACATCGTACTTGTTGAACCCCAGAAGGAGCGAACCGCCAGGGGCAATTGTGGTACCGGACGGAACTTCGAAAAGACGTCGGCCTGCGTCCGCGGTATCACCTCCAACCTCCAACTGCCAACCACCAATGTCTATGCCATTCGGGTCCTCAGCGATGTTCGTAACCTCCACCCACTCGTGGTCCGGCTCCTGACTGAAGTCAAAGAAGTTGATGGCGAAATCTTCACCCGAAGCTTTGGTGCTCGCAATCGCGACGCACAGGTAATACTGGTCTGCGGAATACGGAGGAATGACGACAGTGAAGGCCTCGTTCTTGGGATTTCCTGCCCCGGGAACGCCCGCGTAGCCCACGTCGGCTGTGGGATTGAGTATCAATAGATCATCGGTTTGGTCGGAAGCAGCGGTGGGCAGCATTACCCAGCCGCTGGCGGGATTTGCCGCGGATGGAGTTCCTACCGGGCTGGTGGCATCCATAAGCCCAATCTGGGGAGTCGAGACCGTTATTTCGTAGTTTGGATCGGAGAATGGCCCAGCGCCCGGCGCAGCGAGTTCGTCGGTGATGATATCTGGATCCGTCAGCCTAGCGTATTTCACGCGAAAATCAAGGTGTGAATCCAATGTCACGGTTGGATTGCCATTCTCATCCGACGAATTGAACATGAGATAGTACCGGCCCGGTGGTAGCTGAGGGCTCGGTCCAAACCGGAACTGGATGATGTTCGGATATGTGTTTAGGGTCGCATCATTGACTTGCGTCACGTCGGTCGCGAGCACGTGGCGATCACCCAAGATGCCGTTGCCTTGCGGCGTCCAATCGCTTCCTGTAGCGGGCACTGGCACGATCCCTGCCGTGTCCGAGATGAGCTCATACTCATAATCAAAATCATCCGGGCGGCCTTCGGCGTCGCTGAAGAGATTCGGATCAAACTCGACCGCCCCCGCGATGTCGGCTTCGGCTTCGACGCGGCGGACGGGGCGCACCATGAGTTCGGTGATGCGGATGCTCTCGACGCCGCGCATGCGGTAGGTGATTTGCCGGGGCTCGCCGCCGGTTAGTTCGAACGTCGACGGATCGTTGTCGGCGCCCACATCATTGAACCACCACCGGTCGGGCGTGCGCACTTCGGCGTAGTTGCCGGCGTGGTTGCGATCGCGGTGTTCCATGATGTTCAGCGCGATCTGGTAGGAGCGCAACTCGGCGTCGGATTCGAACAGGATCGCGCCGCTGTCGGGGTCGATCACGCCAAAGGGCGCGTGCACGACGGTCATGTCCTCCCGGCGCAGCCCGTCGGCGTAGCGCGTTTCGGGGATGGACGCGAGAGTATCGGTAAAAGCGGGATAATCCCAGTCTTCCTGCAGGGCCAGGGCGATGTTATCGGCCAATGCGTAGTTGTAGTCGAGCTTCAGGCCGCTGGTGGGCGGGATCAACTGCTGGAGGATGTTGCCGTTGCCGTCGCGGGTGTAATACTGGTTGCGCTGGTTCCGGTCGGTGGACTGGGTCGTGATGGTGTTGCGCAACCACTGCGCGCTGGCCGGACCAATGCCGCTGATGAGCGTGGACTGGTCCTGCGTGCGGAACAAGCGGTCGCCCAGCTCGCCGATTTCATCGACCGAGTCGTCGAGGTCGTTGTCCAGGCCGTCGGTCTCGGCGAGGCTGTTGCGGAGGGGCCGGAACAATTGATGCTCCGCCGGTTCGTCAATCCCTTCCCAAAGCTCGTCGATCCCCACGAGGTACTCATCCGCCTCGTCGATCGTGCCGTCGAAATCGTTGTCGATGCCGTCGTAGAGGTAGTAGTACGCGTCGCCGTCGTCATCGATCCCGTTGAGCGAGAGCGACAAGGCGTTGCCGTTGTCGTCCACTCCGCCATAGCCGGGAAGGGCGGCGTCGTATTCGTAGGGCGCGCCGTTCAGGTTCACGTTGATGCCGAATGGCACGCCGCCTTCCGGTGAGCCGCCACGGATCTGGGCGACTTGTTGGCCGGTGGCGGGGCCGAAATTCGGCACCGACCGGATATCCACTTCGTGCGTGCCGACGCCTTCGTTGGCGGCCCAGGTCAGGCGCACGCCCTCGGCCGGGAACTGGCCCGCCGGGCCGATGGCCTGGCCGCCCGCGGAATTCAGGTTGATCTTGGACGCCTCGTCGGTGATGAGCACCGCGACGCGGCCCGCGATCTCGCATACGGGTTCGCCGCTGGCGGACACGACCTGGAACGGCGCGATGGTCGGGTAGACCGACGTATCGATTCGGTTGTACTCCCGCACGGCCTGTTGAGCGGCGTAGGCAAGTTCATCGTCGTCGTCAGGTGTGGGATCGCCGTTCAGGAAGTCGTATGCATACCCCTTGGCATCGCTCACGATCATGGAGTAATCGTTGTCGATGGCGTCCACGTCGTTGGTGCCGGTGAACGCGGCGTTCTGCACGACGGTGCCGACAGCACCGGTATAGGGGAGGACGTATTCCGCGAGGACGGCAGGTCTTACCCGCACGTCGATGTTGTTGAACATGGTGAACCCGTCCTGGTCCACAATGGGCGCGGTCAGAAACAGTTTCCGTTCGTCGTCCTCGTCGACAAAACCGTCGTAGTCATTGTCGCGTCCATCGTTGCCGCCCCAGTAGACGAACACGGCGGTTTCGTTTTCTTCATCAACAAACCCGTCGAGATCGTTGTCGATGCCGTCGCCCCCCTCGTCTACACTGACGATTCCGTCTTCATCCTTGTCGACTCCGCCGAAAAAGAGTTCGATAGGCACGGGGATCCACATGGAATCCGGCAAACCGTCTTCGTCGTTATCCACGTCGGCCCAGAACGCGATCTGCTGTTGCGGCGTCAGTTGCGGCGCGGTCTGCACCCCATCCGTACTCGGGTCGTAAGCGGGATCGATCTGAGTTTGATCGAAGGCGTATTCGACAACAAAGCTGCCAGATTCAAGGTCGGCCAACGTTGGGCCGGCTTGGAAACGCGGTATATACAGCGGCGCTCGGGCATTCTGCAATGCGGCTACCCTGCCGTAATTGCCTGAAGTTAGCGCTGCGTTTATGCCATTGGCCGGATTGTTGACTATGTCCGACTCCAGCGCGAGGACATCGTCGTAAAGCAGGTATGGCACCGCGTTACGATCGGTTGTCCACGGTGCCGACGGGTTTAGCGCATAGTCGCGGAAGGCCCAGGGCTTGCCGGCGATCCAGGTGCCGTTGAAGTAGGTGGTCCAGGGATGGTCGATGGACGTGGCGTGGGGGTAGAGCTGGGCGTCGTTCTGAATCATGGACACGGCCAGCGCGATACCGGCGTTGTTGATCAGCTCCGTCCGGAACGAGTTCTCCACGTTGGTCGCGGTCTGCAACTCGATTTTGCTGGACGAATAAAACGTCAGCGCCACCACGAGCAGTATCGTAAAAATGGCCACCGCAATGATGAGCGCAGCGCCGCGATTCTCGGATCCCTGTATCATCTTGGTACCTTTTGATGAATGATGAATGAGGAGTGATGAATGAAGAATGCGGAATGGCCGATGTTGGATCGTAATTCATCACTCATCATTCATCATTCCTCATTTTCTTCTTATGCTCCACCCAGTGCCGCGCGCGAGTACGCGGTCGGCACGTCGATCACTTGTTCCAGGTTGCGCTCGAACTGGGGCGCTGTCGGATAGGGCCGTTCGTACGCGAAGGGCAGCCGCAACGCGACGATCTCCGGGAGCCGCGGCGTGAGCGGGTTGCCCACGTTGGCCGTGGTGCCCACGTTGAGCGCGGAGTTCCAGGACGATCGCACGTCGAGCTCGGAAGTGGCCAACACCCGGCCGTACCGGAAGAACTGGCCGTATAGCCCCAGGGCCCGCAGCACGCCGCTCGTATCGTTGCCAAAGGAGAACCCGAACTGTCCGCCCGGATCGGGGTTCAGTTCCGGACCGACCTCGATGGTGCCGCCGTTGACGAAGGCGTACACGCCGACCAACGCGTTCAGATCGATCGCAAGATCTTCCAGCGACATGGCCGGAGAAACGGGCACCACGTTCGTCGCCACGAGTACACCGTTCGCGTAGACATTTACGTTGAGATCGCCGGCGACCACCTGGAATGGCAATACGTCGTTGTTGAACAAGGTTTGGAACGAGGCCACCTGATCCCCGGGGTATAGACTGCGCACGGGATCGGAAAAGGGATGGGTGCGCTGCATCGGGTACAGCGGAATCGTATGGGGATCGGACTCCTGCGTTACCAAACCGATGTTCTCGGCGACCACGTAGTCGCGCGGATCGAGTGCGTTCACGTTGCCGCTGATGTCCAGCGGTTCCAGCCAGCTCTGTTGAATCACGTCGCCGTCCGCGTCGCGCATCCCCCAAACGTTGGGCAATTGGGGCGCAGCACCGTTCAACACGGGAATCCAGTACTCCTGCCCGGCCAGCATGCGAATCCACAGTTCGCGCTTCTTGGCGGCGAGCATCTCCTGCTGGGACGATGTCAAGCGGAGCAGGACGTTCGGGTCCGACGAATCGCGAGGGTTCCCGAACCGATCGGCGATCGCCAGATCCAGTTCGCTCTTGACGGACGTTCCGAACTCGGGGTCAACGGCGAGATCGTTCCAATCGAAGGGATATGTTTCAAGATCTTCCACGCCGGGTTCCACGTAGCGGAGGAGCGCCGCGGTGCCGTACAGGAAGTCTTGCACCTCTTCAAAATCGTCGGCCGGATTGCCGGGGGTTCCGTTGTCGTTGATCGTGGCGAACTGAATCGGAACGGGGCGCGTATTCAGTTGGGGCAGATTGAACGGCCCGGTCACATAAAAGTCGCCAGCCGTATCCTTGATGACCACCGGGAAGATCACGTAGGTGATGCGGCCCAGGGTCGTACTGCTGCCATCGGGATCGCGGATGAGGCCGATCATGCTCATGCCCTGGGGCGTGCCGTAGAACTGGTAGTAGTCGCCGTAGTCGCGCATGGTGAAGACGGTCGTGAGATCGCGTTCCACCACGGCGAAGGCGCCACGGGAGGTTTCGTACGCGTCGCTGGCGAGGTAGGCGGACTTGACGGCGTGCAGGCTCGCCACAAACAGCGTCACGATGGCCGCCATGATGATCGAGAACAATGCGGTCGCGATCAGCAGTTCGACGAGGGTGAACCCTCGGGCACGATGCGTTCGACTCATGGCCTGCGTCCCGGTTGTTGTGTACATCAGTAGTCCGTCACGTACGTTACAAAGTTCTCGCGGCGTCCGTCCGGGAAATCGACGGAGAACACCACGCGCACGCGGGTCTCTTCCAGGGGTCCGGCCACGCGTGTTATCACGGTGGAATGGCCGTCCACGGCGCCGGTCGTGTCGACGCGGCCATCGAGATAGATGCCGGAGGCCGTGCTCATGTTGTACAGCGCGGAGGCCTTGGCCATGCCGAGGACGTTGCTCGCGCCGGTCATCCGAAGGCGGCCCATATTGGCGTCCGCGAGTTCGGCGGCGATGGTGCGCTCCTGGGCGACGCGGGAAGCCCGCAACCCGGAGGGGAACAACCGCATGATGGCCATAATGCCGATGGCGAGAATCGCCATGGCGACCAAAACTTCAACCGGGGAAAAGCCCCGTTCTTCTTTATACAGTCGAAACATGTCCACTTCCTTATGAGGTCATCTTCACCCGCCCCGTCGTCCGGAACAGTTCTATCCGGACCGGCACTTTCAACTGGCCCTCTGGCAGCACTGTGTTTGTTTGCGGATCTTCCTCGCCGGGGGCGATGGTATATCGCTCCTCGAGGGAAGCGTCCGGCATCAGCGCCACGTTGACGGTGAAACGTGCCACGGGTGAAGACTCTGGCTCCATATGCCCCGAAGGGGTAAAAACGTGTGCGGGAAACGCGTCAGAACCGAAATCGGTGGTGTTGATCGGCGCAACAGCGGTGGCAGTTGCCGGGGCCACCGACGAATCCACATCAACGAGCAATACGGGGACCAATCCCTCGCGGAAGGTCCCGTCCGCATTGATGCCAATCTCCAGTTCGTAGTCGTTATCGATCGACGCGATACAGGAATTGGCTGGAAGCCTGCGGAAGTAGGCCTCCCGATCCTCAATGAGCGCGTAGACGTTTGTGGCGGAAATCCCCAGCGATCTCCGCTCGTCGCGGGTGAGTTGCCGGGCCAGACCGTAGCTATCGATCACGCGCACCTTTTCATCGGTCACACTGTCGACGGTCTCATCGGGATTGGTAACGCCATATACAACCGCGGTGTTCACGCGGTAGGTGGTGGCGTAGACGCGGGCGGCGCGCATGGATGCGTACAATTCGCGTGCGGCGATATCGGGATCGTCGCTCAGGAATCCGCCGGCTCGCGTGATCGCGGGGATGGCGAGCCCCGCCAGCGCGGCGATGAGCGCGATGACGATGAGCATTTCGACCAGCGAGAAGCCGTGATTCCTATGTTCTATCCGTTGCACGTAACCAACTCCGGGACCCGCAGGTCCATCGTTGCTGCCTGCCGGCGGCACACCGCGGCCCGTCTGCGGTGCGGCCTCACTCCCCGAGCTTAGTTATAGAACCCGGCCCAACTCTGGTCGTTGTCCCAATTGTTGATGTCGTCTCCGCCGCCCATGTAGTCCAGTCCGACTTCCAAAACCGGCCCGTCATACCCGACGTATCCCAACTGGTTGGGAACCAGGTTTCCACCGGCGGACCAGATGTACATCGTCAGGTCTCGCGGCGCCGGATAGCCGATGGTGAACGGATCTGCCGCGGGATCGTCTGGGTCCACAACATTCTCGATCGTGTGAGGCGGATCGGGCCTCGGCCCGCCCGGAACTTTCAGGTCGGGGTAATAAATCCGGAAGGGAACCACCCCAAGATCGACGGGAACCGTGGAACCGAGGTCGCGCGCCCGGAAAGGACCGGGATAGAAGTAATACAACTGACCCCACGGGTCGGCGGCGAGATCCATGTAGGACGAACCAAGTTTCCGTTTAACGTCCGGATTGATAATGACGCCGGCGGGCCAGTCCGGATTGCTCTCCGCATTCTTCCCGTTTCGCAGCAGGTTGTAGAAGACTTCCTGGTAAATGCCTACCGACACCCCGAAGGATTCGTTTGGAAACGAATCGAAAAACCCGCTTCGAAAATCCTGCCGGTTAGCGTCGGTCAACATCTTTGTCAGGGCGAGATCAATATTCTTGATCTCCCCGAAAGCGCGAACCATGCGCGCCCTGGCGATGTATCCGGGGACGTTGGGAATGATGATGCCGGCCAGGATGGCGATGATGGCAATCACCACGAGCAACTCCACCAGCGTGAAGGCTTCATTGCGTTTCATTGCTGTCTGTCTCCTATCCAGCGGGCTCCCGTAGCCGCGCCGTCGATACCTTATTGTCCACTAATTACGTCGGCCAGCGAGAAGATCGGCAAGTACAGCGCGATAACGATGAAGCCGATAACAAACCCGAGCACGATAATGATCGCCGGTTCCATGAGGCGGAGCATCGTTTCCACGGCGATCTCCACTTCAGCGTCGTAAATGTCGGCCACCTTCATGAGCATGGAATCCAGGCTGCCCGTTTCCTCGCCCACGTCGATCATGTTTACGACCATGGGCGGGAACACCTTGGATTCGTCCAGCGGCGCGGCGATGGTGTCGCCTTCCTTGATGCTGTCGTGCACCTTCTGCACCGCGTTTTCGATGACCTCGTTGCCGATGGTCTCCTTGGTAATGCGCAGGGACTGAAGGATGGGTACGCCCGAAGTGATCAGCGTGCCGAGGGTGCGCGAGAAGCGGGCCACAGCCACCTTCGTAATCAGGTCGCCGATGAGCGGCAGTTTGAGGAATACGCGGTCGCAGATCCGCTTGGTCAGTTTAAACTTGAACAGGATTTTGAAGAAAATGATCGTCCCGTTGAAGTACAGCAGAAGCTTCCAATACTGGAACTTGAGGAAATCACCGACATCGATGAGGAACAGCGTCATCCAGGGCAATTGGGCGTCGAAATCCTTGAAGACTTCCGCAAACTCCGGGACCACGTATGAAAGCAGGAACAACACGATACCGGTCGCGATGGTCAGCACCGCGATGGGATAAATCATGGCGCCCTTGACGCGTCGCTTCAGGGCCTGGCGGCGCTCCATGAAGATGGCGAGCCGGTTCAGCACGACTTCGAGCATACCGCCGACCTCGCCGGCGCGCACCATGTTGACGAAAAGCCGGTCGAAGTATTTGGGGTGCTTTGCCAGGGCCTCGGAGAATGTCGAGCCGCTCTGGATGTCCGTCGACATTTCGGTGAGGACGTCTTTGAGCTTGGAAGGTTTCTGCTGCGCGATCAGCACGTTGATGCTGCGCAAGAGCGGCAGGCCGGCGTCGATAAGGGTCGACAACTGACGGGTCATGATGACCAATTGCTTGGTCTTGATGCCGCCGAAGTAGAGGTCGCCGATGCCTTTCTTCTGGCGGCGCGCCCGGCGCTCGTCGCTCTTGCGGGCTTCGCGAACGGTCGTAGGGTACAACCCCAATCCGCGAATGTCGTTGATGGCGAGGGCCTGGCTCTCGGAATCGATGACGCCAAAGACTTCCTTGCCGTCGCGGTTCATTGCCTTATACGCAAACTTGGCCACCGTTCATTCTCCTGCGTCCGTGCCGCGGCACGTATACCTGATCTTCAACGCTACCTCCCGGAAAACCGGCTCGTGCCGGACCGATTCACTACTAGTCGTCTTCGAACTTGTCCGTGTGCGCCAGCACCTCGTCGGCGGTGGTAATACCCTGGGCGCACTTGATGATGCCCTCTTCCCGAAGGGTTTTCATGCCGAGATTCTTACGCGCGTATTTGCGAATCTCATGCGCCATTGCCCGTTCCTGAATCATTTCGCAGACATGGTCGTCCACGACGAGCAACTCAAACAGGCCGACACGGCCCATGTAACCGATGTAGTCGCATGCGGGACAGCCGTCCGGCCGGAAGAATTTCAAATTGGGATCCTTCCGCCACGCCGATGGCAGGCCCAGGAGGTCCATCTCCTTCTCATCGGGCCGGTAGGGTTTGCGGCAGTGCCGGCACACGGTGCGCACCAGCCGCTGGGCCAGCACGGCCTCCAGCGACGAGGTAATCAGGAAGGGTTCGAGGTCCATGTCGAGCAGACGCGTAATCGTTTCGGGCGCGCTGTTCGTGTGGATCGTGCTCAATACCAAGTGACCGGTCAGCGACGCCTCGACGGCAATCTGGGCCGTTTCCAGGTCGCGAATCTCACCGACCATCACGATGTCCGGGTCCTGACGGAGGATGGATCGAAGGGACGCCGCAAAGGTAAGCCCCACTTCTTCACGCACCTGGACTTGAATAATCCGATCGATCTGTAATTCGACCGGGTCCTCGGTGGTAATGATCTTCACGCCGATCTGGTTCAGTTCGTTGAGACACGCGTAGAGCGTGGTCGTCTTTCCGGAACCCGTAGGTCCGGTGACGAGGAAAATGCCGTTGGGTTTGCTGATCACGTTGCCGATGGCTTTCAGCGCCTGCGGCGTGAAACCGAGCTTGTCGAGTTCCACCTTGACCGCCGTACGGTCGAGGATACGCATCACGACGTTTTCGCCATACAGAGTGGGCAGCGTGGCGACGCGGATGTCGACCTCCGAATCGCCAATCTTAAGCTCGATACGCGCGTCCTGCGGGAGGCGGCGCTCGCCGATGTCCATGTTGCACATGACTTTCACGCGCGAAATCAACGCGAGAGACAGGGCCTTCGGCGGACTGGAGATCTCGTGCAACACGCCGTCAATGCGGATGCGAATGCGGAAATCCTCTTCGTAGACTTCGAAGTGAATATCCGACGCGCGCTTGGTGACGGCGTCGAGAAGCACGAGGTTCACGATCTTGATGACTTCCGGCTCTTGCGCCAACTGCACGAGGTTGTCCACGTCGCCGACGATTTCCTGCTGCCCAAGCTCTTCCAGCGTCAGTTCGGCGTCGCCCACGCGTTCAATCAGCTCGTTCAAGGTCTCGTGGATGTTGTCGGACTCGAACGTGTAGTTGTTCTTGATGAAGGTGGCCACGTCCTGCGGATTGCTGATGGCGCCCTTCACCTCCATTCCCACGATTTGCTGAATCGTATCGCGAATGCCCAGGTTGAGCGGGTCGGCCATCGCGACGACCAGTTTGCCGTCCGTCTCGCGAATGGGCACAACGTTGTAGAACTTGGCGACGTCGGCCGGCACCTTCCGGAGGACCTCGTCGGGCACCTTCAATTTGGTGATGTCGACGCGTTCCATCCCCGCCTGAACGCCCAGCGCGTCGATGATGTCCTGCTCGTCGCACAGGTTCATCTTGAACAGCACGCGCCCGAGCATTTCGCCCGTGAGCCGCTGCCGCTGTAACGCCTCGTCGAGTTCGAGCGGACTGATCACGCCCTGTTCGACCAGAATGTCGCCGAGTTGCCGGTCTTGTATTACCGCCATGGTCGTTGCACCTTATGCTAAACCTGAATGCCTTGTTTACGCTGCTGGGGTTTCGCCGCGGGGATTTCGCCTTCCGGCGCCATGGCCCGAGCGTTCGCTTCGAATTCTTCGGGTTGCTGCGCGCGGCCGAGCGCGTCTTCGTACTTGATGATGCCTTTCCGGAACAGCGCGAGAAGATGTTCGTCCAACAAGTTCATGCCGTACTTGTGCCCGGTCTGGATGGCGGACGTGATACGGAATGACTTGTTCTCACGAATGAGGTTCTGAATGGCCGGCGTCGTAATCATGACTTCAAACGCGGCCACGCGGCCAAACCCGCTCTTTCGCGGAACGAGCGTCTGGGAGATGATGGACTTGAGGTTACCCGCAAGCTGGGTCCGAATCTGTTCCTGCTGGTTCGTGGGGAATGCGTCCACCAAACGGTCGATGGTTCGAACGGCGCCCGTCGTATGCAGGGTGCCAAACACCAAGTGACCGGTTTCCGCCGCGGTCACGGCCGCGCCGATGGTGTCGAGGTCGCGCATTTCTCCAACCAGAATCACGTCCGGGTCCTGACGCAGCGCGCGGCGCAAGGCCTCGGAGAACGTGGGCACGTCCACGCCCACTTCGCGCTGGGTAACGACGCCGCGCTTGTGGGTGTGGTAATACTCGATGGGGTCTTCAATGGTGATGAAATGGTGGTCGTACTCGGTATTGAGCCAGTCGATCATCGTTGCGAGACTGGTGCTCTTACCGGAACCCGTGGGGCCGGTCACCAGGATCAAGCCGCGAGGCTGGTTGATCACGGTCTTCAAGCTCTGGGGTAACCCGATTTCCTCGAAAGTCATGATCTTCCGCGGAATCAAGCGCAGCACGAGCCCCACGTAGCCCTTCTGCTTGAAAATGGAAACACGGAAGCGGGCGATGTCCTCGAACGCGAACCCGAAGTCCGAACCGCCGACTTCCTGCAACTCCTGCTGGTTGTCCACCGACGCGATGCTTTTCATCAGGCGCTCGGTGTCGTCGGCAGTCAGCGGGTTTTCGCCGAAATACTGCAAATGGCCATGCACGCGGCCGACCGGTGGATTATCTACGGCGAGGTGCAAGTCGGATCCATCCCGGTCAATCAGCATCCGCAGCAAGCTGACCATCTCATACGCCATCGAACTTCTCTCCTTGGGTTGTCCGGCCCGAACCGAAACTCCTTACACGCTGACAGGCGGTTTGAGCTCCCTGAGGGGCTCGTCGGCCTGCGTAACTCGAATGACCTCTTCCACCGACGTGACACCGTTGAGGACTTTTCTCCAACCATCCTCTCGCATGGTGGTCATGCCCCCGATCCGGGCCAGGCGCCGCAAGGAACCGGAGGAGGTGTTCTCCATGATCGCGTTGCGGATCTCATCGGTGGTCATCATTAACTCGTAGACGCCCAAACGCCCGGAATACCCGGTGTGGTTGCAGTTGTCGCAGCCGGCGCCATGAAAGACCTCGACCTTGCTCCAGTCCACTTTCAACCCCAGACGTTCTTTCTCGAGGTCCGACGGTTGATGGATCTCTTTGCAGGTCGAACAAATCGTACGCACCAAACGCTGGGCCAATACGGCCCGCACACCCGAGGCTACCAGGAACGGACGAATGCCAATATCGATCAGGCGAATGAACGCGCTGGGCGCGTCATTGGTGTGGAGCGTGGAGAAGACAAGGTGACCGGTCAGAGCCGCCTTGATGGCGATCTCGGCAGTCTCCTCGTCACGAATCTCACCGACCATCACGATATCCGGGTCCTGGCGGAATATGGCGCGAAGGGCGCGCGAGAAGTTCCAGCCGATGTCATGCTGAATTTGTACCTGATTGATGCCGTTTAACTGGTATTCAACGGGATCTTCGACGGTAATCAGCTTGGAATCGGGTTGGTTCAACTGGTGCAGCGACGCATAAAGGGTCGTCGTTTTACCGGAACCGGTGGGGCCTGTAACCAACACGACGCCGGTCGCCTGGCCCAATAGCTCCTCCCAACGGCGCTGGTCTTCCGCGGCGAACCCTAACTGTCCCAGACCGAGCAGCAAGCCGCTCTTGTCCAGGATACGCATGACCACGCTTTCGCCGTGGGTAGCCGGGAGGGCGCTGACGCGCAAGTCGACCATCTTACCGGCAAGCTGGATCTTGATACGGCCGTCTTGCGGAATTCGGCGTTCGGAGATGTCCATCCCCGACATGATCTTCAAGCGCGAAATGATGGAGGGTTGCGCACGCTTGGGCGGCGGCGGCATGAGATGGAGGATACCGTCGATCCGGTACCGAACCTTCACGTCCCGTTTGCCGGGTTCCACGTGAATATCGCTGGCCCGAAGCCGAAACGCTTCCAGAATCAAGTGATTGATATAACGGACAACCGGGCTGTCCGCGTCGTCATCGTCGTCTCCCAGTCCGCCACCGATATCCGAATCCATGTCCACGCTGTCGACGCTGATGCTGCTCAAACTGATGTCGCTCGCGGACATGCTGCTGCCAAGGCTGCTCATGGAGGACGCCATGGAGCTGACGTTGGACATGGTGCTGAGCGTGCTCATGGTGCTCGCACTGCTCACCGTCGAAAGCATGCTTTCGACGGTCTTTTCGGCCATGCCGTAATACTTCGAGAGCGCCTCGCGGATCTCTTCCGGCGTCGTCAGTTGAGGAATGATGGGGCGATCCAGCAGGCGTTCGAGGTTGTCGAGATGCGTGACGTTGGTCGGGTCGGCCGTTGCAACGAGAAGGGTAGGGCCATCTTCACCGATCGGCACGACCTTGTAGAGGGTGGCCACCGACGGTTCGATCATGTTGCGAATGCGCTCAGGCACCTCGCGATCGGACAAACGGATGATCGGGATACCCAACTGATCGGCGAGGCCTTCGGAGATATGGCTCTTGCTGATGTAGCCCATCCGGACGAGGATTTCGCCCAGGCGCCGATTCCCCAATGAGGTTTGCTGTTTGTGGATCGCCTCGTCAAGCTGTTTCTGGGTAATGATGCCTCGTTCGACCAGAGTTTGGCCGAATAAGCTGTACCCGCCAGCGTTCGCAGGCTTTCCACCCATATTGGTAGTTAGTTGTGCCACGGTCCTTCACCCTCGTCTTCAGCACCTACAATGTACCAGAGAAACCTCGAAAAAGTCAATGGAAATAGTGCTACATAATGTTGATTTCGTTGCACTTAGCTCGATTATTGTCAACAATTACCCATTGGAAGTGCCAATCGATCTGACCGGCGGTGTACTGAGTACGCATGGGAGAGCGGCAAGACATAGTTGGGGGTGTACTCACGTCGTGATGAACTGTGCAGCAAGCAGTTCTGCAAAGCAACGATGGTTTCCCCAATCGTCACGCCACGAAGGCAGAGACAGGTCTCGATCCTCACCCACACAAGAGCGCACGCGACCTCGCCGGAGATGCACCCCGATTTCCGGCTACCACGTGCTAATGCATTGTCCCGTACATGGGCCAGAAAGTCAAGTTTAAACCCGGACTTGACACAATGCGTTCAGGACCTACGAAGAGCAGAATTCAAGGTAGAGCGCGCACAGGATTCGGAACGCAAAACTATTCGGATAAACGACTTATATCGCACAAACGAAGAACTGGCGCGCCCCTTCAATCCGGGTATCCGCGCCGCTCGAAAGAGCATGTGAGAAATCCGCTTTAGAGTTTCGGGGCTATCAGCCGCATTCGGGCGTCGAGACCTTGCCCGCTGGTTGCGGGTTTGAGTTCGTCGAGGCGTTCCATTGACACGAATGCTCCGCCGTCGTAGATACGATGGAGAAGGGAAACCAGTTCGCCCGTGGAAACACCGCTGAGCGTGAGGTCGACAGCGGAAAGATTGCTACCGGGGGCGGCGCCGGTGCGGCTGCTGAGCACTTCGGCGCGACCGGTCAATTCGGTGTCCTTCACGGCACGATCGATGTGGGTCCAAAGGTCGAATCCCTGAGCGTGCCGATTCATCAGGCCCAAAATCTCGCTCTCGCGCGCACGCGCCCTTTCAATCTCCGCCTGCCACAGTTGAGCCTGCTGTAATCGGGTGCGCGCCGCGCTAACCTGGGCCGCGGAGTTCTTGTACGTGTCATAGGGACCTTGGAATCCCCAGTACAAAACGATGGCCACCAGCGCGACTGCGCCAAGGATGACGACAGCGCGTTCGCGGGGTTGCAGATTCAGTTTCGGCAAGAGTTTTATCCTCCCAAAGGCGGTTCGGCCGCTATATGGTCGCAGTAATCGTAAAGGCCGTCTTGCCGCCGGGAATGGTCTGCCGGATCGGCTCTTCGCTGACCTGCATCAAAGTCGATTGCTTCAATTCCTCGAAAGCCTGATTCAGGGCCGCGACTTCGTCGACCTCACCCTCGATCGTGAGGGTTTGGCTTTGTCCACGGTTGTCCCGAATGGTGATGTCGGTAACTTGAACGGTGTCGCCGGGCAGGGTCGTGCTGACCTCCTTGAGAATTTCGAGGAAGTTGGGACGGGTAAGCAGATCCACGGGCAGCCTTGTTCCCGTGGCCATTTCCTTCTCGTAGGCATCCTGCATCGCCTGGATGCTCTGAATTCCGCCCATGTCCGTGGGCAGCCGTCCGCTCTGAACGATCTCGGAATTCGGGAACGTCTCGGAGTAAATGCGCCATATCTCCGAGCCGGCGCGTTCAATTTCGACCTGATTGCTCCGGTAATCGAGGACGCAGTAGGCGGCGAATCCGATCGCGGCAAGTGCCAGGAGCGCGGCGGAGAAGGCCCCGTGCAACACCATGTTTTTCATGGCGTTCGGAGGTGCCAGGATGCCCTTGCGCAATTCGAAACTGACCCCACCGCCGGCAGAAGAGAATGCGGCACCCAAGATCGCTGCCCACTCGTCCGGCGCGACGGCCGGGGATTCCGAATAGACCTGTCCGGGTTCGACTTCCTCCGGCATGATGGTGTCCACGGGGACAGCCGTGAGTGCGGCTGTGCCCTTGAGATCATCGACAAGACTCTCATAGTGAACGGCACATTGAAGACCGCCTTCAAATTCATCCCGCTCGGCCGGGGCGAGGTCGATGCCTGTTACGGTGAGTTCAGAGATGGCCTCGTCGCCCCGCCAGTTGGCGGAAAAGGCCCGAAGGGAGTTCCGGACCTCGCGAGCCACCGCCTGCGGCTCTTCCCGCATGCGTGACACGGGAATCGCCAGGGGACGGAAAAAGGCGATCGACCGGTTGAAGGTGATTGTCAGAATAGCGGCGTTCGCGCGCACGTGCAGGATTGCGTGAAGTCCCGCGACGCTCTTGCGCCGCCTCATCCAGAGGCTGGTCAGCCCCGCCACGTCCAGGGTAATCCCCTCGACGTTGATGCCGGCCTCTTGGATCAGCTCTATCTGCTCGGTCAACAAACTCGTCCGAACGCCCACGGCGAGGACTTCCGTTTCGCCTTCGACTTCGCGAATCGTGCAATGATCGACGACGAGATCCTCAATGGGAACGGCCAGAAAGGGTTCAAGCTCGAAGGCTACTGCCGCCGCGACTTTTCGGCTCCCCTTGAAGGGGATCGTCAACGCGCGAACGATGCTATGGTGACAGCCGACGCACAGCACATACAACGCAGGCTTCGTCTTGAGGCGTCCGGCCGCCTCGCCGATCGCTTGCACGAGGGAGTCGCGACGTACTTCCGGCGTGGTGTCACGAACCCGCGCGACCTGCGCTTCTATAACCGCCGGGTGCCGGCCGCCGGTCTTCACGACCGCGACTCGCACCTCGTCGCCATTCAATTCAATCGCGGCAATCTTTGCCGAAAGTCTCATCGCAACTCTTTCCACTGAAGGATCCGGAAACCTTCCGGACCCAACTGTGCATCCCGCCATAGCAGGACTTCAATCCGCACGCGTCCGTCGCCCGAAAGCCCATTGCCCCGGATGCGAAAAACGTTGCTGTTCACAACAAAGGGGCGAACCTGTTCCGTCTCGCCCTCTTCATTCTCGGCCACTGTCGGTACCACGCCCCGGCTTTCGATATCTTCGATACTGACGAAGGGGCTCAATTCGCGTTCTTGTAAGGCGATATCGGCGAGGCCCGGCATGCCGATGGCCTCGCCGAGGGCCAACAACAGTTCATACTGCGCCGTGTTCAAGTTGATCCGGCCGGAGGTATGGCCGTTGGTGGTCAACAGCTCGGGAAGCGGAAGCTGTTCCAGCGCCGGATCGCCAAAATAGAGTTCCGGTGTCATACCCCGAACCAGCAACAGTTCCTCGACGGATGTCATGGGTCCGTTCTTGCAAGTATATGGCGTCTCGAGGGACTGGTAGTAGTCATACTCCGCACCAAGCGGCCTTGGATCGTCATCCGGATCCAGCCAGTCGAGAATCGCGTCGGTGACATCTTCTTCGGCGCCGCGCTCGGTGAACAGGTACCGCAAGGTTTGCTCCAGGGCCAAGTCCGCGTCGCCGGTCTCGGATCGTGTGTTGAAGAGCGCGTTCAGGTTCAGCTTGCCGTATTCGTCGGATATGGAACATTCCATGACGGCGTCGTTGAACTGCTGAAAGGGCACCCCGTAGGCCCAGGGCTCGTCGAGGCTGTCGTAGGCAATGCCGCCGGAAATGGATTCTCCCGTGGCGCCGGACAAGGACGCGGCACCGCCGTCGGCCACAGTCTGCCCGGGGAGCGCAAAGGTATCCGCGACGACCAGCGAGAGTCCGGCCATGACTCCGGATTTGGCGGCGGTCATGGCTTCAAAATCGCGGAGGTGGGCGTCTACGACCGCAGTCTCCACCTGGGTCTCGTACACGTACTCGACAACGAGGGCGGTCAGCAAGACTACGAAGAGCAAGGTCAAGAGCAGCGCGACGCCTTCATCACGCTTTCGATTGTGGTGCGGCCCGCGAATTCTCATTGCGAGATGCCTTCACCAAAACTCCGTCCCCCGCGTCTGCCACCGCGCTGGGAATTGGCTCCGCCGTCCGGGGACCCAATTACCTGATCGGGTTCTTGCGCTTCTTCTTCCGCCGGATTTCTGATGTCGCCAATTTCTTCGTCGGAAAGCTCGGAGAGTTCTTGTAAGGATCGTGCGTCCTGTGTCGTGCCCAACCCTGGCGGTAGCGGAACGACCATGTCGAAGTCTGGGTACTCGAGAATGTCGAGACGTTCGCGTTTCTCTTCCTCGATTTGCTCTTCGGTGCGGGCGAAGTTGATGCGTACGCGAACGCACCACGGGATCCGGCCCACGAGTTGCGAATCCCACTCGTCTACCCATTCGAGCCCGTCGAAGTAAGAGAAATCCACAGTCCGAATTGGCACCGACCATGAGGGCGCCTCATAGACAGGGGTCTCTCCGATGCCCATGCTGGATTCGCTCTCTTCGGACGGCTTGAGAAACCCGGTCTCTTCATCGAGTTCCTGGGCATTCGACCCGAAAATAGGTGTCTCCAAGGCTTGCAGCTTGAGCTGATCGTCCAGCGGTGAATCGGGATCCTCATTGAAGTCGATGGGATTGAACTCCGACTCCTCACCGCCGATGGTCCCGTACCGCACCTCCTTGAGGTCGCCAGGCAGGGCCTTACCCCCCATGAGCGTATTCACGGACACAAAACGAAGATTGTCGTTGGGACCATCACGGGTTTCGTCGTCGACGCCCACGAAGCGGAACACTTCGTTCTCCATCGTGCGGTCGGTGAAGATGGACATGAGATTTGAGCGAAAGCTGCGCTGGAGAAACATGCGCAGGCGCAATTCTTCGGAGCTGACGCGCGCGGTTTCCATGGTGTTCGTGACGCTGCTGAAGCTCGCGTACAGCACCAGCACGATCACCGACAGAATGGAGATCGCGATCAGCACTTCGATCAAAGTGAACCCTGAGCGTTTCATTCTTCGACCTCGATGCCGCCCTGCTGCGCGGCGGCAATGGCCTCGGGATTCAGTCCCGCGGCCAGGAACGCCTGGGGGTCGCGGGTGAACATGAAGGTGTGAATCTCCCGCTCGACGTTGGGACCGGTGACTTTCACAAGCACGTCGTACAACGCGGGGTAGCCTTCGCCCACCGGTTGCGCGTCGAAGGAGTAGTCGAAATCCGGATACCGGTCGCCGAACTCCTGGGAATCCGTGAGATTACCACCCGCAACCTCGACCTCGGCGATGCCCACCGCCAGCGCCATCAGGTTCCTCATAAGCACTTCGTCGCGCAACTCGTTGTGCACGCTGAGCGCGCCGTGATGGGCCTGCAGCAAAACGAAGAGCGCGGACCCAAGAACGGCCATGGCGATCATGACTTCGATGAGCGTGAAACCGGTGGAACTGTGGCGTCGCCTCTTCATAGTGGCAGCACCTCGCCATGAGACAGGTGCGCGCCGCCGGTGATGGGGTCCCAGGCAACTGAATAGGTGTCGCCGTCCGACCCTTGCAAGACGAAGACAACTTCTTCCGTAAGTCCGACTGGCGTGATCTCTACGTCGACGGATCCCTCGACAAACTCCTCGACGCCCACGCGAATCGACTGCATGGTGACGCCTTCAGGAAGTACGGTTGGTTCGATGGTCGAGGTAACGAGTTCTTCGCGCAGTTCTTCTTCCTCCTCGTCAAGGGAAAAATCGAACTCGGCGAGGGGATCGATTTCGGAGAGCATGCCTTCGCGGGGTACGTTCTTTGCCCTGGCCTCCAGCGACTTCCGGAAGGCCAGGTCGAGTTGCCGCTCGAACTCGATCATTTGCAGCGCGCGATCTTCCGGCGAAAGTCCCTGTTGATTGGCCAACTGCAGGGCCGTTTCCGCGTTCAACTCAAACTGCGTGTTCTGGACGGCAAGGTCGGAGCCTTCAAAGATGCTTTCGTCCTCCTTCTCGACCCAGCGGAGCACCACGTATTTGCCGGTTTCGAAATCGAACCGGAACGTGACGGGCTCCTGGCTGAAGGCAGAGTACGCAACAGTGGAACGCCCATAGTTCGCAATGTGCCGGGCGGCGCCTTCGAGTTGACTGAAGGCGAAGACGGGCATCAAGCGCGGCATGGCGATCGCGAGCACCACAATGATCAGACCAACAACGAAAACAAGTTCGATCAGCGTAAAGCCGACCGAATCACGCTTACATCGCTCACTGGGATCGCATCTGTGGTCGCGAAGGTCCATGAACTGCTCACGTTACTCGCTCGCCTGGAGGTTCCAACTTTGGACATCGGCGTTGAACCCGGTTCCGCCCGGTGCGCCGTCGGCGCCGAAAGACTGGAGATCGTAGTCACGGCCGTTGTTGCCCGGAGCGGTATACTGATACGGATTGCCCCAGGGATCGGGCGGAATGTTCTCCTCCTGAAGGAAATTCTGCTTCGGATTGTTGATGAGCGCCTGAAGTCCTTCCGAGGTCTTTGGATAATTGCCAAACTTCAGCTTGTACATGTCCAGCGCCATGCGAAAGGCGTGTACCTGCGTCTTGGCGGCGGCGACCTTCGCGTCGTCCGTTGCGCCGATGAACCGGGGCACGACCACGGCGGCGAGCAATCCGAGAATGACGATCACCACCATCAATTCGATCAGGGTGAATCCCGCCTGGGCGTTCCGGCTCGCTGACTGGGGCCGCCGGTCTGTGTGGGAAATGCATGTTGCGTTCATGGGACCTCTCCTCGTCAAATTCCGGAACTCATGTCGAATATGGGCAGCAGGATGGAAAACACCAGGAAACCGACGACAACACCCATCACGACGATCATGAGCGGTTCCAGCAGGCTTACGATGCCGTTGACCGTCATCTCGATATCTTCATCGTAGGTGTCCGCAACGCGGATCAACATGTTCTCCAACTCGCCGCTGCGTTGCCCCAACTCCACCATATGAATCAGCATGGGCGGGAAGACGCCTGTTTCCCGCAAGGGGACCGTCAGGTCGCGACCGCGGCGGACACCACTCTTCACGTCGTCCATGGCATTTTCGACGACCTTGTTTTCGACGACACTCTTTACCACGTCGAGGGCGGTCATCATGATGAGGCCGCTTTGCAGCATGGTGCCGAGGGTTCGCGAGAAGCGGGCGCTGATCATCTTGACGTAGAGGGCGCCCATCACGGGCATGCGAAGCTTGATAGCGTCCCAGCGGCGGCGCCCTTCGGGACGGCCCACCCAGATGCGCCACAGTACAAACCCGCCCGCGATGCCGAGCAGAATGAGAATCCACCATTCGCGAATAAAATTGCAGGAGGTGATCATGATCGTGGTCACCAGCGGAAGTTCCCGCTGCTGCTTTTCGAAGATCTGAACGATCTTGGGAACGATGAATCCCATCATGAACGTGATGATGCCCGTGCCGACGAGTGCCATGAGGATGGGGTAGGCCAGCATGGACGCGATCTTGTTCTTCAGCCGCACCTGGCGTTCGAGAATGTCCGCGAGGCGTAGCAATACGCTTTCCAGCGCGCCACTCGCTTCACCCGCCCGCACCATGTTCACGTAGAGTTCGGAAAAGATCCGGTTGTGCGGTGCCAGCGAGTCGGCCAGCGTAACGCCCTCATTGACGCGGTCGCGGACTTCGTAGATAGTCTTTCGCAGCCGCGGGTTCGACGTCTGTTCGAGCAGTGCGCCGAGCGCCTCGACGAGCGGCATCCCCGCCTGCAACAGGACCGCCAACTGGCGAGTCATGATCGCCACGTCCCGGTTGGAAACGCGGCTGAAACTGGTGCTTGATTCGCCCTTGCCACGGCCCGAAGCCGACTTCGCGGAGGTTTCTTCCAGCTTCGTGGGGTAAAGGGCCTGTTCACGCAGTTTTCGCCGGGCGGCCGCCGGCGTGTCGGCATCAATAATGCCGCGGACCGCCTTACCGCTCTTGGCCATCGCCTCGTATTCGAAAACCGCCATCGCGCTACTCCGTCACTTCCATGAGGATGTCATCTCGAGTAACGCGCATCACCTCCTCGATCGTTGACACGCCCTTGAATACTTTGGAGGCGCCGTCTTCCCGAAGCGTGCGCATACCTTCCCGTTTGGCTTCCCGTTTGATGACGTTTGAATCGGCGCCCTGCAGGGTTAATTCCTGCACACGAGCCGTCATGACGAGCAATTCAAAAATGCCGGTCCGGCCGAAATAACCGCGCCCCTGACAGCGTTCGCACCCGAGCCCGCGGAACGCCGTCTTTCCCCGGGCCTGGTCTTCGGTCAATCCCAGTTCCAGCAAGCTCTCGAGTTCGGGTTCGTACTCTTCCTTGCAATGCTTGCAGATGTTGCGGACGAGGCGCTGCGCCAGGATGGCGATCGTGGACGAACTGACGAGGAATGGCTCAATACCCATGTTGACCAGTCGCGTGATGGCGCCGGAACTGTCGTTGGTGTGGAGCGTGGAGAACACCAGATGACCGGTCAAAGACGCCTGGATGGCCATGTCCGCCGTTTCGAGGTCGCGGATTTCTCCGACGAGAATGACGTCGGGATCCTGACGCAGGATACTGCGCAAACCAGCAGCAAACGTAAGGCCGATCTTGGGGCGCACTTGGATCTGGCCGATGCCCGGCATCTGGTATTCGATGGGATCTTCGACGGTGATGATGTTCAATTCCGGCGAGCTGACCCGTTGCAGGCCGGCATACAGGGTGGTCGATTTTCCCGATCCCGTCGGCCCGGTCACAAGGATGATGCCGTGAGAACTGGTGATGAGTTTGTTGAAGAGCTTGAAGTCGTGCTGGTCCATCC
>CAZWDH010000022.1:0-38011 GCA_964632865.1 uncultured Nitrospiraceae bacterium
GCGGCTGGCCAATGCGAAAAGAGCCGGTTCCCATCATGAAGAGCATGGGGAACTTTCGCATGGCATCGACGGAGCCCAGGTCCACGAGGGCGTTGAAGTGCTCGGGCAGACCGTTGCTCGGATACTCATCGCGGACGTTCGGCTGCAATTTGACCTTCACGCGGAGTACGTGGCTGAGCTGTTCGAGAAAGTTCTTGTCGCCGCCGGGGCCGAAATCCCAGTCGGGGTTGTTGTTGCAGATGCGCGCCATCAGAAAGTCGTATGTGTCGGCGTCCGCCGGGGTATAGGCGCCGTGTTGCGGGATCGCATTCGCTGCGAGGGGGAAAGCCGATGCCGCGGCGACGGTGGCGGCGGATTGTTTCAGGAAACTGCGGCGGTCCAGGGCGTGGCGTGTCATGGCGTGACTCCTTCCTCTTCCGTGGAAGGTTGAAGGGGGTTAACAGCCTCAGTTGCAGTATAGCACAGGTCCCAGGTATCTACGGCGACGGTCGCGGCGACCGCGCCGTCGTTGCCGCTCTCTTGATACGACCAGGGTTGTTGGCTCGGCGTGGCGTCGCCGTTGTCTTCGAGGAGCGCATTCTCCGACTTCATGAGATTCTGATCGCGGAACAGCGTGTCGATCTGTTGAACGGTGTACTGGAAGGCTTCCAGCAGCGTCGTCGTGCCGTTGCCGTCGACGTCCGAATCCGGCAGCATGAGGGCGGGCACGAAGTAATCGGAGAACCGGGTGCTGACCGGCTGGTCGCTGCGGGCGCTGTAGATCAGGATGCGGTTCGGTCCGGCCAAGGCCTCCGCGGCCAACCCGGCGCCGGGGCAATCCAGCACGACAGTCAACTGGCCGGGATTGAGCGGCGCGAGAAGCGCGGCGAGTTCCGCGTGGGTGAGGTCGGGACCCGGGATGTTCAACCGCAATTCGTCTCCTACGATATTGGCTTGCCCTGCGAAGTAGATTACGAGCCGATCGTTTGGAGTGAGCGACTGCAGCTTCGAGAAGGCGGCGGCTATTCCGTCCTTCGTCGACGCCCCGGTGATTCCCGACACAAAGGAGTCTGGCGCAGCCAACACCGCGAGGTTCGCGGGATCGACGCCGACCTGTTGAATGAAGTACTGGCCGAGCCTGGAAATTGCGCGATCCTTCGAGCGAATCTCCTCAGGGTCTTTGTTGATGCCCCCGATAAGCACGACGTAGAGGTTTGAACCGGCCGGGGTTTCATACGCGTTGTCTACTTGCGCGGCGGCGAAGGAGGTCGTAAGCGCAAGCAGCAATCCGTATCGTAACCAACGTTTCATGTCAGACCATCCCTGCAAGACGGCGAATGAACCAGCCCGCCGTCAGCAGCGCGCACAGCGCGCCAAGCCATATCCAGTTCCGCCACGCGCTTCGGATCTCGCTGACCCGGTCGACGCGCGAAATCGCGGGGAAGCGGTCCGCATCGGTCGCGCTGAGCCTCTCTACGTCTACGTAGTCGGCATTCAACTGCTCCGCCATCGCCACCAAAAACTCGCGATTGCGCTGGACCCGATCCATTTCGCCCTTGGGCAAAGGCAAATGCGCGGCGACCGTCGTTTCACCGATGAACATTCCGCCTTCGGCCGCTTCTGCACGGGCGATGAGTGTCTCCTCGCCCGCAGTCTGCACGGAGGCCTGGTACTCGCCGTCGTTGGCGGGGTCCATCCGGGTCACCGCGTCGTTGACGTGCAAGAGCACAGTCGCGCCCGATTCGGGTTTATAGAGGGCATCGCGAACGATGGCAGTGAACCGCACGACGCGCGGGTCGTCGCTCGCGCGCTGTGCCAAGAGCTGAATGCGCGATTCCTCATGCACGGCCGCCCCCAGATGGGTAACCAGGCCGGAGGCCAAACTGCGCAAGGCGCCGCCTTCCTCGTCTTCGCGATAGAGCCGGTACAAATGGCGAAGATTGAGGAGCGCCACATTGCCCCGGCCCACGCGGTGCGAAACGATGGCGGGCATACCGCTCAGCGTCGCGGCTGTGGTCGCCGCGGGCTTTTTCGTTACGGCGTAGTAGGCTTGCAATTCCACGGGGTCATCGGCATTCGCGCTGGCCGTGGTCAATCCCAACGCCGCGCCTTCCGGCGTCACTTCCATGGACTGGGCAGGCCCGGCGGAGCGGCCCTGCTCCGGCGAAAGGGTGCCCGGCATCAAGGCTTTCAACATAGGTTCGCGCGACTGGGCGAGGTCGAACTCGTCTTGTCCGGGAATCAGCAACAAACCACCGCCCCGCTCGGCCACGAAGGTATAGAGATTTTCCAACTGCGCGGACGTGAAATCACGTGGGTTGCATGGGCCAAGAACCACGACGTCGTATTCAAACAATGTCTCCGCGTCTGCCGGGAAGCTCTGTTCGGGTTGCGGGGCGCGATACGGACCACGGCCGCGGTCGGGGCCGTCGAGCAGAGCGTCCATGACGAAGTTCAACGAGACTTTCTTTTCGCTCTCCAGTACCTGGCGAAGCTTGCCGATGTCGAAGCTCGCCCATTGCGAATAGAACAACACGCGCAGTCTGGGTTCGTCGATCACCTCGAAGGTCGCCTGACGCGCGTTGTTGGCCTGCGTAATCTCGATGACTTCCGAAGTGGCGCGCGCCTCCAAGGTATGCACGCCGAGCGTGTCGGCAGGCACGGGGAAGTCGACCGTTGCGCCCTGGGCCACTTCCGCGCCGCTGAGATCGCGGGTGGCCAGAGGCAAATCGTCGATGCGGAGTTCCAGGTGGACGACGGAATCGTCGGGAGGCGAACCGGCAACGCGGACAGCGACAGAACCGGTGGCGTCGAGCCGAAGCCTCGGCGGCGCGTCCAGCCCTTCGATCACGATATCGGCATGGCTCGCGTCGGACCCCATGCCCACGATCAGGGTTTGGAACCCTTCGCGGTCCGTGGCCGGGATCGAGGCAACATTCTGCTCCAGGGCCTGGCCGTCGGTGAAGACAATGGCGCCGACCACTTCGGTCTGCTCCGCATCGTCTTCGGCCACCGCGAATCGGCCAAGCAACTCTGCGACTGGCTTGATGCTGGTCTGATACCCCCAGCGCGGGAGCGATTGCGCCGAAGCGACCTCGTGCAGCGTGCCGTCGAATCCGTAGTAAAGGTACTGGGGACGATCTTCCGCGCCCGGCGCGAAGGTGGATTCAAACGCGGCGATTGCTGCGTCGAGGCGGTTGGAACCGTCCATATCCTCCACGGACATGCTTTCGCTGGTGTCAAACGCAACGAGCACCGTGTTCGGTTGTTCTTCGGAACGGGTGAGCGCACGCGCCGGGTCCCACAGCAGAATTACGAGCAGCACGATGGGGATGAGTTGCAGCGCGGGGATTACCCACTTGACGAGCTTGAGTTGCCGCCAATGGTCCGTGCGGAACGCGAGCACGAACAGACCGATGACCGCGAGCAACGTGAGCGCCGCCAGAACGTGGCCGGGGTATTGCAGCAAGGTCATAGCGCGCCTCCCGGCTCGTACTGGGCGGCCCGTTCGAAGAACTGCTCTTCCAGTTGCACAAATCCCGGATCGGAAGGGTCGTACCTTCGCAACTCGCCCGACTGCTTCTGCGCGGCAATTGCCATCGTCATGTACTGCTCGGCGAGCCACCGGGCTTTGCGAGGCGGTTCGAGATCCTGCCAATCGGTGGGGAGGTTGGATTTGTCGGTGCCCGGCACCAGCGATCGCGTCAACGACGTGTAGTTAGGCGGCCGGCCGGCGCCACCGAAATGATTGACGTAGTCAGGGCCGCCCTGTTCGAGAAACTGCTGTTCGGCCTGCTCCAACTGTTCCAGCAGGTCGGCGCGTTCGGCGGGATCCGTCACGCCATCGAGGGCTCGCGCGAGGCGCGCCATGGATTCCGCCTGGGCCATCATCTCCTTGGAGGCCCGCTCCTGCTCATCCAACAAGGCCGCGCGTTGCAGCGCAAACAAGGCCGTGTCGAAGTGGCGCATGGACTGCATCAGCGACTGCGCCGCTTGATTCAATGAGTCCTCGCTGCCGGTGAAGAAGGCGTCCGCTGCGGCTTCGTCGAAGGCCTCCATGGCTTCCAAGGCCAGGTTGAGTTGCTCCAGCGCGGCCTGTGTGTCCTCGGAGGGATTGGCTTGGCCGGAGAGTTCTTCGGCCAACTGTGCGGCCTGCTGCCGGAGCGCAGCTTCCTGGGCACGCATCATTTCGAGCCGATCCTGGGTGCTTGCGCGGTTTTGGGACGCCTCCGCAGGCGAAGGCGGCGCCGATCCGCTGCCGCCTTGAGATGGCTCCAGCGCGCCTTCGAGCGTCGTGCGCCCCGGCTCGCCCCCGCCGCCGGAACTCTCGCTTTGAGCGGTCTGGGCATTGGGATCGCGCCAGGATTCCTCGTCCGTCGTGGATTGCGCGTGGCCCTCTTGCTTGCCGAAGTCTTTCATGAATTGGTCGAAGCGTTCCTTGATTTGTTCCTGCTGCTCTCGAATCTGCGCAAGCGAATTGGCGAGACGCTTCAATTCCCACTGCTCTTGTTCTTTCTCGAAGCGGGTGAGATGAACTTGTTCTTCCATCTTGAGGCGTTCCGGTCCCTGTTGCGGGCTGCCGCCGGGGCCGGACATCATGGACTTCTCCAACTCGCGAACCAGCATGCGCAGCTTCTGGTAGGCTTCTTTCTCGGGAGGAACCGCCGCGGCGGCATCGGTCTTGAGAAGATGCTGCTGCGCCTCGGCAAAGTGCCCTTCCACTTCGGCGAGCAATGCTACTTGTTCACTGGAAAACCGGTACTTTGAGTCTTCCTTGATCAGGCGGGTCTGCTCCTGCACGTGACCCGCGTCTTTCGCGATGGACGCCACCTGACCGCGCTCGCGCTCGTCGAGTTCCGGGTCGTTGGCGAGGGGCCACGTCTTCTTCAGAATCGCGCGCGTATACTCCAGCACGGCCAGCATGCCCGCGTGCGCTTCGAACATGCTCCCCAAACCGGGTTTTCCAAACTCGGACGGCAGAGAAGGCGGTGGCTGATGCCAAATCTGCCGATAGGGCTTGACCTCAATGAAGTAGATGTCGCCCGCAGCGGTTTCGCCTTCGGCCTTGATGCCGGTGGCGATATCCTTCGCCTCCGCATGAAACAGGATGGCGTCGCCCAACTCGAGGTCGTAGTCCTCCAGTTCAAGCGTCTGCGCGAGCACGGTATCCCGTGCGCCTCGTTCAACCGCAGCGGGCACGCGAATGGGCGGACTGCCGGGCACTTCGATTACCAGTTCCGCGGAGTCCAGACCGTAATCGTCCGTTACTTTGATTCGCAGCGGCACGCTGGCCACGTTGGTCGCGAGGTAGTCGCCGCCCGGCGTTTCAAGTTCGAACTCGGGCGCGCCGTCTCCGTGGAGGATGATCTGGAGGGGCGGTTCCTTGTCGTTGACGAGACCGCTTTCACCGCGCAACGCGAACCGCATCATCCCCGGCTCGGTGGCCGTGAACCGATGCTGGAAGGAGGGACCGGAGTCCGAAGCGATGATGCGCTCTTCCCCACTCGCCTCCACAACGGTAACCTCGCTGACGGGTTCTGAGGTTTCGACGGTGAGGGTGACCTCGGCGCCTTCCAGTACTTCCAGGGCGAACTCGCGCACCTCTTCATGGTACGGCGGGTCCTGAACGCCCGCTTCGATGTCGGCAGCAATCGCCGTAATCCGAGGAATCTCGGCGACTGAAATCGTGTGCCAATCCGTCGCCGCATCGCCGCCCTGAAACTGATAGCGGTAACTTCCAACAGGCAATGAGGTCATCGTGGAAATCTGAGCGCCGCCCGCTTCGTCCAGCGTGGGCGAAAGCAATACCTCCTTAATGATGGATTCGGCCGCGCTGTCCTCGGCATCGGCGACTACGCGGAGCGTCGCTTCATCGGGCACGTGCCCATCGACCCGCGCCGCCAGGCTGACATTTACATCCGGCGGCGTGGTGATGTCGCCCGTTGTCGTTTCCAAAATTGTCGCGGGCACCGGCTCGATGGCGGCGAGCGGTTGCGTCAGGCGCGCGAAGTAACGAGAGAAGTAGGCCGCGTTGCTGAACAGCGCGACGGCCAGCACGATCGTGCCGGCGAAAATGGCAGCAGTGGCGGCGTAGGCCTGCCACTTGGGCACGGTTTCCGTGAAGTCGACGTTGCGGCTGCTCTCGTCGACCTGCAGCACAAGGCGCTCGGCCAAGGCTTTGGAGTACGGGTAATCCGAGCGATTCTCGAAGTATTCGACGGCCGTGACGAGTTGCTGGTCGTAGGATCGGAACCGCTCGATGTAGTTTGCGGCCTGGTGCGCGGTGAACTGGCGTACGAGCGCACGCCCCGACCAGTAAATCACCGCGACCAGACCGCCGAGCAGCAGGAGCAATGCGAGGACCCGCGGCGCGGGGCCAAAGTGAAACCGGTGGTCGAGCAGGCTGAACGCGCCTACGAACAGAATCAGAACGCAGGCCGCTGCCGCAACCGTACGCAGCACGATGAGACCGACCAGCCACCTCTGCACGCGACGCACGCGTTCGACCAAATCCCGTAAACGGATGTCAATGGATTCCGCCATCACCTGCTCACCCGGTTTGAAACAAACACATCCGCCAACATCAACCCGAGAACCGACCACGCGAACCCGCGCCACAACGACTGGCGCTCGCGCTCCGTCGTCGTTGTGTCATGTGCTGAATCACCGGATTCTTCGATCACCCGCGCGAGTAGAATCTCCACGGCCGCATCGGTAGAGGGAGTGATATCCGTTTCACCATGGGGCACGTTGAGACCCGCATAACGCACCGGCTTCGTCTGCGTCGCGACCCAGCCCAACTCGGGAATGGGTGCGACCGAAATAGACCTGTTGGCGAGTTGCGCAAGTACCGTCGAACCGCCGGGAGTTTTCACGTAAAGGGCTTCTCCGCCCTTGCTGTGCGCGAGTTCGAATTCCGACGCGGGCAACACGACCGTCTCGCCGGCCTCGAACGCGAAGGGTTCAAGCTGCGCGCCTCCGCCAACGAGGAAGTTAACGAAGGCGACTGCGCCCGGAGATTTCATCAAGGGCGAAAGCGCGTCGTTTGCACTGGTGTTGACGAGCAGCGCCGAACCACGGCCGGCGGACTTGTAACAGAGAAAGGGATCGCCCTCACCGAAGGACCACAGCACCTCCGCCCCGTCCGCCAGCACCAACGTGTACGCGCCCGAGACCGGCAAATCCTCAAGCCGGTAGTTCTGCAGCGCGTGGATCGCGTTCGCTTCCGGCGATAGCGAATCGGTGGAGATGGATTCGCGGAGGTTTGTGGCCAGCCGCAAGGGCTCGCGCCGCAATTCGACCGGCGCTGCGGGGAAGATGCCCGCTTCCGAAAGCGATTCGTAGTATCCCAGACCCGATTCCAATTCGGGATCGACGAACCCGATGAGCCGTCCACCGGCGTTCACCCAATTCGTCAGTTCCTGGACCCATTGCGTCTTACGATTGAGGGCAGACGCAAAGATAAGAATCTCCGTGTCGGCCAGAAGGTTTTCCTCGAACCGGTGATGGGATACGACCTGAACGGTCATGGGGTCCATGGGATTCAGTTGGGACAAGGTCTCCAGTGCGGTCTTGAGGAGAAACGATTCTTCCGCGTCCTTGGCCAGGATGAGCACGCGCTTCGCGCGCTGACCGCCTTGACCCAAGCCCAGGCGGTATGAGTCGTCTTCGGGCAACTCGTCGTCGGCTGCGATACTCAAATCGATTCGCGAGAAAGCCTGATTGACGGCTTCAAACGGCAACGGCAATTGCACAGATTCGCGACCGTTTGCATCAATGCGAACGGGCGTCTCGACGGGCGCGTTATCGTCAAGCGAACCCGTGAGGATGGCCTCTTCGGTCCTGTCCCCGTAGTTGGCAATCGTCACGGTAAGCGTCAGCGTCCGGTCGGCGCCTGGCAACACGCGCGCATCGAGCAGCGCCAGATTGGATGGCGAATCAGCGGCGTCGACCCGCCGGTACGCAAACGACGATACGGGAATCGGCTCGTCCAGACCGTCGAGTACGGCGCGGGCTTCCGCTGTGAAATCGCTGACCAATCCAACCGAAACCGCGCCCGCGCCTGCCCGCGACACGCTGTCGACCGCGGAAAGCAACGGGGCGAATTTCATCTTGAGCGGCGTCGGACTTAGTTCGGAGAGGAACTGCCGTGCCCCGGCGGCGTCCAGGTCGCGCGAGGACGCGCCCGACGCGAGACCGATAACGTGAAATCGCGCGTTCGAATCCGCCGATTCGACGATCGCTTCCGCCGCTTCCACGGCGCGCGGAAACACGTCGCCATACGCCATGGACAAAGAATCGTCCACGCCGATGATGACAACAGGCAAGGTCTGGACATTTCGTTGCGCGAGTATGCGCTCGGGACCTGCGAAGAACACGGCGATAAGGATGACGGTCGCGCAGCGGATGAGCAGCACGAGCAGATTGCGAATGCGGCGGCGGGACTGGGTTTCGATTTCGCCGCTGCGGAGAAAGCGCAGCATGGTGAAGGGCACTTTGCGAAAGCGGGGACGCGCAAGCAGATGCGCCGCGATGGGTCCCGCGACGGCGAGGGTTCCCAGAAGGAATATGGCTTGTAGGAAAGTCACATGAGCCTCCTGCGACGGCCGAGGTATGCCATGAAGGCGCGGTCCAAGGTTTGCGACGTGTCCATGAGCCAGTAGTCGATTTCCTTCCGGCCCGAGGACTTCTCGATCTCATCCAGAAAGGCATGAACGTTCGCTTGATAGGTGCTCTTCAGCGATTCCGGATAGGTTCGCAGCCGGTCGCCGGTTTCGAGATCCTCGAACTGAACGAGGCCCTGATAGTCCAGCGTAATCTCCTGATGATCGAGCGTGTGGAAGATAATCACGTCGTGTTGGAGATACTTCAGATGAGAAAGCCCGCTGGCCAGATCGTCGGCATCGTCCAGGAGGTCGGAAATCAGGATTACGATGCCGCGCCGGGTCGCGGTTTCGGCGAAGGCGTGCAGCACGTCGGTGAGACGGGTCTGCCCTTCGCCGCGAACGCGTTCCAACGCAGTGAGGATGGCGTAGAGATGCGTTCGCCGTCCACGCGGGGATATGCGCGTGAGGATTCGATCGGCGAAAACCATGAGGCCGACGCTGTCGCCTTGCCCCAACATCATGGACGTCAGTGCGGCTGTGAGAAAGCGTCCGTAGTCGAGCTTGGAATACGTGGTGCCTTCGCCTTGAAAGGTCATGCTCTTGCTGGAATCGAGCAGGATGTACACGGGCACGTTGGTGTCCTGGCGGAACTGTTTGATGTAGAGCTTGTTCGTGCGGCCGAACACCTTCCAATCGAGAAACCGCAACTCGTCGCCCGGTTCGTACTGCCGGTGTTCGCTGTACTCCGCGCTGAACCCGTGAAAGGGGCTCGGATGCAAACCGGAGAAGAAGCCCTGCACAGCGCATCGGGCGACCAACTCCATATTCTGCAGCCGGCTTAAAAGCGCGGGATCGAGGTATTTCGAGGCGCCTGCCATGTATCACCAAACCCTGAGGTTGCACCAGAAGGAAAACTGTCGCAGCGGTATCCGTTACTTCGGGGGCGCGATTCGTTTGATCAGATCGTCGATGACCGTCTCGCGGCTGATGCCGTCAGCCTCCGCGTCGAAATTCGTAATCACCCGATGGCGCAGGACCATCTTGCAGACCTTGCGCACGTCGTCGAAACTCGGGGTCACGCGCCCCATGATGAGGGCCAGCGCCTTCGCGCCGAGGACCATGTATTGGCCGGCGCGGGGGCCGGAACCCCATTTAAGGTACTTCTTCACCATGTCGGTCGCCAGGGGATCGGTGGGACGCGTCGCGCGGGCCAGCCGGACGCAGTACTCGATGACCGCGTCGCTCACGGGGGCGGACCTCACCAGGTTTTGAAAGAGAACAATCTCTTCCTTGTTCAACACCGGCGCCACGGGTTGTTTCGCGCGAGTGGTGGTCTGCTTGACGATCTGGTGTTCTTCTTCCGAACTGGGGTAGTCGATGTAGACCATGAACATGAACCGGTCCAGTGCGGCTTCGGGCAGCGGATAGGTGCCTTCCTGCTCGATGGGGTTCTGCGTGGCGAGGATGAAGAAGGGCGCGTCGAGTTTGTACGTGCGGCCGGATGCGGTGACTTCCCGTTCTTGCATGGCCTGCAACAGGGCGGCCTGGGTCTTGGGAGGCGTCCGGTTGATCTCGTCCGCCAAAACGACGTTGGCGAAGATGGGGCCTCGGATGAACTCATAGCGGCGCTGGTGCGTTTCCGCGTCTTCCTGAATGATGTCCGTGCCGGTGATGTCCGAGGGCATGAGGTCGGGCGTGAACTGGATGCGGTTGAAGCTCAGGTGCAACGCGTCTGCGATAGAGTGCACGAGGAGCGTCTTGGCCAGGCCGGGCACGCCCTGAATGAGGCAATGGCCGCCGGCGAGCATGGAACACAACACGGCGTGGATGACATTATCCTGCCCCACAATGACCTGGTGAATCTGCGACGTCAGCCGCTTGTAGCCTTCGTGCAGGCGGGTGACCGCTTCGTCATCCCTGGTCGGGGCGCTTACGACAGGTGCAGGTTGTGTGGTCATACTTCCTCCCTGGATTGGCTAAGACACAAGAATCTCCTCGCATATAAGAAGACGTTTCAGACCGCGGAATGGTGACACCGGACGGTCGATTTCGTTGGACTCAGCGCATCCGGGTGAGGCGACAGCGCGCACAAACCGTTGCGAAACGGCAGCTTCTGTCACATTCCAAATAGGCTCTGCAGGAGATGACTGTTTCGCGCGCGACCGATCACCCTAGGTCTGCGTATCGGCTTTCAATGCTTCGCACTTGGCCAGGAGACGATTTCCATACCGTTGCGTGCCATCGTAGGGATTGTCCAACGCGTTTCGAGCAGCGTTCTCGACCGTTGCGTCCAGAATTCCCGTCTGCTCGATCGCGTTCATGGCATACATGCCCACGAGCAGATTGGGGTCGTCCAGGAGCTTCACCAGTTCGGATAAATGCGCATCGCTCTCACCGAGTTTGCAGAGCGCGAGATGTGCCGCCAACCGAACTGTCGGGACTGGGTCGGCCGCGAGTTCCCACACGAAAGGCTGACATTCCACCGCGCGCAGGTTGCCCAGCCACGTCGCCGCCCAATATCGGACTGACGGATCCGGATCGGCAACCGCTGCGCGAAGTGCGGCGCGGTCGTTGGTTTCACCCGCCGCTATGGTTTCGAGGACGCGCCGGAGGATGTCCTCGATTTCCGGGCGTCGCATAGCGGCGTACTTGCTCCCAAACTCCTTCCCCAAATCTTCGAGGATCGGTTCCGGAATCACGCCGGGGTCGTGCGTCTCGAGGATCCAGTTGTAAAGCCGTTCCCGCTGCTCGCGCAGCACTTTCTCATGCTCGGGGCTGCCTGCGAGATTGGTGGTTTCGAAGGGATCCGCTTCGAGGTCGTACAGTTCTTCCGGCGGCCGATCGGGCGCAAACAGCCTCTCCTGGAGCGGGGTCAGCGCCTCGTGCGCATGCAAGGCGCGCAGATGCTGTACGATCTCCTTCCCGTCTTTGTACTGGCTGTGCTGCATATGGGGACGATAGGAAAGGAAATTGCGAATGTATTTGTACTTCGGCGTGCGGACGCTGCGGATTACGTCGATGGTTTCGTCGCAGCGGTCGCGCGCGCTCACCGCGAAAGGCCGCTCCGCGTAGTCGGGGGCGAACACATCCCGTCCTTGCAGGTGTCCCGGTATGGCTATGCCGGCAAAAGCGAGGGATATGGGCGCGAGATCGATATGTAGGGCCAAGTCGTTGCGCACAGAGCCCGCCAAACGCCCGTCGGGAAAGCGCACAATCATGGGGATGCGGATGCCTTCTTCGTACAAGAACTGTTTGCCGCGGGCGTGTGAGATTCCGTGGTCGGTGATGAAGACCAGGAGTGTGTTGTCGTAGACGCCGGCCTCTTTGAGAGACTGGACGACCTCGCCGACTTGCTGGTCTACGCGTTCCCAGCTTGCAAGGTATTCCGACCAATCCTTCCGCATCACGGCATCGTCGGGGTAATAGGGCGGCAAGTCGAAATCGCCGTTTTCGACGGAATCCTGGCGCCATTTACCGCCCTGCAACTGGATTTGCGCAAAGAACGGCACGCCTTCCGGCGCCCGCCGCCAGTCGGAACCGTCGTAGGGCGGCGTTCTTGTGATGAAATTGTAGTCGGTCTTTCCCGGCTTCTGCGCGTCCGGATCGCGGCCGTTGCAGACGTAATACCCCGCGTCTCGAAAGAGATCGCCGACCAAGGGGATCGCGCCCGGGAGTTCGTAGCTGGCGAGATAGTCCGAGTTACCGCCCGCTTTCGGGCCTTCGTTCTGACTGCGGTGGTTGTGGCTGCCGATCGCGGTCTGATACATGCCGGTGATCATTGCCGAGCGGGAAGGTGAGCATACGGGACACGTAACGAATGCGTTTTCAAAACGCACGCCTTCGGCGGCGAGCGCGTCGATATGGGGAGTCTGTATTGCAGTTTCGCCGTAGCATCCGATGTGTGGGGAGGCGTCTTCGGCGATGATCCAAAGGATGTTGGGTTTCGAAACTTCTGCGCGCGCCACCGAATTGCCAAACGCCAAGCCGCCAAGTCCCACAAGAGTTTGCTGCAGAAATCTGCGCCGTTTCATTGCCAGTCCTTTTTTTCCACCGTGGGCTATGCGCCGCGATCCGTTCGCACACACAAGGTGTTCGGCGCAACCGCGTGCCATGCCACGCTTCAGCAATTTCCCTAAACTGTCCCGGAGGAATACCGTCCAAACCGGAACAACTCGAACTCCGGGAGGGTGCGAGCTTCGACCATGATCTCTTCGATCTGCCGCGCTATGTCCGGCCGGTCGCGCGCCACGTTGTGCTGCTCCGCGATATCTTCTTGCAGATTGTACAATTCGAGCGATGCATCCGGCTCCTTTATCAGATCTTTTTTGATCCCTTTCCATTCCCCCATCCGCACGGCCACCTGACCGCCGTAACCGTGAAAATCCCAGAACAGGTAATCGTGCATAGGCTGCTCACTTGTTTTCCCCAGAAGTTCGGGGAGGAAACTGACGCCATCCGTATCAGGAGGCGGCGCGCATCCGGCCAGTGCCGCCAGCGTCGCCGGAACATCGTAATGGGCGGCGAGGTGTTCCGACTGCGTCGCCGGCGCAATCCGGCCCGGCCACCGCACGATCATGGGCACGCGTATTCCGCCTTCATACAGCGATCCTTTCAAGCCTCGCAGCGGACCCACGCTTTCGAAGAACGTGTAGTCGACCTGTTCCCCCAGATGTGTGGTGCCGTTGTCCGATGTGAAGAACACGATGGTGTTGTCATCGAGCCCGAGTTCCTTCAGCAAGGCCATGAGTCGTCCGACCTGTTTGTCCATAAAGGTGATCATGGCGGCGTAGCAGGCTTTCGGCGTGGGATGTGGAAGATAGCTTTTGCCGGAGTACGGCGTCTCGTCCCACTGGCCAGCGTACGTCGCGAGTTCCTCCTCGGGCACCTGCAACGCCAGGTGAGGAATCACCGTCGGGTAGTAAAGGAAGAACGGTTCGTCCTTGTGCTCGCGTACGAATCGCAGCATCTCGTCGGCAATGCGTTGCGGCGCGTACTGTTCTCCAGTCAATCCGCGCGTGTTGCCTTCCAGCGGTACGCGCTCATCCTGGTCGATCAGGAAGCGCGGGTATAAGTTGTGCGCGTGGCTCTGGCAGTTGTAACCGTAGAACCGGTCGAACCCGTGCTTGAGCGGGTCCCCCGTACTTCCCGGCGCGCCGAGACCCCACTTGCCGAAGCAACCGGTCGCATAGCCCTCCCGTTTCAGCATCTCGGCCATGGTCATCTCATCGGAAGGAATTGGAAGCTGCCCCGCGAAAGCGTCGCGCTCACCCATGCCGTGATTGTCTCGCACGTACGCGTGGCCGCCGTGTTTCCCCGTGAGTAGGACACATCGCGACGGGGCGCACACGGCGGAACCCGCATAGTATTGCGTGAATCGCATGCCTTCGGCGGCCATGCGGTCCACATTCGGCGTTCGGATCTTCTCCTGTCCGTAGCATCCCAGTTCGTTCCAGCCGAGGTCGTCCGCCATGACAAACACGATATTCGGCTTTCGATCGGCCGTCACCGCACCCGCATACGCCGAACCCAGTGCTGCGAAGGTTGCAGTGGCGCTTGCGTCCTTCAGGAATTCTCTTCGAGTGGATAGAGGTGCCTTCATTGCCGGAATCTCCCTTGGCCGCGGGTCTTGAGTATCAATCGTACCACTCATCCGGGACGGCGTCGAGGGTGACGCGTGTCAAGACTGGGATTGCGCCTCTTTCTTGCGGCATACTGTTTCTTCCACACGCGGGTGCAACATGGGGAGCCAGACTTCATGAAGAGACGCGAGTTTATGCAATCCGTGGCGCTGGGCGCGGCGGCGGTGGGCGCAAACCTGTCGGCCGGGGCCGAAACGACGCGGGGACCCAATGTGGTCTACGTGTTTGCCGACCAGTGGCGCGCGCAGGCCACGGGATACGCGGGCGATCCTAATGTGCAGACGCCCAACATCGATGCCATGACGGCGCAATGCCTCAACCTGCCCAATGCCGTGTCGGGGTGGCCGGTGTGCTCGCCGTATCGTGGGAGCCTCATGACCGGGCAGTACCCGCACGTGAATGGTATTTTCTGTAATGACGTCCCGCTCCATCGCGGTTCCATTTCGATTGCCGAAGCCTTCAGAGGCGCCGGGTACCAGACCGGTTATATCGGCAAATGGCATCTCGACGGTCATGGCCGGTCCAGTTTCATTCCGCGCGAGCGGCGGCAGGGATTCGAGTACTGGAAGGTATTGGAATGCACGCACGACTATAACAAGTCCTATTACTACGGCGACACCGACGAGAAATTGATGTGGGACGGATACGATGTCTTTGCGCAAACTCGCGACGCGCAGCAGTACATTCGCGATCATGCGGCGAAGGGGCCCTTCGCGCTGTTTCTGTCCTGGGGTCCCCCGCACAATCCCTATCAAACCGCGCCGGAGGAATACAACGCGCTGTACGATCCCGCCACGCTGGAACTCAGGCCCAACGTGACGCCAGAAATTGAAGAGTCGGCGCGCAAGGATTTGGCAGGGTACTACGCCCACTGCACCGCGCTCGATAAATGCGTGGGCAACTTGCGCCAGACGCTTCGTGAACAGGGAATCGCGGAGGACACGATCTTCGTGTTCACCTCGGACCACGGCGACATGCTCGGGTCGCAAGGCGAGATCAGGAAACAGCGTCCCTGGGACGAATCCCTGCGCGTGCCCTTCCTGATCGAGTACCCGCGCGTGCTGGGAACCGATGCGCGGTCGGACGAACTCATCATCAATTCGCCCGACATCATGCCAACCCTGTTGGGATTGTCCGGCATCGCCGTACCACGGACGGTCCAAGGCACGGACTACAGTCCGGTGCTGCGCGGCGAGAGCAGCAATCGGCCCGAAGGAGCGCTCATGTCGTGCCTCAATCCTTTCGGTGAATGGACGCGCGAAAAGGGCGGACGCGAATACCGCGGCGTGCGCACGGTGCGCCATACCTACGTGCGGTCCCTCGACGGGCCCTGGCTGCTTTACGACAACGAAACCGATCCCTATCAGATGGAAAACCTCTGCAACACGCCCGGCGCCGCTTCCGAACAAGCGCATCTCGACAGACTCTTGAACCAGATCCTGGACGACGTGGGCGACGAGTTCCTGCCGGGCGCCGAGTATGTGCGGCGTTGGGGATATGAGACGGACGAGCACGGGACGGTGCCGTACAAGGCGTAGATACAAATCCGAAATCCGAATTTCGAAATCCGAAACAAATTCGAATGACCGAAATTCAAAAGCTCGAAAGGGTGATTCGTTTGGCTATGACGCGAACCCATCGAACCGTGATCAACGGCGCGTTCGCAGTCCTTACGGTTCTAGCTGGAATCGCGGCTCAGGCGGCAGAGTTTTCGGTTGATCCGGTCACGCGCTACTTTCACGTCACCTATACTGTCCCCGCGAACGCACCCGATACGGTCGAGGTCCATGCTGCGTGGGCCGCGCCGGAGTCGGGCGAATGGCATCCTGCGAAGGTATGGCCCTTGGTATCCGAAACCGCCTTGCGCATGGCGACCAGCGCCGACTGGACCGCGTGGCACAACGAGGGCCGCATCACCGAACGCCGCGCGACGGGACTGACTCGGACTCTCGTCTTCAATCCCTATCCCGAGGCGCAACAGGATGGACGTGTCAACGTGCAGTTTAGGATCACCACCACCGGCACGAACGGCGCAACGATTGCTGAAGAAACTCTCGCCATCGAAACCGACAACAGCGACGTCATCTACATCGAAGATTGGTCTAAGGTGACTACCGCCGATGCCATTTCAGTCGACGACACTGCGGATGCCCGCCTTTGGACGTGGCGCACCGGGCAGGAGAACGTAACCTTCGGGAACGCGTTGTACGGAAACGCTGGGTCCGACTTGCCGTTGCCGCCGCTGTCTTTTCCGCTGGACCTGAGGGGCACCTACGTCCTCTTCGCTTGTTCCGCGCCTTCGTCCGGCGCAATTGAACTGCGCTTGACGGGCGACGAGCGTTCGGACACGCTGGCATCATCGCGTCCTGGCGAGGAAATCCTCTGGCGCTGGGCGCGGATGGATCGGCAGCATCTGGTGCTGGAACAACCGCACAATTACACCGGCTACACGACGGGACACATCGACTACGTGAAGCTAGTTCCCCTGTCCGACGAAGTGACGACGGTACTGGATGGGCAATTCGGCACGGAGACGGACAAGATCGTCGCCGGATATTTTGAACCGTATTCGTGGGCCTTCTCCGGAGATGTCACGCGGCCCCTTCAACACCGCGAACCCTTGACCGCCTTCGCGCAGGCGCGCATTTCTATCGTCGATATCCAGATCGGCCGATTTGGGATGAAATCCGTGTTCGAAACGCGCAGCACCGATCAACTCCTCCACGCCACCATCGGTGACCCCATCGGCGCGGTGTCCCGGCCGACGACCGACAACGTGGGCCAGATGCAGCAATACACCAACACGCTCGACGCGGAACTGCGCTACTCCCGCGAACTAGGGCTGAACGCCCACGCCAACTTCGGCGCGAGCAATTGCTATCCGGGTTCGCCGTTGCAGGGCGATTTTTCAAAGGAGCACCCGGACTGGATGCGCGGGAGCACGCTACGCTTCGAGGTGCCGGAGGTGCGCGCGTACGCGTTGGGACTGTACCGGGAAACTCTCGAAATCGGCGCGAAGGGGCTCTCCATTGATTTCTGCCGGTATCCGGAAACCATCGATACGGTCGAAACCTGCAATACCTTTCTGAAGGACCTGCGCGCGTTGGCCGACGAGTTCAGTCCGGTCGAGGGCAAACGCATCCCGATACTCGTGCGGTTCCCCGGCACGGGCGTTCGCCGCGCGGAACTGTTCGACTACGCCACCTGGGCACGCGAGGCCTGGGTGGACTATCTGTGTCCGAGCAACATCCAGGGCCGCCACATGCACATCGACATATGGCCCTACTTGCAGGCCGTCAAAGGCACGCGAACGACACTGCTGCCGGCAACCGACGGACTTAGTTGGGGCCTGCCCTTCCCGGGTCCGTACTTGCACCGCGTGGCGCAACTCTACGAACAGGGCGCGCCCGGCGTGTATGTATATCAGGCAGACGCGCGCGTGCGGGGCGGCCCTGAGGACCAGCGCACGCTGCGGCTGCGGGCCAGCCGCGACGCCGTGCGCGGGTGGGTGGAGCGCGAGGACGCGCTGCGGCCCGCCCGTTCCAAGGGGATTTACATCACGACGCCGCATCAGATCGAGGGCTACAACAAGTGGGAGCGCATCCGAATCTGGACGGAGGGCGTTCCCAAGGGCGAACTGGAAGTCTACATCGACGACACATTGATCAATCGCGTCGATGGCCCTCCGTATCTGGTCGGGACCGAGGACAACGACTCCGACACCGTCATCCCTTCGGGCGAACACGTGTTGCGCATCCGCGCGCGCGATGGCGACGGTTGGTTGGAACAGACCTTCACCATCACGGGGGCATAAGGAAAGTGAGCGACACCAAGAGCCTGGATCTGTTTCGTTTGAATGGAAAACTCGCGCTGGTCACGGGCGGTTCCGGATTCTACGGCACACCCATATCGAGGGCCTTGGCGCAGGCGGGAGCGAAAGTCATCATCGCCTCGCGCAACCGTGACAACTGCGAAGCGCGCGCGGCGGAGTTTCACGAGGAAGGACTCGACTGCGTCGCCGAACAATTCGACATGGGTGACCCGGCTTCCATTACCGCGCTACGCGACCGGATAGAATCCGAACACGGTGTACTGGACATTCTGGTCAACAACGCGTTGCAGCGGTCTCCCACGCACTACGACGAGGCCACGCCCGAACAGTGGGCCGCCGCCTTACAAGCCAACATTACGGGCATTCATCTCTGCACCAGCGCCTTTTTCGCGGGCATGCGAAAACGCGGCAGCGGAAACATCATCAACATCGCGTCCATCTACGGCGTCGTTGCGCCGAACTTCCAAATTTACGAAGGCCTCGATTTCGCGTCTCCGCCGGATTATCCTTTCCACAAAGGGGGTCTCATCGCCTACACCCGCTACTGCGCGAGCCTGTTCGGACCGGACGGCGTTCGCGTGAACTGCCTGAGCCCGGGCGGCTACTACTCGGGACAGGCGGAAGTCTTCGTCGATCGGTATAATGCGCGGGTCCCGCTGGGCCGCATGGCCGACGACGACGACATTGCGGGGCCGGTGGTGTTTCTCGCGTCGGAGGCATCGCGCTATATCACGGGGGCGAACATCCTGGTCGATGGCGGCCTGACGATTCGTTAATCCCCGATTCAGCAGAAGGAATGCGGAAGTGAACATTACAGGAATTCTCCCGGCCATTGTTACGCCGTTCGGGCCGGACGGCGATGTGAATACGGACGCGCTGCGCAGTCTCGCGGCCTACCAGATTGAAAAGGGGTGCAACGGCTTCTTCGTATGCGGCAGCGCAGGCGAAGGCGTGCTCATGAATATGGACGAACGCAGCCGCGTCGTGGATGCGATGGTCAGCGAAGCGTCGGGGCAGGTGCCGATTATCGTGCACGTGGGTGCGGTGTCCACCGGCGAGGCCGTCGAACTGGCGAAGCACGCGCGCAAATCCGGCGCCAGCGCCGTGTCGAGTATTCCGCCCCTGTACTACAAACTTTCGTGGGACGCGATCATCGGACATATCAAGGCCATCGCCGAAGCCGCGGAGTTGCCGACGTACTACTATCACATCCCCTACATCACGAATGTCGTGCCTACCGCCCCCGAACTCGCGCAGATGATCGACAGCATCGAAAACCTCGACGGCATTAAGTTCTCGTCGACGGATCTGTACCTGCTGTGGGAGACGCTCGAGATCGCGCCGCGCAAACCGAACGTTTTGTTTGGTTCCGATCAACAGTTACTCGCCGGACTTGCCATGGGCGCCGACGGCGGCATCGGCTCGACCTACAACTACATGACCGGGTGGTTCGCGGAATTGTACTCGGCCTTTCGGCGCGACGACTACGCCGGCGCCAAGAAGGTGCAGGACATGATCAACCGCGCCATTCAACTCTACTTCAAGTTCGGCGGCAACCGTGGCACCGAAAAGATGATGACGTCGCTGCTGGGCTTCGAGATCGGCCCGCCGCGCCAGCCCAATTCGCCGTTCCCCGCCGAACGGGTGGATGCCTTGCGCAAGGAAATGGAGGAACTCGGTCTCATTCCCGGATGACATCGCAAAGGAAGGACGTTGCTGACATGACAAATCGCCGGCCCGCATTGGCGGCATGGATCTTTGCAGTTCTGCTGAGTTGGTGCGCGCTCGCGCAGGAAGCGCCGATACGCGATCGACTCAAGTGGTCGGAACTCCCGCCGCTTCCACAAGTCATGTCGGGACACTTCGTCGGTGTGGTTGACGGTTCACTGGTCGTGGCCGGCGGCTCGTATTTTGAAGTGTCACCGTGGCAGGGCGGCGAGAAGATCTGGCTCGACGGTGTCTATGCGCTGAAAGATCCCGCAGGGACGTGGACGGAAGCAGCGCCACTGCCGCATGCGCTCGCGTACGGTGGCATGGGCAGCGTATCCAAAGGCATGGTCCTCGCCGGGGGCAGCGATGGGCAGCAGCACTATGCGGCCACCTATCTCCTCGCGCGTTCCGGCGATCATCTTGAGACTACACAATTGCCGAATCTACCGGAGCCCTGCGCTTTCGCTGGATCCGCAGTGTGGGACGGCACAGTCTACGTCGCGGGCGGCCAGCGTGCGCCGGATTCGACGGTGGCCATGGACACCTTCTGGGCGCTCGACACGTCCCAAGACGACGCCGTCTGGCAGGAGTTGGAGCCGTGGCCCGGCCCGGCGCGTATCTTGCCGGTCGTGTTCGCGCAGGAGGGATCGGTGTTCGTGGTCAGCGGCGCCGATCTCGCGCCCGGTCCAGACGGCACCGCGAAGCGCACCTACCTGACTGACGGCTACCGCTACACGCCGGGGCAAGGATGGAAGGCCATTGCGCCGTCGCCCCAACCCATGGTCGCTGCTGCCTCTGCGCCGATCGGACCTTCGTCCGTTATGGTGTTCAGCGGCGATGACGGCAGCCTGGTCGACCGCAATGCCGAACTCGGCGACAATCATCCGGGGTTTCCGTCCCCGGTCTGGTCCTACAACACGATCACCAATACGTGGACCCAGGCATCGGAGATGCCCGAAGCGGTCGTCACGAACGGGGCCGTTCAATGGAACGATCGCATCGTCATTCCCGGAGGCGAGGATCGCCCCGGCCATCGCGTAGCGACCGTCCAGACTGCCACCGCCGACCACACCGCGCGCAAGGGCATGGTCGCGATGGACTACGTCGTCATGGGAATGTACTTCACGTTCCTGGTGGCGATTGGTTTCTACTTCTCCAAACGCGAGAAGAGCAGCGCGGACTTTTTCCTCGGCGGCAAACGCGTGCCGTGGTGGGCGGCGGGCATCAGCATCTTCGGCACCCTGCTCAGCGCCATCACCTTCTTGGCGGTGCCGGCCACATCATTTCGAACGGATTGGGTGTATTTCGTGGGGAACGCCTCGATTATCATCGTGGCGCCGATTGTCGTGTACGCCTATCTTCCCTTCTTCCGGCGTTTGGACATTACGAGCGCGTATGAATACTTGGAAAAACGGTTCAACCGCGCGGTGAGGCTTTTTGGCAGTGCAGCATTTCTGCTCTTCCAGTTGGGCCGCGTCGGCGTGGTGCTGTATTTGCCGGCGCTTGCGCTGTCCACGTCCACCGGGCTTGATATCCGCCTTTCCATCGTCGTCATGGGCGTGCTGTGCACGCTGTACACGGTGCTCGGCGGAATCGAAGCTGTCATCTGGACCGACGTGTTGCAGGTATTCGTGCTGCTCGGCGGCGCGTTGCTTTGTCTCGTCATTATCGTGATTGACGTCGACGGCGGATTGTCCTCCGTGGTCAGCACCGGCATGGCGGACGATAAGTTCCGGCTGGCGAACTGGACCTGGGAGTACACGGCCGCGGCCTTCTGGGTAGTGGCGATCGGGCGCACCTTGGAGAACATGATTCCCTACACGACGGATCAAACCGTCGTGCAGCGATACCTCACGACGCCCACGGAAAAAGACGCCGCCCGATCCATCTGGCTGGGATCGTTTATCTCGATTCCAAGCGCCATTCTCTTCTTCGGCGTGGGCACCGCACTCTACGCCTTCTACAAGGGACATCCGCAGGAACTTGATCCTTCGTTAGCAACCGACGCCATTTTTCCCCTGTTCATTATCGAGCAGCTTCCCGCGGGCATCAGTGGATTGATCATCGCCGCCGTATTTGCGGCGGCCATGTCATCGCTGGACTCGAGTCTCAACAGCGTGGCGGCTGTTGTGGTGACGGACTTCTACAAGCCGCTCGTCCGTGGCGCGAACGAAGATACCGCCTTTTCCCTGGCGCGTTGGATCACCGTCCTCATCGGCGCGCTCGGCACGGGGACGGCGCTCCTGATGACCTTCATGGATGACATCGGCTCCGTATGGGAGCATTACATGAAGTTGATCGGCCTGTTCGGCGGCGGATTGGCAGGGCTGTTCGCCCTGGGGATCTTCACACGCCGGGCAACAGGCGCCGGCGCGCTTGTCGGCGCGGCGGTCGGCGCAGTCGTGCTGTATTTCGTGCAGTCGCAGAGCAACCTCAGCTTCCTGCTCTATTCGACCGTGGGCATTGTCACGAGCTTCGTCGTCGGATACCTCGCCAGCTTTGTCATTGGAAAGAACAACGATCTCGCCGGGCTCACCTGGACCACGCGCTCTCGCTGACAACCGAGGCTCAGCGTTATCCCGGAGGCCACGAAAGATCGCGTCCGCCGAGCACGTGCAGATGAACGTGAAACACGCTCTGGCCCGCCTGGGGTCCGCAGTTCATCACGAACCGGTAATCCGTGAGGCCCTCCTGTTTCGCCACGGCGTTTCCAACCAGCATCAATCCGCCCAACACCTCCGCATCGCCGCCGGACGCATCGCTGACACGGGCGATGTGGCGTCTCGGAATGACCAGCACATGCGTCGGCGCGCCGGGATTGATATCACGAAACGCGAAGTAGTTGTCATCCGAGTAGACTTCCGTGGACGGGATCTCGCCTCTGAGTATCTTGCAAAACAGGCAATCTTCGGCCATGTGAATTGACCTCCCATGAGTAATCATCAATGGGTTAAGCGTAGAAGAACGGGATCGGTACCCGCAAATCCGTATATGGTTTCACTGCTCCATGCTTGAGGAGTACACTTTTGGCGCCATGGAATCAGGCATCGCAGCCGGTACGCGCGTTTGGGTCGCTGACAAGAAGACCCCCTCCCTAGCCCTCCCCGTGGACGGGGAGGGAACCGGAGGCCTTCTTTCAGATCCCGGTGTGAGTACGATCGATGCCCCTAACCTACGTCCCGTGGAAGATCTGCGGGGCCGAGACGTGGTCTACTCCGTCGATGGTTCGACCACCGCTGTTTTGAGTGCTACCGCGGCAAAGCAAAATGAACTGACTATCACGATTGAGCCGTGCGGTGATCTGCCCGCGATTTCGGTAACCGCCAATATGCTCATTCTGGGCCGGAGGCGGCCACGCTCGCTCGGCGGCAACCGCGATTGGACCGGAAGCCCGGCCGGAAACCAGCCCCACCGAAGACATCTCCGCCGGGAAATGTCGCCGCCGGAACGGGCACTGTGGCAACGCCTCAAAGGTCAGGCGCTCGGGTATAAGTTTCGCAGACAACACCCGATCGGCCCGTACATTGCGGATTTCTATTGCCGGGACGCGAATCTGGTCGTGGAAATCGACGGTTACTCCCATTCGGGAGACGATTCCTACAAACACGACCGACGACGGGATGCGTTTATGCGGTCCCTTGGATTGCGGGTGCTACGAATCAGTGCCAGTACTGTTGGCAAGGAACTGGATCAAGTGCTATCCACGATCGAAAGCGAATGCCAACGCCCATTCGTATTGTTGGATGAGGCCCAATGGATTCAAGCGAATCAACTTTGTCCCGGCGACATCCTCTACGTTCCCGACCCGCTCCGGCCGGCGAGTCCGATCCTTCACACCAAGAAAGAACCAAAACCAACGTCAAAAGGAAGTCTTGTTCCCTCCCCGTCCACGGGGAGGGCTAGGGAGGGGGTCTTCAAGTCCACCCGAATCGACTCCATTGGTTCTCAGCGTGGTGTCAACACCATGCATAGCCTGGTACTGGAAAGAGACGTGGCCTGTGCGCTCGAATCAGCATTCGTCCGATTCCCACCCGCTGTTTGACTGGGTTTTCGGCGCTGTTTAGACTGGGGAGTTGAATCCATGCAGTGACCCCTCGCGGTGCCTGTTTCTAGGGTGCGTAGCAACTCGCCGCGAGGCGAAAAGGAGGACTTACCATGGCCAAGGTATTGGTTCCGCTGGCGCAGGGCTGCGAAGAACTGGAAGCCGTTACCATCATCGATCTGCTGCGGAGGGCGGACATCACGGTCGTCACGGCGGGACTCACGGACGAGCCCGTGAAAGCGAGCCGCGACGTCACCATCATCCCGGACAAGAATCTGGACGAGGCCTTGAAGGAAGACTATGACATGGTCGTGCTTCCCGGGGGCCTTCCCGGCGCGGACAATCTGAACAACGATGACCGTATCCACGGTGTCTTGAAGAAGATGGTCGAGAGTGGCAAGTTCGCGGGCGCCATTTGCGCCGCGCCGATTGTCTTGGCAAAGGCCGGGTTGCTGAACGGCAAGAAGGCCACGAGTTATCCCGGTTTCCTGGACAAGATGAACCTGCCCGACGTGACGTACACCGGCGGCGCAGTGGAACGGGACGGCAGGATCATCACCTCCCGCGGTCCGGGCACGGCCATGGATTTCGCCCTGGCCGTCATCGAAATGTTGAAGGACAAGGCAACACGCGACACGGTCGAAAAGGCGCTGGTCCGGAATTGAACGGCGTCAGCCTGAGGGCCTATATGGACGGGATGGACGATATGGACTGTATGGACAGTGCATGCTCTTGTCTATTCTGTCCATATCGTCCATACAGTCCATAGCGTCCATAAAATACACATAGCATTTTGCCATCGAAGGAGTAGCACATGTTTTTTTCGGGGATTTCGGACGAGGCCGGTCAGGCCATTGAAACGCAGATTAAGGCCCATCAGGAACTCGGGTGGAAACATCTCGAGCTGCGGCTGGTGGACGGCGAAAACATTACGGCCTTGTCTGACGAGAAGTTTTCGCACGTCTACGGACAAGTCTGCGACGCCGGCATGAAGATTTCCTGCTTCGGCAGCGCCATCGCCAACTGGGCGCGCCCCATCACCTGCGACCCGCAGATCGATATCGACGATCTGAAGCGGGCGATTCCCCGGATGCAAAAGTCTGGCACGCCGTTCATCCGCGTGATGAGTTATCCCAACGACTCGAAGCACCCCGTCGAGGAACCGGAATGGCGCAATGAGGCAATCAAGCGTATGAAGGTGTTGGCGAAGATGGCGGAAGACGGCGGCATCACGCTGGCGCACGAGAACTGCAGCGGTTGGGGAGGCCTTTCGGCGGACAACAGCAACATCCTCCTCGGCGAAGTGGACAGCCCGGCCTTGAAGGTCGTGTTCGACACGGGCAACCCGGTGACCTACGGTCAGGATGCGTGGGAGTACTACGAGAAGGTCTACGATGACATCGTCTACGTCCACATCAAGGACGCGAAGAAAGTAAACGGCGAAGACGTGTACACCTACTGCGGCGAAGGCGATGGATACGTGCGCGAGATCGTCGGCGACTTGTTGAAGAAGGGGTACGACGGCGGGTTCAGCATCGAGCCGCATCTGGCGGCCGTCATTCATACGGGACAGAAGGCGGACAGCGACTCGGCGCTCTACGATTCCTATACGGAGTACGGGCGGCGTCTCGTGAAGATTGTCGACGAGGTGAAACCGTAGCGGCGGCGTCTGCGGTGGTCGCGGACGAAGGCGCGCGGAACTGGCAAGGGGTGGGGAATGCGTAAGACTCAGATTCGGGCGTTATTGGGAGCAGTGTTTGCCATCGCGGTGTTGACGGTGTTCGCGGCCATCGCCGCGTCCGCGATGGACAAAGACGTGCCCATTCTCCGCAACATCAGCGGCGCGCTGGGAATGTAGACATTCGACGCCTTTGCGTCGTTCGCGATTTCTGAAAGGGAGGCATGCCGCCATGTCGATCAGATGTTTGGGTCTCGTCGTTGCTGCGTTGGTCGTGATTCCGTGGTTTGCCCGTTCCGAGGAAGCGGCATCACGGCCTGAGTTTTCGGTCCAGCCTTACATGCAGGATCGCTTTGATGACGTCGGCCAGGCGCTCCGGTTCGATGGCGATAGCCCCGACGATGTTCCCGCGTGGCGCGATGCGGCGCGCGCAAGACTTCGCGGGTTGCTGGGCATCGACACGATGAAGCGCTGCCAGCTACAACCGGTCGTCACGGAGACGGTGGATTGCGGCGACTACACCCGGCAACGCGTGGAATTTCACACGGAACCGGGCATCGTCATGCCGGTCTACGTGCTGATTCCCAAGAACGGCGAAGCGCCCTATCCCGTCATGCTCGCGCCGCACGGGCACGGCGGCGGCGGCAAGATCGCCGTGGCCGGCATCGACGACGATCCGGAAGTGGCGAAGGCTATCGAATCGTACAACTACGACTACGGCGTCGAATTCGTCCGCGCGGGTTTTATTACGTTCTGTCCCGACGCACGCGGCTTCGGCGAACGGCAGGAAGCCATCGCGAAGAAGAATCCGCTGTCCTCGTCCTGCCAGTGGATCAATAACATGGCCATGCCCCTCGGGCAGACCATGACCGGCATGTGGGTCTGGGATCTCATGCGGCTCATCGACTACGTGGAAACCCGCGACGATTGCGACGCGGCGCGGCTGGGCTGCGCCGGACTCAGCGGCGGCGGCCTGCAAACGCTCTGGCTCACCGCGCTGGACGACCGCGTCAAGGTCGCGGTGGACAGCGGCTACTTCTACGGCGTGAAGCAGGCGCTTCTCGACAAGCACCAGAACTGCTCCTGCAACTACGTCCCCCACCTCTGGGAGAACGCGGACCACGGCGACCTCGGCGCACTCGTCGCGCCGCGCCCGTTTATGGTCCAGACAGGCGACGAAGACCCGCTCAACGGCGCCGACGGACTCGGTAACGTGACCCCGCAAATTGCCATCGCGCGCGCGGTCTACGCCGTCCTCGACGCGGAGGACAACCTGCACCACGACGTGTTTCGCGGCCCCCACAAATGGGACAACACGAACACGGTGCCGTTCTTGGTGGAGGCGCTGCAGGGCCCGTGACCCAAGGGACCTAAGGGACCTAAGGGACCTAAGGGACGCCAAGGACACCAAGGACACCAAGGACGAAGAGCCTGAAGCTGTGTTCGGCGTGGTCTTGTCTCTGTTGTCTCTGCTGTCCTTGCTGTCCCTGAAAGCTACACCCCAAACTGCCGGAAGTGGTGCGCCATGTGCACGCCGTGGACGTGTTGCCAGTAGTCCAGCGTGATGGGGCCGAGCAGCGGGCTGATGGTGCGGCGGGTCGGGTCGAGCGTCGCGGCCTCGACGAAGCGGTCCAACGCCGCGAGGGCCTGATCGCGTTCGGCTTCAAACTCCGCCGCAGGTTCCGGCGTCCAATCGTCGGGTGCTTTGATCTTCCCGCCGGGCCACTTCTTGAAGAGGTGAAAGGCGAGCACGCGGCCAACGGTCCGCATGAAGACGTTGCTGGTGTCTTCCACTTCGATTTCGCCGAGCGAAACCTGGAGAGAGAACCGCAGGTGCGCCATCAACCTCGCGGGCGTGAGCTTTCCCCAGGCCGGGCGCGTGTCCCCCCGGATCGCCATGAGGCGTTGTTTAAACCACGGCGCCGTGCCGCTTTCCAGACGTCGAATCATGGGCCGTCCTCCCAGGATCCCGGTTAACTTCGTGTTCGCGTATTCCCTTGCAGTCGCATCGACTCCCCAAGAACAGTGATCTTAACGGTTCGCCCGCGAGAGGTCCAATCACTGCGAAAAACGAAGGTTGTGGATACAGCAAGCCCCAAGAATCACCGCCGGATCGTGCGGGGCATTCTGGCGCGAATCGGATGACCGCACACGAGTGAAGAACATCCCCATTCAAAGCTTGAAGGGGGATGTTCCCTCAGACGCCTGGCAATTCACCAAACGAATCTCCAATTCAGCAAACTACAATAACGAGAATGGAGGACTCGGTGATGAACGGTCAAGACGGCTAAACGCGCAGGAAGATCTGCCGCTTGTACAGGAAACGAACGAGCCAGATGCACAGCGTGACGGACACAATCGTATTGACGAGCGGGCCGTAAATCCCCAGGGATTCCCGCACCGGACCGCCAACGAAGCGATCCGCCAAGGCTTCAAAGTCTACGATGTTCGTTGCCATGTAGATCGTCAGCGGATTCGCGCCAATCCATATAAATGGTGTGGACCACTTGCGAATCTGCCAGATATCGATGATCTGGTAGAAGATCGCAAGCAGGACCAGGCTGTACCCTCCGGCCACGAGCACATACGTAGACGTCCAAAGTCGCTTGATAATCGGAAACTGATAACCCCACAAGTACCCCAGGAGAATCATGGCCACGCCGGTCCCGAACATGTACAGGACCTTCTTCTGATCGGAAACCGATTGATTCCGGATCAGGAACGCCGTGAACACGCCCAACAGGCAGGAACAGACCGCCGGGAAGGTGCTGAAATATCCTTCGGGGTCGGTTCCGTAATACGGTGGAATCTGTTTGTCGATCCAATGAGAGATGTTGTGGTTCTTCGCCAGCGAATATTCCGGCTCGTCCGGAGCGGGCACAAAGGAGCAAATGGCCCAGTACGCGATCATAATGGCCACGAAGACTGCGACCAACCCCTTCAGCCGAAGGTGAATGAAGAGCAGACTCGTCAGCAGGTAACACAGGGCTAGCCGCTGCAGCACGCCGCACAAGACATTCTCGTCGAGATCGTTGTAGTCCACCATCCCGGCGTCCGTGTACTCGTAAAGTTTCGCCATGCCTTCGTCGTAGAAGACACCGAGCAAGAACAAGAGCGCGAAACGCTTGAATACGCGTTTGTAAACCGCGGCCTTTCCTTCCCGCGCCAGCATTTTCTGCAACGAGAACACGATGGATACGCCGATAATGAAGATGAACAGGGGAAAAATCAGATCGTAAAAAACGAACCCTTCCCAGGACCGGTGCTCGAGTTGATTGGCCAGAAATCCGGCGACGCCGGTCTTCGCCAACACCGCGAAGTCCTTGATTTCCTCCCCGCCCCGTTCGGCAATGGTCTTGAGCGAGTCGTAGAACGCGCCCGATCCGATAATCCAGAACATGGTAAAACCCCGAAGGGCGTCCAGCGAAGTGAGCCGCCATTGCGGAACTGCTTTGACTTCATGGGGCTGTTTATCGGCTGCATTTTCGGTCGTCATGAAGATTCCCCCCTTGGTGGTTACAATCCGTAAGATGATACTCGCGTACAACCTCACGTTCAAAAGTTGAATCTGCGATTCCGGTTCGTACCTCGCCCAAGTGAACCAAAGGGACAAAGCTGGTGCTTCCCATTTCGTCCGTCCTGGATGTACCATAGGCCACCCCGTCAATTCGAGCGGAGTTATTTCATGAGACACCTTTTGGGAAAGTTGGGCGCGTTTGCACCCCTGATTACGTGCGTTGCCATGTTCCTGTTCTTCTCGTTGCTCACCGACACCTTCCTGACCAGCGAGAATCTGCTGAATATCCTGCGCCAGAATTCTGCCCTGGCCATCATGGCAGTTGGCATCACCTTCGTTCTGCTAACGGCCGAGATCGATTTGAGCATCGAGAACATGGCCATCTTTGCGGGAGTTCTCGCGGCCTACCTGTACAAATCTTTCGCTGCCAGCGGGTCCATGCCCGGCGTGCTCGTGCAGGCATTGCCCATTCTCATCGCCGTGCTCGCGTGCATGGGATTCGGGCTGCTCAATGGGTTTGGCGTCGCACGGCTGGGCGTACCGTCCTTCATGATGACGCTGGCCCTCTTTCTCATCACGAAGGGGTTGTCCCTTCGCATCACCCGGGGGACCCCGATCTTCGATATTCCCCCGGTGCTGGCCTACGTTGGCACGAAATCCATCCCGTTGCTTCACCGCACGAACGAAGCCGGCGAGCAGATTCCCTGGATTGAAATACCACTGATTACCATTGCGGCGGCCGTCGCCTTGGCCATCGCCCTGGTCGTTCTCCGCTATACGCGATTCGGGCGCAGCGTCTATGCCGTCGGCGGCAACCGCCAGGCCGCCCAATTGTCCGGCGTGAATGTGTCCCTTACCCTCGTCGCCTGCCTGTGCATTTGTTCCATCACCGCCGGCCTCTCCGGGATCATCCTCATCGGACGTCTCGGTAGCGCCCAAGCCGGTGGACTCGACAACATGCTGATTGCCTGCATTTCGGCGGTTGTCCTCGGCGGAACGTCCCTCTTCGGAGGCAAAGGTGGCATCGCGAACACGGTAGTCGGCGTGTTGACCCTCGGGATTCTGTACAACGGCCTGAACCACGTCCAGATCGACATCTACCTCAAAGAGTCCATCAGCGGCGCGATTCTCATGGCCGCCCTGATTCTGAACGTTTCGATGGCGCGGATACGCGGCGTCCAATAATCCCATACCCATTGCAATTCCGGCTGGTTTCCACTAGGATCGCGGGCAGCGACTTCGCCCGGAATGCGGGGGACCAGTTGGTCGCAACACCAATTCTGGAGAAGGGGCGCGGGTTTCCAAGTCCCGGCTAAGGTGGAGATACCGCCCCGGGAAACGATTGGTGGGACACCGTGCGCGAGCCGAGCGCCCCACTGCCACAACTCGAAAATCTCGAAAATCGCAATATATAGTCACATTCCACTCTTGACACGCAATCTATAGTTGTCTAAACTCATAAATTGAGAGGGATTCAAAGGCGGTTGCCTCCTCGCGCAACCCTACGAAATAGGAGAACGCTGCTCAGTGCGCAAGACAACATGCCTGCAAGCCACCGCGCTTCTGACGGTCGGCGCTGCCATCTTCGCCGGATGTTCGACCACACAAGACCAAACCCACCAGTTCGAACCGGTGCCTGTCGCCAAGGTCGGCGCCCAGGATCTCGATCCGATTTCCAAGGACACGGCTACGGACTTGCTCAAAGCGGCCGACGCGGCCTTCAGACGGGCGAATGAGGCCCAGGAAGCGGGCGACCAACAGGCCGCGCTTCGCCATTACAACACCATGCTCCAGCTTCTAATCGAAGCGGACCTAGACCCGTCGGTCTTCTACAGCCTCCGGACGGAATTCGAGCGCATTCTGGATTCCACCACGGAAACAGCGAATCTCTTCGAACGAAGTGGGGTCGGCGAATTGGGACCCGACGCGCGCATAGGTGGCGAACTCTTCGCAAAAGGCTTCATCAACGAGCGGGTCATCGCGGAAATCGAAGAGATCCAGAAGCTGTACCCGAAGAACTTCCAATGGGGCCTCGACCGCAGCTACCTCTACCGCCCCTATATCGAGCAGGAATTGTTGAAGGCGGGCTTGCCCAGGGATCTCGTCTGGCTGGCCATGGTGGAAAGCCAGTTTCATCCGGACGTCACCTCGCGCGCAGGGGCATCGGGCATGTGGCAGTTCATGCGCGCCACCGGTTCGCGCTACGGCCTTCGGATCGACAGCTATGTGGATGAACGGCGGGACTGGCAGAAAGCCACCCATGCCGCGATTGCATATCTGCGCGATCTGAATGCCATGTTCGAAGGCGAATGGCCGCTTGCCGTGTCCTCGTACAACATGGGCGAAGGGGGAATCAGCCGCGCGATCGCCATGAACGGGGGCGAACGCGACCTGTGGCAACTTATCGAAACGCCACCCGCCTCAAGTCACATGAAAACTGAAACCAAAAAGTTCTATCCCAAATTCTTGGCTAGTGTCATCGTGGGTAACAACCCGGAACGCTACGGCTTCAAACGCAATCCGCAACCCCCAGAACCTATCGTGCGCATCCCCGTCCGCGGCTCCTACTCCCTTTCCATGCTCGACAAGGAAAGTGGCCTCGAATCGGGCACCTTGAAACGCCTCAACCCCGATCTGATTCGCGGCGTCACGCCGCCTTCCGGAGAGCACCCGGTTGCCGTGCCTGCCGTCGCAAACGAAAAGTTCCTCGCGGCCTTGGATCAGATTTACAAGAGCCCGAAGAAAGCCACCTACGCGAGCACTTCGGGCGGCGCGACGCACACGGTCCGCCGCGGCGAAACACCTTCCGGAATCGCCCGGAAGTACGGCGTCCCGGTAAAAGACCTGATGGAAGCGAATCGAATCCGGTCCGCGAGCAAACTCCTCGTTGGAAAGAAACTCGTCATTCCCGGACGAGAGGCGGCGCCGGAGCCCGACGCAACGCCTGAACCCTCCGCGCCAGCTGCGGCCGTGGCCGCGATCGCAACGGGCGAGGCCGAAGAATACCGCGTGAAGCGAGGAGATACGCTCTACGACATCGCCCGCGCAAAAGGCGTATCCCTCGACGACCTTCAAGCGTGGAATGGACTCGATCGGCGCGCCCGCATCAGCGTGGGACAATCCCTGTACGTGTCCGATCCGCGCGCCGGCAGTACTCCAACGGCGGCCCCGGATGGACAGAAGATCATCCACACGGTGCGACCCGGCGAGTTCCCCTCCAAGATCGCCGAACAACATGGAGTAGACATCGACAACTTGCTCGCGTGGAACAACCTCAGCAAGCGGTCCATCATCCGCGTTGGCGACGAACTGGTCGTCTACTCAAAGACCGTCCCGCAACCCGTACAAGTCGCGTCGACCGCCACGCCGGAAAGACCTACGACGGAAGTGCTTGAAAGCGCCGCCGCGACGACCAGCACCGCGGAACCCGGGCCGCGGGCGACCCACAAAGTAGCCCCCGGTGAAAGCGCCTCCGTTATTGCGTCCAAGCATGGTATCAGCCTCGACGACTTCCTGAAATGGAACAGCCTTTCCAAGAACGACATCGTCAAAGTAGGTCAGGTCTTCGTCGTCTCCGCTCCCGGCACTGCGGCGCCAACGACCCCGGGCACAGTAGAACCCGACATCGTGACCGCAAGCCACACTGTCGCCAGCGGCGAAAGCCCGTGGACCATCGCCTCCAAGTACGGGATGGACCTCGGCGATCTCCTTGCGATGAACGGCCTCTCGAAGAACGCCGTGCTGCGCGCAGGTCAAACCCTGAAGGTCGCCGGGGCCACGGGGACATCCTCACCCATACCAGCCGCGTCCCAGGGCCACACCGTAAAGTCCGGCGAAAGCGCCTGGACCATCGCACAGAAGTACGGTGTGGGCGTCGACGATCTGCTCGCCGCGAACGGCCTCACCAAGAACTCAGTACTCAAAGCCGGCCAGGAACTGAAAGTGCCCCTCGGCGGCGCCGGTTCCAACTCCACCGGCAAGACCATCGTCCACAAGACCACCGCCGGGCAAAGCCCCTCCACCATCGCCCAAAAGTACGGCGTCTCCACCAGCGACCTCTTCAAGTGGAACAACTGGTCCAAGAGCCACGTCCTCCAAATCGGCGAAGAAGTGACGATTCACACGAAATAGCGTGTGAAATTCCAAAGCGCGTTCGGGCCGCTTGTGTACGCAAGCGGCCCGATTTTTTGTACCTTGCAAGGCATCATACGAGGATGGACACCTTGCGCAGTTTGCATCGATTACGCAGGCTCATTGACGGATCTCCTGCGACCGCGTATGATGGTTGGGCGTAGACCGGGGGTATGCGCGCATTGAGGCGCGCAGAGATGGCCGACGCGGCCGGAGACGAGGGAGAGCATTCATGGCGGAATTTATCCTGGGGGTGGGGCGGCAGAAGGGCGCGCGCGAGATCATTGCGACCGCTGAAAAAGATCTGATTGAAAAGGAAGGAATTCCCCGAAAGATTGTCGCACGCTCGGCTGCCTTGGAAATCATCGCGGAACGCGAGGCATTGGAAGGCCCTTTCACCTCGTATCGCCTCCGCGCCCACGCCAAAGGCCACGCCCTGGAAATGATGCAGAAGGTGGTCGCCGACTTTGAGGGGGATTGTTCGCTCAGCGATGAAGACGGTTGGAACATCCTGCGCTGCCCCTGTCCCGATGCAAAGGATTCGGAACGCGGTCTCGAAGCCCTCGATGAGTACTGTAAACTGGTATCGCTTCCGGAAGTTTGGAGGGTCCACGGCGAGAAACACCGGATTGAACCGATCAGTCCTGAACTGCTTTTCAAAGCTCTGGTCGAATACAAAGCGAGCGACGTGCACCTGTGCGCGGGGCAACCTCCCGTGTTCCGTGTCGATGGTGAGACCCACGTATCGGACGTGCTCCCCTCCTTGTCCGCCACCCAGATTATGGCGCTGATTCGGGATATCGCGCCCGAGAAGGATTGGAAGGAGTTCACCGAGCGGCAGCAGGCCAGCTTCAGCTATCACCAAGCCGGATTAGGGTATTCGCGTGTGTCCTGCTTCATCAAGTCGGCCGCGCCGCACCTGACGTTTCGGTACCTGCCGGAGATCATCCCGTCCTTCGAGGACCTGCACATCCCGCCCGACCTGATGGAATCACTGGCCCATATGCATCACGGACTAATCCTCCTCGTCGGGATGACCGGTAGCGGTAAATCCACGACGGTCGCCGCGTTGGTGGACTACATTAACGCGCACAATACATCCCATATCCTGACCATCGAGAACCCGGTGGAGTACGTTCACCACGACAAGAAGTCGCTCATGTCGCAACGAAACACCGGTACCGATACACCCAGCTTCTTCGACGCCGTCACGGGCGCCTTGCGACACGACCCCGACGTGATCGTCATCGGCGAAATGCGCGATCCCGATACGATCCGGTCGGCCATCAGCGCCGCCGCGACCGGTCACCTGGTCATTAGTACCCTTCACTCGAACACGGCCTATGAAGTCATCAACCGAATCGTAAGCTTCTTCGATCCTGTCGAACGCGATCTAGTGAAACTCCAGATTCGCGATTGCCTGCGCTGCGTGATTTGCCAGCGGCTCGTGCCCAAGATCGGCGGGGGCCGGCTCCCGGCGCTTGAAGTCATGTTCAACGACATCAAGCCCATCAACGACGCTATTCTGGAGGGCGACACCGACGGGATTCGCGTGGGCATGCAGCAGACCGTATCGCACTCGTTTCTCTTCGAGAATTACCTGTACGGAATGTATAAGAAGAAGCAGATATCCTTGGAAAACGCCCACTTCTGGTGCACGGACGCCAGCATCCTCGATCAGATGATTATGGGCACCTACTCTGTGTCCCGCCTGGACAGCATCAAGGCAGCGAAAGCCGCCGGCACCCGCACTTCGTAGTAAGTCCGCTAAAAACCAGCGGCCCCGGTTTTCAACACTCCGGGGCCGCTTTTCCACAGGTTATCCACACGATGCGCAGCGTATGGGCCAAAGGATGTGGAAGCGGCACCTACCCGGGCAGGGCGAGGGGTCAATTCAATATAAGCTATTCAATTTAAATAGTTTAACTTCACATCTCGGAAGTCAAACGCCAACGGCAGGCCCCATGAAAAGTATCCATGACATGGTCGCTGTCGTTCCTTGTTCGGAATTCCACCGCACTTACTAACACAACCAAAACAAAACCGAAAACCCCGTAAAATGACTGCGAATCTGTCGATCGGGTAGTCGGTCAATGTCTGGAGTACTCACTATCCCGGTTGGCGGCAGTCCGCTGGGCTAAAACGAGAACCGTACCCCGGCATAAACGTTCGAGTTATTCTCGAATTGCCCGAAGAACGTCTGATCCCAGGCCCCGGAGAACAGGTTTCCCCCTGCCTCGACTGTCCAGTGGTCGTTCACCTTGTAGCTCACGTTGGGCCTTAGGTAGGCGTCGCTGTCCGAAGGGCTGTAGTACGCGAACAAGGACAGTCTGAGGTTCTGATTCATGAGCAGTTTCGTCAGCCGGATGGTAATCACGTGACGATTCTCGTCGCGCGGCTCGCCCAGAATCCGGGTGAAGACAGCATTGCGATAGGCCTCGTAGTCCATCATGTGCTCGAGGTAATACTGGATCGAGCCGGTAAGCTCCTTGGCAAGTTCCTGCTCGTACCCCACGAGCAGCCGGAATTCACTGTTGTTAATGAAGGGGCTGCTGCCACTCCGGTCTTGGCGCGAATCGTAGTAGCCTACTTCGACGTTGCCAATCCCTTTGAACACGTTTCCGCGCACGCTTGCGCCATAGACGTTCAGTTTTGGAAAGGACGCCTGGAGCGGTGGAAAATGCTGGCCACCCGGGCTTTTCCAGTACCCGGAATACCCATATAGCGCGACCTCGACCGAGCCGATGCTCCTATAAAGCCGGAGCGCAATTTCGTCGTCCTCAAACCTGTCGCTCGGGGCGTTGTACTTCACCTGGCTATCCGAACCCGCGAAGCGGCTGAACAAGGGGTCCCAATAGCTGATTCGCTCGCCCGTAATAAAACGGTCCGGTGAAAACTGGGGCGTATACACGAGTTCAACGTTCAGAAAGTTGTTGTACCAACCGACTTTGACCGCGTCGGACGGCGCCTTCAGGTATTCCGTATCCCGGCCGATGAAGAAGGATTGCCAATCCTTGGGGAACATGTCGTTGATGAAGAGCAGGTCGCCCGTGCCCCAGGTGAGGATTTGTCGGCCCAGGCGGATATCGATGGAATCGAGCGGCCGCCACGTCAGACGGAGCTGCCGCAGGTCGAACTCCCCCTCTTCCAGGACGGCGTCTCCGTACACATCTCCCGTAAACTCGAGGATAGCCTGATCCCACGATTTCTCGAGTTCCAATTGCACACGCGTTTCGCCGAGAATGAGGTCTTTCGATTGGGCCGGGTCGTCTTGTACACGCACGCCGGCGCGCGTTTCCCAATAGCCGTGGAGCCAGGGCGGTAACCGATCAACCAAATCCATGTCCGGCGATTCTTGATCCTTGGAAGCCGCGGTATCCACCTCATCACCCAGACCAGCAGGCAACTCGGGCCCGGAATCCATGCCTTCCGGGAGCGCAGGTTCAGAGGGCGCGGGCCCATCGCCAAGCCCTTCGGGGAGCGCAGGGCCTTCGCTCGGTGGGGATTCTCCGAGCCCTTCCGGCAGCGCGGGAGCTTCCGCCGCCAGAGCGGCGATCGATCCAGTGACGACAATGGCTTGGGCGACAAGCACCCTTGTCGCCCACGCCAATGATGGTTGCCGCAATCGGTACTTCGGAGTCGAAACCGGGTCCATCGTTACCTCATTTCAGGAAATCGCGCGGTACGTTGCGCAAGTACCGTTCTGTGAAGATGTCGTCGGTCAGTCCTACGTCATACTCCACGGACGAGTACTCCAATATAGTCTCTCCGCCGCCTTTCAGATCCTTCATGCTGGACTTGGTAACAGTCTTGTAGCCTTGCACGTCTTCCACCTTCAAGGCTGTCGCTTCCCGATAGACTTCGCCGCCTTTTTCGTACGCGACCTTGACCGGAATGAACGTGTCCTTGTGAATCCACATGGTGAAGGAGTCGAACTCGACGGTGCTGGGGTCTTTCGGCGTATTCTTGAGGACGTAGTAGGTGTCGGTCGTCTCGACCAACTCGTGGGTATCCGCATCGATGCCGCGGCCCGACACGTCTTCGTAGAAGAAGTTCGATCCCACGAAACTTGTCCGCTTGTCCGACGCGGCGATCCGCTTCGTCACGTCCAGTGCGGGCAGGTACAACCAGCGGTCATCATCTTTGCCCACGTGTTTCCACACCATGAACACCACGCCGCGTTCATCCGCCGGCTCATGAAAATAGACGTAAAACGCCTGCTCCTGGTCCACTTCGTCGCGGTTCAGTCGCAGAATCGTGAACTCCTTCACGCGCGCGCGCCCCTGCCCATCGGTGATCGTCATCTTCACCCGGGCGCGGCCGTCTTTGCCCTGGTAGTACGACATGTGATTCGTCTTCTGGACGATTTCGTCCACCGAAGGCGTTTCTTGCGCTTGCACGCTCCCAATGAAGAATGCGGGCAATACTGACGCCAGAATGATTCGAGTTAACGTACGCATGTTCTATCCTCCTTGGACCCGCGGGGGTCCAGTCATTATGAGACGTTCTGTTGAGTCGTGTCTTCCGAAATGCGACAGCTCTTGCGGCGTGAAAGGACGAAGCAAACCGATCCCAGTGCCAGGATGGCGATCAGGCTCGTCCAGGTCATAGCCGTGTAGCCCACGTGCATGAACTGGTGAATGTTCACGGCCACCAACGCCACCGCCGTCACGGACGCGGCCACACAGGTACCGCATTTGCAGGTAAACGCAATCTTTGCCGACCGTACGAATAGAAGTGGTTCGAGCAGTCGCAGCAGCGACGGCAGGATCATCAATGTCGCAATACCGGAGACGAACAAAATTGCCGCCAGAAATACGCCTACCGTGTTGTACGGCACGAGCGGCGCCGCCAAAAGCGGCAGGAACCCAACCGCG
>CAZWDH010000023.1:0-2636 GCA_964632865.1 uncultured Nitrospiraceae bacterium
CGAAAAGAATCTGTACCTCGCAACACTAGCGCGCACGAGGAGTCTCCCGGTTGCCGAGTAACGATTGGACATTGCTGGAGCGTTGGTCGCGCGAGCGCGACGCGGAGGCCTTTGCTGAATTGGCGGCGCGCTACGCGGGCGTGATCTACGGCGCGTGCCGACGTGTTCTCGGCGACAGCGATGAGGCCGAAGACGCCGCACAGGAATGCCTACTGACCCTTGCCCGGACGCAGGTGCCGCCGCATACTAACTTTGGCGCGTGGCTCCATCGCGTGGCCGTGAACAAGTCCCGCGACCGCGTCAAGGCGTCCAGCCGCCGCCGCGACCGCGAACAGCGCTACATGAAGACCCAGCCCACGGAAACCATCACACAATGGCGCGAGATCGAGGCCCTGGTCGACGAGGCCGTCGCGGATTTGCCGGTGGAGTTGCGCGAAGTGGTCGTCGCCCATTTCATGTTGGGCGAGAGCCAAGCATCGGTCGCGGAGCGGCTGGGCGTGTCGCGCCAGACCGTCACGCACCGCGTAGGCAAGGGCGTCGAACGCATTCGCGAGGTGCTTCGCCAGCGGGGGTTCCCAATTGCGGTCACCGCACTTGTGGCCGATCTCACCGCCAATCTGGCCGAGGCTGCGCCAGCCACGCTGGTCGCTTCCGCGGGGAAGATGGCCGTGTCCGGCGTGCCGGCGGGTACCGCGCTGGCAGGCGCCATGGCGGTGAAATACGCCGTGCTCGGCCTTTCCGTCTGCGCCATCGGTTATGCGGGCTACCTGGCATCCGGCGCATTCGTCCGGCGCGACGTGGTGGAACCGGCACGTGAGACCTCACTTGTAAGGGAAGTCGTGGCTCCTGAACCCGCGCCTCCGCTCCCCGAGCCGGAACCGGTCGTGCCGGAGCCCGTCCCAGAACCCGAGCTAGCTGCTCCTGCTCCCGAGCCGGAACCGGAGCCGGAACCCGCGCCGCCGCCTGTCGTCGAAGAGGCCGAAACGCCTGCAGCGAAGCCGGCGCAACCCATGCTGAGCGGCGCTTCAGGCGGGAAACCCAGTGCGGATCAGTACCGCGTCCGCGTCGTCGATCCGAATGGACCGATGATTCCGTTGCCGCTCGAATTGCCGCCACCGTACTTCGGCGGCACGCCATTGGACTACTTCGGCGAAAACCTGGAGGAACGCAGTTATAAGCCTCGGGAACCTTTGATGGTGCCCGCAGGCACAGTCAATTTAGCAGCGGGCAAACCGGTTACGAGCAGCGATCCCGATCCGAACTACGGTAAGCTTGCCTTTGTTACGGACGGCGAAAAGGGGTATCAGCAGGATTATCTTGTCGAGTTGGACACCGGCGTCCAGTGGGTGCAGATCGACCTCGGGCAGGTATCGGACATTTACGCCATCGTGGTGTGGCACTTCCACGCGGCCGAGCGCATTTATTTCGACGTGGTCGTGAAGACCGCGGACGATGCCGCGTTCACCGAAAACGTCCAGACCGTCTACAACAACGACCATGACGATTCGTCCGGCCTGGGCGCCGGTACAGACAAGGAATACGTGGAGACTTACGAAGGACGCTTGATTTCGTTGATGGAGAAGAACATCGCGGGCCGTTACATCCGCCTGTACACCAATGGCAACACATCAGACGAGACGAATCACTATGTTGAAGTGGAAGTCTACGGAATGCCCGTTGCAGACGAGTCCGGCTGACCGCCCGAAACCGGACTTGCTATTTTCCCCTTCCAGCCCATAAAATTCGATCACCTGCCGGGTCGCGGTCTTTCCGGTGCAATTCTAACAAGCAATCTGTAGCGGGCCCTAAACTTCTTTTCGAGAATCGAAACGCATGCGAAAGCGTTCTGGATTTACATTGGTCGAACTTCTGGTGGTCGTTGGCATCATTGGAGTTCTGGCCGCCCTTTTGCTGCCTGGGTTATCGCGCGCGCGGGAAGCGGCGCAACGCGCCTCCTGCACCAACAACCTGCGCCAGATCGGGATTGCCTTCGAACTCTACGTGCAGGAAAACCGCGAGACGTATCCGGCCGCGCAGGATCCCGTCAGTCTCTCTCCATTCTATTGGCTGTGGATGGGCCGCGGTTGGCGGACAAAACTCGTCGAGTACATTCCCGGTGACAAGGAGAACCCGGGCGTCTTCTGGTGTCCCACCGACCCGCGCTCGGAGACCAGTTTCGAAAGCACGTCATACGCGTATTCCATGGCCTTTTACCACTCGCCGGAGCAAATCGATGCCATGGACGATATCTCCGACAATTTTTCCAACGCCGTCGAAACGATACCCCAGCGGAAATCCGCGGTGCGAAATCCGAGCCAGAAGATCCTCGTCGGCGAATGGTATGCCAATCATGCCGCGTTCGGAACCGATCAGGGTTGGTTCGCGGAGGGCGGCAAGCGGCTGTACCTTTTCGCAGACGGACACGTCGAGTATCTGGATTGGACCGAGCTGAACACGGCTAACGACGGCTTGCCCAATCCAAATCTCACCAAGGGCGGGATCTCCGGCATCGACGTGCCGTAAACATTCTCCGAGAATCTCGTGACTGCCTATTGTGGTGCCGGGGTCCCCCCAGCGCGCCCCGCACGCGGGGAGGGCCGGCGGGGAGCCCGCCCCCCCCATTGACGCCCAGGCCC
>CAZWDH010000023.1:2646-8841 GCA_964632865.1 uncultured Nitrospiraceae bacterium
AATCATTCGCGGTAGCACCCCAGGTCGTAGATTGTGGTGCAGGCAAGTTCCCGGTGTCCCAGTTTCTTTCCCCGATTTCTCGTGGTATTGTCAGCGGCAAGCCGAAGGTTAACCGGGGAAATCCGCGCCGTTCATGACCACACTGCTGCTTCTGTTCGCCGCCTATGCATTGGGCTCGTGGGCTCAATGGCTCGCGCCTATGCGGACGCTTTTCGAGTCGACCCTGTACCGGATGCTGCTGGGCCTCGTGACAGTTGCTCTGCTTACGTTGATTATCGGAGGCGTGTCGCTTTCCGCCGCGTGGTGGGTAGTGGCCATCGCGGCAGTCGTCGGGGCCGGGCTTTCCGGGCGGGACGCGCGCGCGTGGAGGTTTCGCTCCCCCGGCTCCGAGCCGTTGGATTGGGTGGAATGGGCGTCCTGGGCCGCGACCCTTGCCGGTTGCGGATTCGCCTTCGTTAGCGCCCTCGCCCCGGTGACTGGTTGGGATGCCGGTGTCGCTCACATCGCGCTGCCCGCGGACTACGTAAGAAGCGGACGTATCGAATTGATCGCGGGCAACAACTACTCCGCATACCCGCACCTGATGCACGCCCTGTACGCTGTCGCCTACCTCGGAGGAGAGCGGGACGTATCGCTGTCTAGTTGGACCTTCGGCGTTCTCGCCTGCGGGATGGCGTTTGCACTCGGCGCACGCCTGGCTGGCCGCAAGTGCGGCCTTGTCGCCGCAGCGATTATCGCGACGGCACCCATCTTCACGGACCAGGCGGGAGCGCCGTCGCTCGACCTGGCGTTTACGGTCACCGTGCTCGCCGCGTGGCATGCGCTGACGGCGTGGCGAAAACAAGAAGACACTGGATGGCTGCTGCTTGCCGGAATCGTGACCGGGGCCGGATGCGGCATCCGCCACACGGGCTACCTGGTTGTTGCACTGCTCCTCCTCTTCATCCTCGCCGGCGCGAATGAACGGCGTTTTCACGCGGCGTTTACATTCGCGTGCGCGGCCGTCGTGGCCGCCATGCCCTGGGCCATGCGGAGCGCCTTCGTCTCGGGTAACCCCCTCTACCCCTTCTTTGCATCCCACTTCGGTGCGAGTGACTTGCCCGACGTCGATCCTGCTTCGGTCTTGTCGCACTCGTCCATTCAGGGAACGACGCTCCTCGGTCTTGTGCTGTTTCCTTTTCGCGTCATCCTCGATCCGCTCCGGTATGGCGGATGGACGAGTTCCCCCGGCGTGCTGATTCTCGTGCTGGGCGTGCCCGGTTTGTTTGTTGGAGGTAGGGAGGCTCGACGCTTGGGTTTGTTCAGCGGGCTCGGTATTGCCGCCATGTATTTCTTCCGCCGCTTCGCCCGCTACTTGCTTCCCTTCTTCGCGCCGATGGCCGTGGTCGCCGCGCTCACCGTCGTTCGCGCAAAACGGCTTCGCCCGCTGCTTCTGACTATCCTGTTGCTCGGCTACGGAATCGGCCTCGCGCCCGGTGCGGCGATGACGGCCATCCGGTTTCCTGCCGCCGTGGGGATCGAATCGCGCGACGCATTTCTAACGGAACGCATCGAGCGTTACCCAGCCTTCGTCTGGGCGAACGAGCACCTTGAGACGGAAGGCACTGTCTTGACTCTCGACCCGCGCGGGTACTATCTGGACAATCCGGCCTTCGTGAACTTCGAAGCGCTGAAACCGCTGGTAGCAATGAACGCTGACCAGCGTTTGGATTGGCTTCGCGCCCATGACATCCGCTATCTCTTCTATCCGGAAGCCTATGTGATCGAATCGCCCGCGTTTCGCGAGACGGGTCTGCTCGACGTGCTGAACGAGTGGCGAGCCGATGCCATGCATTTCACGCTTCTTACTCGCATGGAAGTCGACCGACCGCGTACCGAAGGCACAGAGGTGGTCGAGATCTACGAAGTCCGGGTGCCGGAGCGGTGAGGACATGAATCTTGGAGAACGACTGCGTGCCTATGCGGAAAAGGACGGCCGGGGCTATCCCGACTGGGCGGTCCGCTACACGCCGGTCGTGCGCCGGTTGCAGTCGTATCTGCACACCGCGAAACCCGTGCTCGAGATCGGCGCCAATGAAAACGGACTCGCGCGATTCGCCAATGTACATTCCGTCGTCGTGGACATCGCACGGGATCACCTCGTGGCGGCGCGCGCGACGCAGGACGTCCTACCCGTGCTTGCCGATTGCACCGCGCTACCTTTCGCGCCGGATGCGTTTGCGGCCACTGTGTGCATGGACACCTTCGAACATATGGATGAGGAATCGCGCGATTCGGCAGTGCGTGAGATCGTCCGCGTGACCTCCGGCGCGATGGCTGTCGGCTTTCCATCGGGTGCCGAGTCCGCCCGCGCGGAAGAAAGAATCCGCGAAGACTACCGTCGCTTCTGTGGGCGTGCCATCAAGTGGCTTGAGGAGCATACTGCGAATCCATTGCCGGATGCCGAATCGATTGCGCAACGATTCTCGGAGTCCTGCGGTGAGGAATTCGCAGTCGCGATTCGAAAGAACGCCAATCTGCGTATGTGGACCTGGATGTGGCGCGTGTTGATGTGTGGCTGGCCTGGCCGGGGCAATGCGGCGTTCCAAGTGCTGTTGCGTTGGATGACGCCCCTGTTGTGCCGCATGCATTTCGGTAGGTGCTACCGCGCGATCGTATGGGCGGAGCCAAACCGATGAGCGCAACGCTGTCCATCGTGATCCCCACGTGGAATGGCCGCGAGTTGCTTGCGGCGTGCCTCGCGTCCTTACAGAAGCAATCGCGGCCGGCCGATGAGATCGTCGTGGTCGATGACGGCTCTACGGATGAGACGACGGCCCTTCTCAGGAAGGATTATCCCGACGTACGCGTCGTCCGCTTGGACTTCAACTCCGGTTTTTGCGTTGCCGTGAACACCGGTATTCGCGCAGCGCATGGCGATCTGATCTTCCTGCTCAACAATGACATGACCCTCGCGCCGGATTGTTTGGAGAAACTCTGTGCGGCGGCCGCATCGAGCGAGGCCGCGTTGTTCGCGCCCTTGGTTCTTTTCCGCGACGACCCGGACATCGTATACGGCGCGGGCGACCTCCAGTGCGTGAACGGACGGCCCGAAAGCATCGGGTTCCGGTGCAGGAGAGACGGTTTCGAGTTGCCGCTGCGCATATTCGGCGTCTCAGCGGGAGCCGGATTGTACCGGCGTGAAGTTTTCGATCGCGTGGGGCTTCTGGAGGAGCGCTTCATCGCCTACTTCGAAGACAGTGACCTGAATCTGCGCGCGCGGCTTGCCGGATTCGATGCGCAACTGGTGCCGGAAGCAATCGCCTGGCACGTGGGCTCGGCGAGCCTCGGCGGAAAGACCTGGTGGCGGTCGCGGCAGTGCTGGCGCAACCATGCCTTGCTCGTGCTTCGGAACTTCCCGGCCTCTCTCATCCTGCGGCACCTTGGCGCGATAGTCGGCGAACGCATCAACCAGACCCGCCGCTTGCTTTCCTCAGCACGTGTGGAGTTCGGCCTGGCGCGCGCCTTCGGAGTGCTCATTGGCGCGGGATTGTCGCTGGGGGCCGCGTTGCCATCGACGATTGCCGCGCGCGCGCGCATCCAGTCAAACCGGCGCATCACACCGCGTCAACTGGAAGATTTCATGAAAGAGTCGTGAATCTCGGAGAAGTCGTTGTGGCCATTGCATACCGTTCAATCTGCGTATTCTGCTCATCGAGTGACGCCGTCGCTCCGGTGTATTTCGACGCCGCCCGTGAGTTGGGTGGCCTGCTGGCGCGCCACCGCTTGACCCTCGTCTACGGCGGCGGAAACGTGGGGCTCATGGGCGCCCTGGCCCGGTCCGTCCACGAGGGCGGCGGCAAAGTCATCGGCGTAATCCCGTCGGCCCTCCGCGATCTGGAACTGGCCTACACGGACGCCGACGAGATGATCGTGACCAAGGATCTCCGGGAGCGCAAGGCCATCATGGAGTCCTATGCCGACGCCTTCGTGGCCTTGCCGGGCGGCTATGGAACCGTGGAGGAAATGATTGAGGTGCTTACACTTAAACAGCTTCGTTTTCACGACAAGCCGCTCATCTTCCTGAACACGGCAGGATTCTACGCGCATCTTCGCGCATTCTTCGAACATCTGTACGAGCACCATTTTGCGAAACCCATATCCCGTGGGTTGTACCGTTTCGTTGACGAGCCCCAAGATGTGCTGGACTGCTTGGAGCGATGGGAACCGACCCCAACGGGAACCAAGTGGTTTTGAAAGGATCGGACGGGTCGGACTGATCGGTCCGATCCGTCTGATTCACACCTAACTCGGGCGACCGAATTAGATTTCACCTCCCCAATAGATGGTGGTTCGCCATTTCAACTGTCATCTATTTTGTGCTCTATCAATGAATTACACCCTCGTTTTATGCTTGACGAACCCATAAACGGTTGCTACCATGCCGCGCCTCGAAGGGGGCGCTTAGCTTTGATTTTCCAAGGGCTTGCAGGCGAATCGAAGCAGTTTTGAAGTCTTTCTCTGGGCGATGACTTGGGCTGACTGCGGGGAAAGAATGGCATGCCTACCTCTCAAGAATTTAGGGAACTCAGCGTCAAGGCGGGCGCCGTCGACGAAAGCTCCGCGCCCGCGCAGGTAATTGGCCGGGACGAACTGGTCGAAGCGCTGTGGGTGCAGGTGAAATCGGGGAGTACCCGTCTGTCTGCTCCCCGCCGCATCGGCAAGACCTGGTTCCTGAACCTGGCCTTGGCCATGCGGCCGGAATGGGCAGGGCCGACCCTGTTCAACGCGGGCGCGTGCCGCAGCCTGCGCGAGTTTGTCTGGGAACTCACGCGGCACCTGCATGCGCACGGTTACGTTCCCGATCATTGGGAAGAGCAGGTGCAACACTGGTATACGCAGCGTCCGGCTACTGCCGGGAACGCCGCTGCTCTCGGTGCGGAAGACGACTGGGAGTTTGTGCTGTCAAAGACCTGCGGCATTCTCATGGAGAAGGGTGCGGCGGACTGTCCAGTGCTGATGATCGACGAGTTGCCCGTGTTTCTGGATACACTCGTTGGCGAATGGGCCGAAGCGGAAGCGGGCCGGCTTTTGGAGGCATTGCACCGGCTGCGCGTCCAGTACCCAGCATTGCGCATGATCCTGAGCGACGCCCAGGGATTGCAGCGGGTCGTCGACAAGTTGCGCCGAAGCGGTTTTGAGGGTCAACCCCTTGAAGACTTGCCGCCGTTTGAGCTGCCCGCGTTGTCGTCCGCAGATGCCCGTTATCTCGCCGGGTGTCTGCTTCTTGGGGAGCAGGTCGCGTGCACCGACATTCACGCCGTGGCGGGCGCCGTGGCGGAAGCTTGCAGGAATGTACCGTCGGCGATTCGCAACACCGTTGATTGGATGGCGCGCTTCTCTGAAGGGCACTGGTCCCCGGACCGCGTTGCCGAGATCCCTGCGACCCGGGACTTGGAGGAGGAGGACCGGTCCGAACCCGGAACGCTCGAGGAGCACATTTCGTTATTTGGACCCGAAGACTTGGTGCAACCGGAACCCGAAGCGAAGCCTCCGGTAGTCGGAACCTCGGACCGGGTTGCCAATAGCGGGTTTGCGACCTTGTTCCCATTCTCCCTGGACGCAATTACGGACAATTCCGCGTTGGCGGGAGGGCGTCAGATCGGTGACCCGCCGAACGAAGCAGAGAACCGTTCAATCGTCGCGGGGCCGCTGGCCGCGCATGGGAACTGCGATCCGCTCGACCCCGCAAGCAAGTCCTTCGACTGGCTCGATGGCACGCTGAGTGTGCCGCACCGGAAGATCGTCATGGACGTGCGCACGGTCCTGGCTCGAGGCGCCCACACCGGTGCCCCGCATCACATCGTTTTGTCGGGTCCTGCGGGAAGCGGCAAGAGTCATACGCTCGCCATTCTGGCCAAGGGGTTTGCAAAGGGACTCGGATTGAGCGGCCGGCCGCGAAGAGTCATTTACCTGACTGGTTTCGAGCAGGCGGCAGAATCGCCCTTCGATCTCTTGCTCGCATGCATGCAATCGGACAACTGCGCCAACGACCGGCTGCGCGCGCGGCTGGATTCGGCGGCCCCGGAGAGTCGCTTTGACGAGTTGATGACGGCGTTCCGGGAACGCTTCGGCAACCAATGCACCTTGGTCGTCCTGGAAGAACTGGGCACGCTGCTTCGCAACTGGAACAAGGCCGCTCTCGACGCGTTGCGA
>CAZWDH010000023.1:8852-36920 GCA_964632865.1 uncultured Nitrospiraceae bacterium
CTTCCTGGACCGCCATCCCTCAGTGATTCTGGTTGGCACTGCGGGTCCCGAACCGTTGGATACCGGGCGATTCCAAGGCTGGCTCCGAGAGCGCTTCCGGTCCTGCGCCATGCCGGCTTTGGATGGCGATGCGTCGCGCGACCTGCTCTGTTCCCTCGCGACGGCACGAGGCGATCGCGCCTTGGCCGCGGCCTTACGCGAACCGCAACGCGCCGGTGTCCTGCAGACGATCCATACCCTGAGCGGTGGCAACTGCCGGGTTCTGGCCTCGCTGGATCGGTGCCTTTCCGTCAAAGGGTTGAGCGCGTTGGCCGAGCCGGTGCTGCAAATGACGCGCGGCGACCTGGCTCCTGCCTACGAGCGCCGCTTGGGCGACCGGCCGCCGCAACAATACAAGATTCTGCAAGCGCTCGCGGAGCATCAAGGCCGGGCCGTCAACGTGACTGAGCTGGCCCGATACATGTTCCTCACACCCCAGGCTGTTTCGCGTCAACTCCAGGAGTTATTGCGCGCTGGATTTCTCGTGCGAACCCAGGTTGGCCGCGAGATCTGCTACGAACTGCGGGACCCCTTGATCCGCTTTGCTCTGGATCTGAAACACGGCCGCGAGAACGCGTTACCCCTATTGGTGCGAGTGATCCGCCGCTGGTGCGAGGTCGAACGCCTGCGCCGATCCGAGGACCACGGATTTCCTTTTGCCGAGGCCTTTCGACTCGAGAGCCTGGTGGAGGTCGCTATCGCGATGGGCGCGTCCGACGACAGCCCTGCCGCAGTGGTTGCGCTGGTTCCGGATGCGGGCCAGCAGGTTGCGAAGCAGTGCGAGCGGATCGTGTCGCGCCAGCTCCCACTGGGTAGCCCGGAACTCCGCGGTCCCGACATGGAGCGGCAGATTTGCGCGCTTGGCGAAGACACGGAGACCGGGTTTGCTGTGCTCTTCCGAGCAGCGGGTTTGCTTGCGCAGGATCGAAACCATGACGGGCTTGCTGCATTGGACGACTGGCTGCGGTCTTCTGCTGCGACCAGGATGACAGCCGCCAATCAGATGACGGCACACGCTCTGCGCGTGTATGCCTTGCTTGCGCTTGGCCGATACGAAGGCGCCGCCGCAGCGGCGGAATCCGTACTGCGCTTGACCGGCGTGCCGGATACCCCCGCCGTTCGCGAGTGCATCGCGATGACCCGAATCAATCAGGGCGTGGCCTTCTTGAAGCTCGCCCAATTTGACGAAGCCGCGACGGTATTTGACGATGTGGTGCAGCAGTCGAACCCGGTAGAGTTGCCCGAGATGATCGCGGCTGCCCTGCTCAACCGCGCAGCCGCACTGGAACGGCTGAACCGGTTCGCGGAAGCCATCGCAGCCCTCGACCTCGTCAGCGAACAATACCGGCATGCCGTTCACGGAAGCCTTCGGTACGTTGCCGCGACCGCCCGTGTCGCGAAGGCGGCGCTGCTCGAACGGCTCGGGCAACTCGAGGAAGCCTTGGCCGCCTGCGATGATGCCCTCCTTACTCGCCCCGGACACAGGCGCGCGCTGGTGATGCGCGCGCTGTTTCTTAGCCGGGCCGGCACCGAAGCCGAACTGTTTCGCGCCGTGGAAGCGGCGGTAGCCGCGGCGGAACCGGCGCAGGCTGAACGCGCGATACTTGCGGCGGGACTGTTCGAACGAGTAACGGGGGCGGAAGCTACCGTCCAGGTGGCCGCCGCGATCTTCGGGCGGGATCGCACGTCCTTGTTGCATGGACTGATTCTTTGGACGCAACGTCAGACCGGCGTGAGCGAGATGGACGTTCGCCGTACCGAGCGGCGCCTCCATACCCTTCGCGGCATCTTCGATGACGACAGCGAGGCGACGCTCGTCTTGACCATGGCGGACACGCTGGCGAGAATGAAGCAAGGAGACGCCCGGGCGTCGCTGGATCTACCGGTGGAACTGCGGAGGCTGACCGCAGGCGCAGAAGGATAGCCTTTCCGCCACAAAGCCCGGGGCACAATCACAAGATTCAACGCTGGAGGGTTCATGGCTGCGGGCAAAGAGCTGTCCTTTCTCGAGAACGTCAACCTCATGTACGACCGCGCGGTCGCAACGATGGATCTCCCGCCGGGTCTCGGCGAACAGATCAAGACCTGCAACAACGTCTATCAAGTGCGCTTCCCCATCGGTTTTCGCAACGGGTTTCGGGTCTTCACCGGTTGGCGCGCAGTCCACAGCGAACATCGCCTGCCCGCCAAAGGGGGAATCCGTTACGCGCCGCACGCCGACCAGGCCGAGGTGGAAGCGCTGGCCGCGCTCATGTCCTACAAGTGCGCATTGGTCGACGTGCCGTTCGGCGGCTCCAAAGGTGCGCTCTGCATCAATCCCAAAGACTATGACGAAAAAGAACTGGAGCGCATCACGCGGCGGTTTGCCGAGGAACTGACGAAGAAGGGTTACATCAGCCCGAGTCTGAACGTACCGGCACCGGATATGGGCACAGGCCCCCGCGAGATGGCCTGGATTGCCGACACCTACCGGCGGCTCCATCCCCATGATATCAACGCCATCGCCTGCGTCACGGGCAAACCGGTTACCCAGGGCGGCATCGCCGGCCGGCTCGAAGCCACGGGCCGTGGCGTGCAATACGGGTTGCGGGAGGTTTTCCGAAATCCCGAGGATTTGAAGCGCGCCGGACTGGAGGGGCATCTCGCCGGGAAGCGAATCGTCGTTCAGGGTCTTGGGAATGTCGGTTACCATGCGGCGAAGTTTCTCCGGGAGGAGGATGACGCGCGAATCGTCGCAATTGTGGAGCGCGACGGCGCCCTCCTCAATGACGAAGGTCTGGACGTGGAAGCCGTTCGCCAACATCTGCGCGAAACGGGCGGTCTCAAAGGCTGCGGCGCCGGCAAGCATGTCGTTGAAGGGCGCTCCATCCTTGAAATGGAGTGCGATGTATTGATCCCTGCCGCCATGGAGAACCAGATTACCGCGGAAAACGCGGCGCGCATCCGCGCGCGGGTTGTGGCCGAGGCGGCGAACGGGCCGGTAACGTACAAGGGGGATGAGATCCTGCGCAACAAGGGGGTTTTCGTCATCCCGGATATGTACCTGAACGCAGGCGGTGTCACGGTCTCCTATTTTGAGTGGATCAAGAACCTCCAGCACATCCGCTTGGGGCGCATCGAAAACCGTCTGGAGGCCATGCGCGGCGAGCATATCATTCAACTTATCGAGGAAATGACCGGCAACCCGGCGCCAGCCCATCTCAAGGCGCGCATTACACACGGCGCCGACGAGGTGGACTTGGTGCGCTCCGGGTTGGACGACACCATGCGGCGGGCTTACAACGAAATCCGCGACGTGTACGTCAGCCGGAAGGAGGTAGCCGATTTCCGTACGGCCGCATTTGTCGTCGCCATTGGCAAAATCGCGCGGACCTTGCTGGAAATGGGGACTTGACCTTCTTGTGGTAAAGTTGGAGCTTGCAGATTTTCTGTCTCCATTCTGTGTATAGTGGAGGTGTGGGTGGTACGATGGTACCGATCTGATCTCGTGGACGGCGACTTGCGCTTGGACGAGATTCATCTCCGCCGTCGGTCACCCGGGTCTTGGAGATACAACCGTGCGCCAACAAAGGAGAGGTGAGATGATTACACGACTATTGATTGCCCTGGGAATCGTGTCCGCAGCAGTTTTTGGGGTCGGTTGCAGCCCCAAGTCCGACACTCCGGGCGAAGCGATCGAGGATGCTGCGGATGAAATGGGCGATGCCGCAGAAGATGCCGGCGACGCCATCGAAGACGCCGCAGACGAAGCTGCGCAGTAAGCGATCCACGCGAATTCCAGAAATGCGGGGCCTCCTGTCGTCAATCGGCTGGAGGCCCCCGCATTTCCGTACGGTTCAATGTCGACGTATCAGCACCTTACTTCCCACCGGCGCAAACCCGTGCGCGACAAGTAAGTGGGGATGACCTGGTATAGGGGATTCAGCTCCGGCAGGGCAGCGAGGAAGGCCCGCTTGTGCTCGGCATCGGCGTCGCAGAGAATGGTCAGAGAACCGCCCTCGCCGCCCGCGCCGTTCACCTTCCAACCCACGGCATGGTGTTTCTTCGCGAGATCGATCACCGCTTTCGCGTCATCTGAGACCAGTGCCGGATGCAATGCCGCCTGTCCATCGGTGTTGGCAACCATGCATTGACCGAGGGCATCAAAGTCACCAGCGAACAGGGCGTCCTTCCCGGCGTAGGCGGCAGCCCGCAGCGGTTCCAGGGCCGATTTGTCTGCGTTCTTCTGTTCCAGGCGGTGGATGACCTGCCCATGCACATCGCTGGACGAATGGGAATGGCCCAGGTAAATCAGGACAAGCCGCCGTTCGAGTTCCCACCAGAGGTCGTTGGAAACCGATATTTGCGAGACCGAGGCGCGTGGATAGTCGAACATCTCGATGAAGCACACGCCGCCGTAAGCCGAACACAACTGGTCCTGAATGCCGCATTGCAGTTTCAGCTTCTCGGTCTCCACCCGGTGCGCCAGCGATGCGACTTCATGAGGCGTGCGACGGCCCGGCGTCAACAGATCGAGCGCGCCCAGTAGGGCGACGGTAACGGCGGCCGACGTACCAGTCGATGCGCCCGCCGGTGCAGTTGAATACAGGTCGACCTCGAAACAAAGCGATTCCGGCAGTTCCATGATGTCGATGGACGCTTCGATGAGGGGGTGTCGGTCATAGGTGATGTGACCGGGCGCGAGGGTGTAGCGGTCGCCAAAGTTCTCCGCGTTGATGACGATGCGCTTTTCCTGCTGTCCATCCTCCGAGACGGCAACTTGCACTTCCGCATAAGGGTACACGCCGATGTTGAACACCGCGCCCGTTCCCGCGAACCAGGTATCCGTCCAGCCGCCAAGATCGCAGACACGGATGGGCGCCATGGCGTTGATGACCCGCGTGCTTGGCTTACTCTTGTCCGCGGTCACCGCTTACTCCCACTCCAGCCATTCAATGCCATTCGGCGTCGCGCGAAACTTGCGCGCGCGGATGCTCGAGCCTTCTCCTTCTTCGTAATAGACAATCAGGGTGGAGCCGTCGTTCAGGGTCACCATGCTGGGATATGCGCCGCCCACCGAATCCACCTGCACGTTCTCACTCCACGTGGCGCACTCGTCCAGCGAGTAGTGAATACTGGTATTCGGCAGCCGGTGCGCCACCACGATGATGTCGTCCGGCGAACGGTACAGGTAGGGGCAATGGCCCGGGAACCCCATCGGTTCGGAAACGGCCCAAGTCTGACCGCCGTCCGACGACGTGGAAAACCGCATGCTCTCTTTCGCGGTGCGCTGCGCCGCATAGAGGCGGCCGTCCTTCAGCGCGATGATGTCAGTTTCCGCATCGAGGCGCAGTCCGCCGTTCGGAATATCGACAGGTGGACTCCACGTGGCGCCCTTATCCGTTGAGATGGTTACTGCGCCGAAAGCATTGTCGCCGGTTTCCATATACAGTCCGAGAATGAGCCGTCCATCGGCGAGTTCGCGAACCGGCGCGCTCGCGTAGTACGGGCTGACAGGCCGCAAACCGGTCCACGTCTGTCCCGCGTCGGAAGACTCCACCATCCAGGTCCCGATGCCGCGGTAGCCCTCGCCCTTCGGACGCAATGTGAAGAACACGCAGAGCAAACGGCCGTCGCTGAGCTGCGTGATCGACGGATCGCGGTCATCGTCGGGTCCGTCAAACACGACCTGGGCGTCCGTCCAGGTTTTGCCTTCATCGGAAGAGTAGCAGCCGCTGACGCGTCCACCGCGTGGCAGATTTTCATTCGGCAACGCCACGTGTCCGTAACCCGCGTAGAACACCGCAAAGAGGCGTCCGTCCGCCAGACGGCACACATCGGGAAACGCTTCATACGCGCCGGCGCCCGCATCGCGGCACACGTAGACAAATTCCTTACCCGCGATTAATGGTCGCGGTTCCTCCTGCGCCATTGCCGCCGCGCAGGCCAGCACCATCGCAAGAAGCACACTGGCACACCACATCGTTCGCATGATCGGATCTCCCCTCGCCAAGGATTCTTGTTTACGCCCGCGCGATTCTAGCACATGAGGCATTGGTGACTAGCGCGAATACGCGGGGAGAGTCGTCAACCGCGTGTCTTCAACCGGGCCGCCTACCGTAAAATGGTAGAGGGACTGATATGCGCGGCCGGTCAGCCCAAAGATTTCATGCACCGGGTCGTCGAAGAAACACCCGATCCCCGTCGCGCGAATGCCTGCCGCTTCGGCTTCGAGATAGAGCACCTGCCCGATCAGGCCGGTTTCCCAGAAGAGGCGGCGATACATCCACGCGCCGCGCTCGCGAATCAGGGGCTCGAATTCCGCAAGCATGCCGAGGCTGAAGGCGCTTTCGCTCGCGATATCCTGTCCGCAACTCACCGCCATGGCAACCTGGCGGCAGTCGCCTTCTTCCAAGAAATACAGGGGGAGGTCCGGCGGGCAATCCTGGGGTTTAATCCAGGAGAACTCGGCGTTCATGGCTGCTTGAAGGGAATCCAGTGACGCAGAATCACGCACCAAGGCGTAGAGTCCCGGCGCAATCCCGTCAACGCGGTGCACGAAGATTCCGAGGTGCACACAGGGTCGCCCAGGCATCACATCCCATGGGACAGCCATGCATGTGGGGACCACGCGGCGCAGCATGCGATAGAACGTCTCGCGATCGATGCTCGTGACTCCGTCCATGGCGACTGCGCTTCGGCGTTGCTGGATGATGCGAAGCGCCGAATGCCCACAGGGGTGTTCGTCTGCTTGGTCGGGCGCTGCCATAACTTCCACTTGAACGGGATCGGATTCCGGTTTTACGCAGACCTCCTCCACGCCGCGGATGATCTTCCAATCAACGTGGTCCTCGCTGAGACGGTTGGCCCTTCCGTGCCACGTGCCCTGGGCGATCCGATCGACAGCGTGCGTGAATGACGGAACGTCGATGGACGGTGCTGCCGTGTTCGCGGGAAACACTGCGAGGATTGCATCGGGAGATTCACGCTCCATTTCGTGATACCCGTCGTCGCGGTCCACACCCAGAAGCCGCGCGATGGTCTTGTCCGCAAGCGCGTCCAGCAGGATCGCCCTCCAGCCCAGCATCGACGCCGCCAGCCTCAGCGCGGCCAGCGCATGACCCGCATCGTGCTGGCAGTAGCGGTAAGCGCGTTCGCCGTACTTCCACGCTTCCCGCCAGTGAATGGACGTGAGGCCCGCGAGGAATGTCTGCGCGGGGAAATCGCCACGCAGATCTTCCCAAATGGTTGCATCGAAGGATGTGCGTTGTTCGAGCGCGTGTTCCCTGGGCGCATAGTGATAGACCGCCGGCGCGTCGGAGAAACCGTCCACCGGGCCCGATACAAGATAGCCTTCCGTGGGATGCAGGTTTCCGCTCGATGGATTGCAGCGCAATGCCCAACGGTTCCCCTGGAATTCTTTCCACGCCGAGATCGCCAGGCTGGACTCAAAGAACAGGCCAAGCGAATCAGCGGTCACGGCGCGTGGCGGGATGCCATACGTGTAAAGGGACTCGTACGGCGGCGTGTTGTCGGCATCGTGCAACGGCAATCGAATCAAAGGCGCACCGGCATACCGGCGGAACGGATCGGGTTGATTCGCCCAATCCATATACCCCAGCGAGCGCGCAGAGCGGTAAAAGTGGTGCTTCGTCGCCTCGTGATAGGCGATGGATGTATCTTCCGCAGTCATAACAATCGCAGTATGCCGCAGCTTGTGAATAAACCGCAGCGCGGGGCGAATCAATCGCCCAACATTCCAATCGCCTCGATCCACGCGATGCACAGGTCCGGCCAGGCGGCCATGGGCAGGACCGGTTCCTTCGTGCCGAGGCCGAGGCCGTGTTTGCCCTGCATGAAAATGTGCAGTTCCGCGGGGATGCCGTGTTCGAGGAGCGCGGCGTACAGTTGAACGCTGTTCAGAGCGGATACCGCTTGGTCTTCAGACGTGTGGAGGAGAAACATGGGCGGCGTGTCGCTGGTGACCTGCAGTTCGAGCGACATCCGTTCCACAAGTGCGGGATCCGGGTTCTCTCCCAACAGATTCTGGCGCGACCCGGCGTGGGCCACGGGATCTTTCATGGAAATGACGGGGTAACACGGAACGGCAAAATCCGGACGCGCCGAGACCCGGTCGACGGGATCTTCCGCGTCAGGGTTTGGCCCGCCATGCAGAATCGCGGCCGTCGCTGTCAAGTGACCACCCGCGGAAAACCCGAGGATGCCGATGCGCGCCGGATCGATCTTCCATTCCTCAGCCCGGGTGCGCGCGGTGCGGATGGCGCGCATGGCGTCCATCGACGGAATCGGATGGCGGTACGGCGCGCGCCGGTAATGGAGGATAAAGGCCGTGATACCGTGGCCATTCAGCCACTCCGCAATCTGATAGCCCTCATGATCCATCGCGAGGTTCGCATACCCGCCGCCGGGACACACCACGATAGCCGTCCCCGTCGCGGATTCTTCCGGCGCGGGACAATACAGCATGAACGGAATATCGTCATCCGTTGCGCCCATGACGCCCGGCGGATCGCCTTCCCAGAGAAGCACGTGCTCGTAGTCCGGATGCCCCGCGTCCTGCGCCCAGGCGCCAAAGATGGAAAACATACACACGACCCCCACCAGGATGCGTTGGATGTGATTGTCCTGCTTCATGACTCTCGCTTTCGTACTTGCTTCGAGACGACTGAGCTACGCGGCCGCGCCGCCCGACACGGTTTCCAACGAGTCTAAGAGTTTGGTCAAGAAATCTCCAATGAACCCCGCACTACGGGCAGCCGCTACTCGTCCACTTCAAAAGTCCCCGTCTTGCCACTTGCGAAGAGGTTGACCAGGCGCATGGCGGCGACGCCGTCGTCGATGGTGACGGAGGGGGCGCGGTTTTCGAGGCAGGCGTTGGCGAACTCGATGAGTTCGCCGGCGTAGCCTTGGAGGTAGAGCGTGTTCTGGTCCGGGTTCGGGATAGCGAAGTCGGGCCGGAGCAGTTGCACGTCGTGGAGATCGGAGTGAAAGAGCCGCGTGGGACTGACCCGCCGGTGATACTCCAGTTCGATGACGTTCCGCACGAGCACGAGTTCGCCTTCACCGACGAGTTCCACGCTCTCCTTTACGCGCGGTTCCTGGCTGCTCGTGTTCAGCGACACCAGCGCGCCACTTTTTGCAACAGCCGTGCAGGCGTAGGAATGCTGACCGCCGATTTCCAGGTGCTCGACGGTGATGCGCGCGAGGTCGCCCGCGAAGAAACGAATCAAATCGAACGCGTGGACTGACATGTACGTGAGCATCCACGAAAGGTCGGGCACATTCCAGTGCGCGTATTTCACCGTGAGATGGGTAAGCCGTCCAAACACGCGCGACCGGGAGATCTCGTGGGCCTGCTGGTAGCGAGAGGCAAAGCGCTTCATGAAACCCACCATACAGTGGCGGCCGTTGCGCTGCGCGGCCTCCTGGATCGCCAGTGCGCCGGCAAGGTCCGGCGCCGGGGGTTTCTCGACCAGCACGTGCAATCCGCGGTCGAGCGCCTTTACCGCCGCGTCCTGGTGCAACTCCGGCGGGCCGCACACAATGATGGCATCCAGCGGCGGGCCCGCAAGCAGCGCATCGACCGTGTCAAAAGCGGCTTCGGCGCCGAAGCGGCGGCGCAAGCGTTCGCGCCGCTCCGCGTCGAGATCGCATACCGCGACGAGTTCAATCGGGGCAAACTGCAACGCAGGATATAGGTTCATGGCAGCGTGGGTGCCACAGCCGACAAACCCGATCCGTACTTCTCCTGGCATCTATGCTTCTCCGTTTCCAAACGATACACAACAAAACGTCCCGTCCATGGACGAGACTGAGAAATGGGAATCGTTAAACGCCCCGCGGGACATTACGTATCGAAATCGGTGTCTTCCGCTTCCTCGTCGGGTTCCTCGCCGGTACCGAGGATGGACATGTCCTGGGAGGCCAAATCCATCACGGTCTGCGTCGCGAAGATGGGCGATTCCGTGCGGCAGGCGATGGCGATACCGTCGCTGGGACGCGAATCGACGCGGAGAATCTGATCGGTCTGGCCCGAGGTCCCGCGCTGTTCGATATTCAAGTGGGCGTAGAAGGTCTCGTTCTCGAGCTTGTAGATCGTCACCGACTTGAGTTCGCCGCGCAACCCCGTGAGCAGATTGCAGATGAGGTCGTGGGTCATGGGGCGGCCTAAGTCGCGGTGTATCAATGCCGCGTGGATCGCTTCCGCTTCGGGCAGCCCCACCACGATAGGCAGCACCCGGTCGTCGTGACGCAGGATCACCACCGGCTGATGGTGGCTGTCCATGCTCACACCCAGGACTTCTAACGGCACTTGGCTCATGCGCGACCTCCTTCTGCCCTCATCTTATAACGCATCCGCCGCGAATGTCGATTCCTGGACATGAAGTAGGTCGGGAATGATTCCCGACCAGGGGATTCTCCGCGACAAAGTCCTAATCGAAAACTATCGTCAGAGCTAAGATGCTCGCTTCTCCATTCCTCGATTCGATCCTGATCCTCGGACCCTACGTCGCGCCTGAGAATCGGCTGGGCGGGAACCATTCCCGCCCTACGGGTCGGTCACCTTTCCTCTTTGGCGGTGTCTCTTTGGTGAACGGCGCGGCGATGGCCTACACTCGACCGGTACGGTAGTTCGTAACCGAGGAGGTCAGGGCTTATGTCACCGCAGATCGGCGCACCGGGCGGGATGGAACTCATCATCATGCTGTTTATGGTGGTGTTCGTCTGGGGAATCCCCATCGCCATTGTCATATGGTTGATCATCACGCTGCAGGGGATTCGCCGGGACGTCGCCGCGATACGAAAACGGCTGGAGGCACGGCAGGATTAAGCCGGTTTGAGGCCTCCGGCGGGGAGGCTGGATAGTACGATGCCGTGGTTCAGAAAAACAGCGAGCGATGCGGCCGTGGTGTTGCGCGTGCGGGCGGGGCGGCGCGACGAGTTTGCCGCGCTGGTGGACCGGTATCTGCCGGTCGCGCACGCGGTGTGTTACGCGCAGCTCCGCAACGTGACGGACGCGGAAGACGCCGCGCAGGATGCCTTCATCAAGGCCTATGAAGCGCTGGACGGGTTGCGGGAACCGGCAAAATTCGGGCCGTGGCTGTTGAGCATCGTGCGCAACGTGTGCCGCAACCACCAGCGCAGCCGCGCGCGGGAATCAGAGCGCATTGACGCGCTCGCGGCGCTGGCGCAGGAACCGGATTCACAACCCGTCGATCAGGACCTGCGGCCCGTCGTGCGCGCGCAGATCGATGCGCTCGACGCCATCCATCGGGAAGTGCTGCTCCTTCATTATTACGGCGGACGTTCAATCAAAGACATCGCCGCATTGTTGGAACTCTCGCCGGACGCCGTGAAGAAGCGCCTGCAACGGGCACGGGAAGCCCTCAGCGCGCGCATGCTGCAACACCTCGAGCCGGCGGTCGCGCCGCAACACGCGCACAAGGATCGCGTGAAGACCATTATGGGACTGCTGGCAGGCGTCACCGCCGCGTGGGAAGCGGGCGCGGCGTCCACCAGCGGCGTGGCCGCTGGTGTCGGGGCGGCCAGTGCGGCGGGCGGCGTCGCCTCGGGAATGGTCGCGAAGATCGTTGCGGGTGTGGCCGCGGCGATCGCCGTGACCGGCGCGGTGATGTATTGGCCCGAATCGGAGGAGGGTGTGTCGCCGGATGCGACCCCGGAATCGGCAATTGCTCAAGATGTGATGACTTTGGCCAACACAACCACCAGCGTGACCGATCCGACCGACCCGTCCGATCAGTCCGATAATCCAACGACAACCCCCGAAGGCGGCTACTTCATCCACGGCCGCACGGTCGATCAGGATGGCAATCCCGTGCCCGGCGCGGTGGTGACGATTGACCCGATCTACGAGGGTCGCGAAACACGCCGCGAGACGCAGTCCGACGAAGGGGGTTGGTTTCTCTTTCAAGACGTAACTCGCGCGACGTTCGCCTTACAGGCTTCGGGAGCGAACCTGTACGGGGCCGACGAGATTCACGGAGCACCCAAGAGCGATCCGGAGTCGCACACGATCACCATGCTGCCCGCGAGCGCGCTGGAAGGAGTCGTGGTGAGCAAGACTGGGGCGCCCGTGCAGAACGCACGCGTAACGCCCACAGCGGGCAATTGGACGGGTGAGGAAGAGCACCTGTCCAATGCGTGGCAGGAATTGCGGACCGTGAACACCGACGAAAGCGGCCGATTCACGATCGCCCCAATCTGGCTGGGTTCGTGGAAATTGAGGGTCGATTCACCGACGTACGTGATAAAGGACACGGAGCCTTTGGACGTCGCGAATTCGCCGGTAACCATCACCCTCGTGCCGGGAGCGCACGTGGAAGGCCGGGTGGTCTACGCGGGCACCGACACGCCCGTGCCGGACGTGGAAGTTTCCATGCCGACTGGGCGTCGGACGATCACTGGTATGGATGGAGCGTTTGTGCTCGATGGCGTCAATCCGGGCGGGAATACGGTGCAGATCGAACACGACACGCTTCTATGTCTATCGGAAGGATTCATGGTGCCCGAAGGCGGCAGTGTGACGGGTGTGACCGTAGAAGTCGTCCAAGGCGGAATTATTACCGGGCGGGTGTACGACGCGCAGACGGGTGAAGGCATTCGCGGGCCGGATGTGCAACTTTCAAGTTCAGATCAAAGCTATATTCCAACCAGCACGACCGACGATCCGAATGGCGTCTATCGGCTCACGAAACTGCGGCCGGGCACCTACCACGTGGATACCGTGAGCGCCTCGGAATACCTACGAGTGAAGAACCCGCTACATGATCCCTTGGTGGTGAATTACGGAAAGACCATTTCTGGAATTGATTTCGGATTGACCAAAGGCGTGGAAATCCAGGGTACCGTCAACGCTCCGCCGGACGCCGTCTTGGACGAACTGCTGATTCAAGCGCAGTACACGGAGGAGGCCAGTGAGACGTATCGGGGGTTGTCCAGGGGGATCTACAAAAGCAGGGCGACCGATTTCACGATCAGGGGAATCGCACCCGGCGAACCCCTAACGGTGCAGGCGACCGCCAACGAGTGGTCGAGCGCGGTAGTAGGACCTTTTACCGTGGCAAGTGAGGGCGCCAGTGGGATTTCGCTCACCCTTACCCAGCGGGCGATTGGGTCGATCTCAGGCCGGGTCGTATTTGGTCCAGGAAAGGGGTACGAAGGGGCGCGGGTGCGGATCAACGGGAGTACCCAGAATCACCACGCAACGGTGAATACTGGAACCAACGGCGCCTTCGCCTTCAATGATATTCCGCCGGACGAATACCGCGTAAATGTAGACGCCTCTGGGTACATGCATTTCGCTTCAGAAATGACCGTGAAGTTGATGCCAGGACAAACCATCGCGGACCTGGTCATTGACTTGGGTGGCGGGGGTGGCTTGATCGCCGGACGGATCGTAGACGACACGGGTTCGCCCGTCGCGGGCGCGCGCGTTCGCGCTCAGGCGCGACGATCCAGCTTGCCACCAGCAACCTCGGTAGAGGACGGTAGCTTCGTGTTGGAAGGTCTCGAAGCGGGACGATTCGAAGTGACCGCGCAGGCCAAGGGTTATGCATTCGCTCGCTTAGACGACGTCGCAACGGGCACAACCGATCTCCGCGTCGTGCTGGAACGTGAGGGATCGATCGCCGGAAGAGTCACACAGGGACAGACGAGACGTCCACTCGATGAGTTTGAGGTCGCAGTGACGACACCGGAAGAGATGGCGCGGCAGCACTTGCTAAGTCTGCGTTTCAACCGTTTTGTCAGTGACACCGGCGCGTTCCGTGCAGATAACTGTCCGCCAGGCAAACGGGTCGTGGTCGCGCGAGCCGCAGGTTTGTTCCCCGCGAGTGCCGAAGTGGTCGTTCTGCCGGGGCAAACCGTTGCGGTCCCTGATCTGGTACTCGGCCCCGGCGCGGTCGCGCATGTGACGGTCGTGAACGCGCAGGGGCAGCCGCTCCAGGGCGCGGAGGTGTACCCAAACGGTTGGCCGGGTTTCCAATTGAGGCCGGACAAGGGCAGCATCAAGACGAACGCGGAAGGCCTCGCGACGCTGGAAAACCTGGTACCGGGCAGGAATCTTTTCTTTGTCACCCATTCCGATTACGTGCCGTCGCAGTTTGAGTTGGACGTGCAGGCGGGAGCGACGTTGTCGCCGACGTTCACGTTACAGGAAGGCGGCGTGTTGGAAGGTGTCGTCACGGCAGATGGGCGCCCCGTCGCAGATGCGTATGTGCGGTTGTCCTATGCGGACGCGGACTTGCCGGGGTTCGAACATTTTCATACAGAAACCCAGACCGATGCACAAGGCGCGTACCGGATTACCGGGCTTGTCTCAGGCGACGCCCTTGTCGCTGTCCACGCGCAGAATCAGAAATTGCGGCGAAACGTTGCGGTGTCGCGCGGACAAACTTCGCGGGCCGATTTCAATTTCGAGGGCGGCACGGCGTCGGTGACCGGAACTGTCCGATTTTCCGCGACTGAACCGTTATTTGAACAAACCATGATGATGCTTGACGTGGCGACGCCCGCAGGATTGGTTCAGTACGCAGCGCCGCTGGACCCCGACGGCCGTTTCGCATTCGACAACGTGCAGGCGGGTGAGGCCGAGTTAATGGCAGTCGGCATCGACGCAGATGGTGGTAGACGGATGAAGGTTGCGGCGTTGACGATTACTCCCGGCAGCCGTATATCGCAGGACCTCGATTTCGGCCAAGGCGCGACGGTCCAGGGGATTGTCGATATCCACTCGAATCATCCCGAAATCTACGCCGTGCTGGTCGCCGGGGATCTGGACGTGCGCAACCTGAACAATGCGGCCTATGCATCGGCCTTGCACCAACGGACGATTGGGCAGATCGAGTTGGATGCGTCGGGCCGATTCCGGTTCGACGCGGTCGATCCCGGCGAGTACACCTTGATCGTTGTGACGGATGACCTGGAAGAGAGGACCGGCACGCCCGTCACCGTGGGCGAGGGTGACGAGGTGGTGAATGTGAACATCGCGCTCCCGTGATGCGGCGATGCGTGAGGCACCAAGGAGGGCGGGTTTTCCAACCCGCCGAACCGATGTCTATCGTTCGGTGCCGAAACCTACCGATTAAAGAACGACCCTATTTAGCATATCTTTGAGTGTAAAGATTCCCTCCTCAATCAATCGTTCGCATGGCGGGTAGGAAAACCCGCCCTCCTGGACGCTTACGTGTCGGGTTCGGAGTCGCTATTGGGGGAAGAGCCGAGAGGCGAGGAATCATTGCGGGAGACGAGTTCGCCGAAGTAGGCTTCGTTCTGGTGCTGCAAGCGGATCTGGCGGTGGCACACGCCGCACTGGAATTCGAAATCGATGGCGGCGTTCTCGGGCAGGCGAATGTAGGTGCTGCAGAAGGGGCACGCGATACTCTTCTCATCCTTCTTGTAGTAGTCCTGCAAGATCCGATCGATCTTGCCTTCGCGATAGCATTTGATCAACGCGTCCACGATAACGGGATCGAACTGTGAACCCTTCCCCTTCTCAATTTCCGAAATGGCGAACTCGGGGTCCAGTCCTTTGCGATAGGGGCGATTGCTGGTCATGGCGTCCAGCGTATCGGCGACGGCGAGGAGGCGGCCTTCAATGGGAATTTCTTCGCCTTTCAATCCGAAGGGATAACCTTTGCCGTCGTAACGCTCATGGTGATAAAGCGCGTAGGGAATGAGCGGCACGAGGAACTCGATGTCCTGCATCATGCGCGCGCCGCGTTCGGGATGGACCCGCATCTTCGCGAACTCTTCATCGGTAAGCCCGCCGGGCTTCCGGAGCACCGCATCGTCGATAGAGATTTTGCCGACATCGTGCAACACGCCGCCCATTTCGCACTCATGTAATTTTTCTTCGGACCATTCGAGGGTGCGCGCGATCTCCAACGCGAAGTTCGTCACGCGCCAGGTGTGGCCGACGGTGTAGTGGTCGCGCAGTTCGATGGCGTTGGCCAAGGCGATCAGCGTGTCCTGGTACGCCTTCTGGATCTTCGCGAGGTATTGGGCGTTCCGGATAGACGTGGCCGCGGGGCCGGATACGGCGACCAACAATTCCAAATCGCTTTGGGCGAAGGCATTCTGCGTGCCGCGTGTATCAACGTAGATGATGCCGAGAACATCGTCTTGATGTTTCAGCGGCGTGCACATGGCCGACGTGATGTTTTGGGCAATGATGCTCGCGCCGGTCTCGAAGCGCGCATCACTGGCGGCGTTGTACGTGATCACCGCTTCGCCGTTCTCGAAGGCCCGCGACACGATGCTGGAACTCATGGCGACTTCGGACTGCGTGTCCCCGCGCTTCACGTACTCCGTAACGAGTTCACCGGTGCGCTCGTCTTTGAGGAGAATGACGCCGTTGTGTGCGGGCACGAGACTGAAGATCTGGTCCGTGACCCGTTCAAAGAGCTTCCGCAGATCGCGCTCGCTGGAGATGATCTGATTGGCCTCATAGACCGCGGCCAGCCGGTTCTGGGCGTCGCGCAATTGCTCGGCGTTGACGGCGTCCTGGGGCGCCTTGAAGAAGGTCCGGTAGACGTTGTCCGCCTTGTTCGCTTCGATTTTGCTGGCGGATTCCTCGGCATGGAACCGGACACTTTGCCGGGGATCAGACCCCACGGCCGGCTGCGGACTCTGAACCGGACGCGGGGTAGTCATGGCATCGCCCACGCGAATCTCGAATTTCATGTCTACGGGACCGATACGGATGACATCGCCATCAGTAAGTCGGTATTCCAAGACCCGCCGATCCCCAATATAGGTCCCGTTGCCGCTGCCGAGGTCGCGCACGATGGTGCCTGCGGGGGTCTGCTGGATGACCGCGTGTTTGCGGGAAACCTGTAAGTCGTTTAATTGCAATCCATTCTCCGGACTCCGCCCGATGGTCAGCGACCCGACGATGTCTCGTTCGGTGCCGTGGAGCGGTCCGGTCATGAGTACGAGGTATTCGCGCTTCATTAGGTAACCCGGTTTAGCCTCAAGTTCATGGATTTCAGCTACTTCATTGGGCTTCGTTCACTTATAACATACGCCCGAATTACGCGCAATGGAGTTTCGGCCGGGCGGAGCAGACGGATCAGCAAGGGTCTCTTTGGACCACAACATTTGGTATAGAGCCCGAAAATCCCTACCACAAATTGTAAAATCTCCTTGACACCCTATGTCCGCTTGGCTAGAATATCAGTATCTTAAGCGAGATTCGCAGTTGACGAGCCGTACAGACGGCAGCATTCGTACAGTCTACCGGAGGGTGTGCGTTGCGTGTCGAACGGATTGTGGGCGTGGTTCCTAGGGTGATTCGCCAGTCAGCAGGGTAGGGTCAAGTTGGATCCATTCGCGGCCCGGACCCAGCGAGCCCACTGCCCCGGCGCATGCAGAATGGCCGGCTCAACGGGATGCGGGGGCACATTATGACTGGACATACGGCTACCCCAACGACAGCCGGGGTTCCGGAGACGCGCGACACGGTCCAAAGCGGGCAACCCTTGTTGGACTTCTTCGGCTTTTCGGAGCAGCCCTTCGCGGCGACGGCCGACCCCGCCTACTACTACGCAACAAATGCCCACCGCGAGTGTCTTTTTCACTTGTGGAACACGGTCGACGAACGCCATGGCATCGCGGTGGTGCTGGGGAACTACGGCACCGGCAAGACCACGCTGCTTCGCAAGTTACTGACGGGGATGCGAACGCGGTCGGACCGCTACAACACCGCAGTTATTGGATCCCCGATCCCCTCCTGGACCAGCTTCTCCTTGTTGGAGAGCATCGTGACCCAGTTTGGGTTGCGCCCGGAAACGCGGTCCTTCGTCGGGTACATGGAATCGCTGTACGGCTACTTGCTGACCAAGCGGGATCGCATCAATACGCTCATCATCGACGACGCGCAGAATCTGAACAAGCGCGGCCAGTTGGAACTGCTCCGGCTTGTGCAGAACCTCGAGACGCCCCAGCACAAACTGATCAATCTCATTCTGTTTGCCCAGTTGGAGTGGATGCACGTGTTGCGCGCCGCGCCCAACTTCGAACAGCGCGTCAACATGACCTATACCCTGGGCCCCCTCAGCGAGCGAGACACGCGAAGCCTGATCGACTTCCGCCTGCGCCAGGCGGGCCTGACCGAACGCGCCCCGGTATTTGACGGTGACGCCGTAAAAGTGATTCATTCGTATGCGGAGGGCAGCCCGCGCGTCACCGTCACCTTGTGCCGGAACGCCCTGTTGCTGGCCTCGCAGCTCCACACCCGGCAGATTGGTCAGGCTATTGTGTTGCACACGATCCAAAAGACAACACTCCCCGACGAGCAGAAGCGTGCGCGCGTCGCGGAGCGTATGGCAGTCGTCCCCCGTGCAGTGCCCGACCATCGCCTGGACGCTCCGGCGTTAACGGTCGCGGAGCAGGCGTCGGGCGCAGGCCGGATGGGCGGATTCTCGAATGCGCGGGCAAACCGGCTGCTCCTGAAGGCGGCGAGAACCAATCCAGACAGGGTCATGCTGACGGAACTCCATGACGAAGCATCCTGATCAAAATCCTGAGGACGAAGGACAGGAATCGGAGGACGAACACGATCCCTTCGAGGCGTATGACGACGAGATCCAAAGGCGACTCGAGTCGGATCCTCGTTTGGAAAGCGGTGTGTCACCCAGCGAGCGCGGGAGCGATCTCGACTTTATACAGATGAGCGGCCTTACGGCGCCGCCCCCAGCCGACCGGGAATCGCCCGAACCGGAAACCCCGGCCTCCAACGACCTCGATCCCGAGAAACCTATCAGCTTCTTCGAAGAAGGTGTCGCCGATGTGGACGCTTCCATGGCGCCGGATGTGGACGATGCCCCATCCGAACCGGACTACTCGTCCGAACCGGACAACCGGGCTGCCATGGAACATTTGCGCGACATGATCGCCGAACTAACCAAGGACGAGCCGTCTCCTCCGTCCATGCCGGAAGATTCGCGGAAGCCCGAGGTCCCGGAGGCAGCTCCGGAAGACGGGGACAGCCACGCAGAAGCGCTGGACGAAGTCGAGCCCGAATCGACAGAACCGCCTGAAGCGGCGGACCTGTCAGAACAATCATTCGAAATTGCGCCTCGGGCGGAATCGCTAGAGAAGATCTCACCCCTCGAACCGGAACAGGCGGAACCGCCCCATGCGCCGGCCCCATCGAAACAACCGTTTGAATTGACGCCTCGCGCGGAGCCACCGGCAGAAGATATCCCCGAAGGACCTTCAATAGACGAGGAACCGGTAGAGGCGGCGACAGAGCCAGAAAGCTGGGCCGATTCGGAGCCCGAACTGCCGGAAGTCGAAGACGTTGCGCCTGCACCAGCACCGGATGCGCGACCAACACCTCGAGTCTATACACCGCCACCCATGGCGCCAGCCGCGGGCCTCTCCCCCGAGCCTCCGGCTTCGCCGGAAGAACTGGGAGATCGCATCCGCATTCCGTCTGTCGAAGAAGCCGAAGAGGCAATGTATCTGCGGCATAGCGCGCCTAAGACCCGGCGGCGCCGGTCCGGTCATCGCAAACACGCGCGGCGCCGGCTTCTGCGCATCGCGGCCGGATTGCTCGTGTTGGCGGGGCTGGCCGTGGGCGGTATGGAAGTCCACGCCTGGTTTGAACGGAGCGTCTCCAACCCGGTGGCGTTATACAACGATGCCGCGAAGCTGGCGGCGGACGGCAACTTCCGTGAGGCTTCGTCAAAATATGCCGCCTTTGCCACTCGAAATTCAGAGCACGAACTACGAGCCGAAGCGCAGTTTGCGGCGGCGTTCACGTTGCAGCAGGTTCAACCCACGTCCAAGGATGAACAAACGCAGGTCTACACGCGAGCCATCGAGTTGTTTCGCCAGTTCCTGGGCGACAATCCGACACATGCGAAAGCGCCGCGAGCACGCACCTTGCTGGGGCGTTTGCATTACGAATTGGGCCAGTACCAGGAAGCGATCGAACTCCTTCGCGATCCCGAATTGCGGCTTCTCGATCCCATCGCCGCGGTGCCCGCGGTGCGGATTCTGGCGCGGTCCTACGCGAAACTGGGCCAGGATGATTCCGCCCGGTCGTATTATCTCCAGGCCGTCGGCCTTCCGGATAACCACACGCCGGACGTCGACTACATGGAACTGGGGACCCTTTACCGGTCAATGGCGGAGCGGGCGTCGGACCCGGAGGTCCGCCGTGAATACGAAGATCTTGCCGCGGCACAGTGGACGCACGCGGTCCAGTCTCCCGGCATCGATCCCGCCACCAAGAAGGAACTGCGCGCCAAGATCGACGTGATGCGGGAGCAAGGCGTTCTGACAGAGGAGCCGTCCGAAACTCCGCCCGTCGTGAACGACGCCGATGACGAACCGCTTGCCGAAACGGAGGTGCCGTGGGAAGCGACCGCGCCTGCCGTGGACGAAGACGCCCTTGAGGTCATGGAAGAAACGCCAATCGTGGAGCCGGAACCCCAGGGCGCTACCGAAGTCGTCGTTGAGGTCGAACCCGACGGCGGCGTGGAAGCGGCCGTTGTGGAAGGCGGCGAACTCGCGCCCTTTGACGCGGCGCCCGAGATTGAAACGGTATACCACGTTGTGGCCGGCGACACCCTTTCGGGGATCGCCACCGCCCATGAGGCGACGGTGGCCGATTTGATGGCGTGGAACGACCTGACCGAAAGCGTGATTTTCGTGGGGCAAGAATTGGTCATTCACGGGCCGAAACCGCAGGAACCCGTCCCGTCCGGAACGGAGGGCGAGAACGATGAGGGAAACCGTGATTCTACGAGCTAATCGACTGCGTACAAGCCTTGGCGGAAACCGCTCCGGGATGCGCTGGATCGGCCTGTTCAGCGCACTGGTCATCGCATGGACCGGCGCCGCGCAGGATCTGCCCACGCTGGGCGCGCCGCTTGAATCGGGCGAACTCGTTTTCGTGGACGTGTATCGCCGGCCGGAAGTATCGACAACCACCCAAATCGACAGCGACGGGAACATTCAGATTCCCTTCGTGGGCAACGTCAACATCGCCGGCTTGACGGAGAACGAAGCCTCGGCGCGCGTGCGCGCAGCGCTCTCCGCCGTGCTCAAGAATCCGCGCGTCACCGTATCGCGGAGCGCTCCCGATTTTGGCGGCGGCGGCTACCGAATGCCCAACATGAAGACGGAAATTCTGCCGCTGAACAACGCAAACGCCGAGTCGCTGAGCGTGGCATTGCAGGGCATGACATCGGAAGGGGGCAGTATTGCCTACGACCCCAATACGAACAGTCTGATTATCACCGACACGCCCGACGCGATTCAGAACATTCTCCACGTCACCTCGCGCCTCGATCAGATGCAAAGTCAACTCACGCAGGTGCGCATCGAAGCCAAGATTGCAGAAGTGAAGATTGGCGCGATGAAAGAATTGGGGGTCCGGTGGTTCGTTCAAGGCAACGACGTCAATGGAGGATACTACCCGTTGCCGGGGCAGGACATCGGCATCAATGCCTTGAAAGGCCAATCGGCGTCACCGCTCAACAACGAGAGTTTTCAAAACTCACAAGTCGGCCAGTCCAACAGCGGCGCGGGCCGCAACTTTGTGGATGGAACCAACTTCGATCGGCTGTTGAACGTGCCGGTTCAGATACCGAAGGCGGGCCAATTGTTCTTTGGGCTGATGAACGAGCACGTCGACCTCGGATTGTTGCTTGACGCGCTGGTGGCCGACGATGAGGCGGAGCTGCTTGCCAGCCCGAACATCTTGACCGTCAACCACAAGGAAGCCGAGATTTCCATGGTGGACGAATTCCCGTACACGGAGTTCGGAATCGAGGCGTCAGGGCGCGCCAACTTCTCGGTGCAGTTCCTCGACCTTGGCATCAAGATGTGGGTCACCCCTCACGTGTTCCAGGATAACACCGGGCGCTACGTCAAATTGGAGTTCGAACCCGAAGTTTCGTTCCCCACCGGGTCCAACAACGGAATTCCGATTCGTTCCGTCCGCCGGTATCAGGGCGAATCCAACGTGCGCGACGGGCAGACCTTGGTCGTCGGCGGCATCTATCGCAACGACCTGCGCGACGTGGAGCAGCGCGTTCCCGGTCTGGGGAAGTTGCCTTTGCTCGGCAACCTGTTCAAGCACACGGAGAAGGCCCATTCCCAAACGGAATTGATGCTTTTCCTCACGCCGACGGTTCATGATACGCCGGAGAGCGTGACGTGGGACCGAATGCTGGATGTCACGGCGAACTCGAAGATCGTCGGCCCCGCGATTTCGCAGCCCCAGGAAATGATGGAAGCTCGGAGAAACTAACCCGAATGGCAACGGAGACTGCAGGCCTCGAGCAGGCAGCCGGTCAGGCGCCCCGCGAGAACCAGTTCCGCTACATTTTGAATGTGGGACTGCGGCGGTGGCGCCTTATCGCCCTGTTCACGATCGCCGCCTCCGTCGGCTACGGCTTCTTCGGGCTGTTCCAGTTCGAGTACGAACCGCAATTCGTCGGGTCCGCGCAACTGCGAGTCGAGCAGTCGCCTTGGGAAAAGGACCTGCTCAAGGACGTGGGCGGCAAGCCCCTGTTTCTGAACACACCTCAGGCCCTGGTTGAGCGGGTCAGCCGACACGGCCTCGCCGAAGATCTGACGCGCGCGCTGATCCAGCAGGCGATTGCGGAGGGATTGCCGAGCGGCGCCATCTCGTCGGAAGAGGAGTTTTTCGCCAAGGTCGCCGAGATGGAGACGCGCGTCAATGTGGAGCCACTACCGGAAGCGGGCATGATCCAAATCACTTCCATGGCGCCCACCCAACAGGAAGCAAAACGAATCGCCGAATTCGCTTCGCGCGTCTTCATCGACCGGAACCGCCAGTTCCTCCTGGAAGAAGAGGAGGAGACCCACGACTTCGTGTTGCAGAAACTGGAAGACGTCCGGCAGGAACTCGACGCAGCGGACAGCCGCCTCTGGGAATTTCGCAAGGAGATGGGGTTCCGCACGAAGGACCAGGTATCCGCCGAAATCCAACAGTTGACAAGCGAAGTTCTCAACGCCGAGACGACCCAGGAAGAGATCCGCGCCAAGATGACGGGCATCGAAGAACAGCTCGCCGCGAAGAACGAGCAACTGCCCATGTCTATCGGACAGATCTCGGACGACATCGTCACGGGTTTGCTGGAGGAATTGAACGAGCTTCATCGGGAGCGCATTTCCCTCTCGGTGGTCTGGCAGCCGAACCAGGGGCCCTTGCGCGACCTGCAAGCGCGAATCGAGGAGAAGGAACAGGCGATTCTTCACGCGATGCAAGAGGTCGATGCGGGTGTTGGCAGCGGAATGAATGTCTTCGAAGATCGCCGGAACCTTCGCAACCAGTACCTTGCGCTTCAGCTTCAGTTGACGTCGCTCGACATCCAGAGTTCAACGAACCGGCGCTTGATCAACGAGCTTGAGCAACTCATCCCGATGCTCTCGGAAATGGACAAGGATTACCAGAACCTGCTGCGTGAAGCCGACCAGTTGCGGAAGCAATTCGACGCGCTGCTCGAAAAGCGGTTGCAAATCGCCACCGGACTTAACCGGGAACAAGGCTACGTGGAACGGCAGACCGTTGCGACGGCCAGCGCGGCGCCCATGGACCAGCGGGTCAAGCCCTGGATGAATTTCGTGATTGGCGCGTTCGTCGGCCTGGTCATTGGTTTCGGTCTGGCGGTAATGGCCGAAATGAACGACACGTCAATCCGTTCCATCGAAGACGTCACCGACTACATTGGCCTGGACGTTATCGGCACGATTCCGCAGATGCGATTCGGAAAAGCCAAGACGCAGCGGCGCGGCGACTACGTTGTCATGACGGACGAAGGCAACGTGGATGCCTGCATTGTGACGCAGCACGATCCCAAGTCTCCCATTTCGGAAGCGTATCGCACCCTGCGCACGACTTTTCAGTTGGCCACGCTCCATCAGAAACCCAAGACCGTCATGGTCACCAGTTCGGTTCCCGCAGAAGGCAAGACGACGACGGCTGTCAACATGGCGGTCACCTTCGCGGACAGCGGTCTACGCGTCCTCGTCGTCGATACGGACTTGCGCCGGCCGCACGTGCACCACGTGCTGCGCATGGAACGGGGACCCGGCCTGGCGGATGTTCTCCGCGAGGGGTACGACGTGCATACGGTCATTCGTCCGACCCGTGTGGAAAACCTCTGGATCATCTCGAGCGGCCGTGTGCCACCAAACCCGTCGGAACTGATCGGTTCGGATCGCATGAAGAAACTGCTCGAACAGCTCGGCGCCGAGTTTGATTTGGTCATCTGCGATGCGCCGTCCATGCTCGTTGTCACCGACCCCGTTCTGCTGGCGACCGAAGTCGATACGGTGGTTCACGTAGTCTCCGCCGACCACGCGCGGCGTGAGACGGTCATGCGCGGGAAGAAGCTGCTCGAGACGGCCCGCGCGAATATTGCGGGCGTTGTGCTCAATAACCTCAAGGCGACCCGCCGCCACTACTACTATTACTATTACTACTACGACGAATCCGCGTCAGAGAAGCCGAAGCGGTGGTACTATTTCTGATCGCCCGTACGGGCGATGCGCGCGGGTTTGAAATCTCGGTTTTTTCGTTGGTGGAGACCTAACCGGTGGCTCTGTTTCAGCGCTCCCAGTACGGCGTAGGCCGCGGTGAAGTAGCCGAAAGCCGCGTCGAGTTCCCCTTCTTCGTGGCCTTCATGCTGGCGTCGGCTATCGGGCTGCTCGTTCTCCATACGGTTTTCCAGAACCTTACCATCACCATCGCGGTCGGGGTAAGTCTTCTCATCTTCGGCCTTACCATCCTGCGCGTCGAGCTGGGCGTGTTCTTCCTGGTCATCGCCATGCTCCTCTCTCCCGAGATTGAGGCGGGCGAAGTCGGCATGGGCAATCGTATTCTAAACCTCCGCTACAATGATGGACTGATCATCGTCGTATTCGTTGGTGTGCTGGTAAAAACCGCCTTTGAAGGCGACAGGGCGATCTGGATACCCAGCCCCATCAACCCCGCGATTGGCCTGTACTACGGCGTTTGTCTCTTATCGACCATGTTCGCCTTCCGAGCCTCACTTCCACTGTTCGACAAGAAGGAGGCGCTCTTCACGCTGCTGAAGATGGCCGAGTTCTACATGATCTTCATACTCGTGGGTACGGCCGTTCGAAACCTGCGGCAGGTGCGAAGCCAGCTCACTGTATTTTTTGGCGTGGCTATCATCGTGTCTCTGTTCGGGCTTTACACCCGGTTTATCAGCGGCATGGACCGCGTGAGCGCGCCTTTCGAGCAGGGCGGCACGGAGCCCAACACCCTCGGCGGCTATCTGGTCATGGCCATGTGCGTCGCGGCGTCCCTCTATACCCAGGCCCCGACACCGAAGTTGCGCCGGGCCATGCTAATCCTCGCACTGATCCCGTTCTTTCCATTTCTGTTTACATTGTCGCGCGCGTCGTACCTCGCGTTTATTGCCGGTTTGCTTGCTCTAGGTATTGCTTCGCGCAGGGTGTCCATCATCGTTGCCGTTGCCGCGGTGTTGATTGCGTCCCCATTCATCATGCCGGAAGACGTGAAGGACCGCGTCAACTACACATTTCAACGCGGAAGCGGCAAGGAAGTCGCCATCGGGGGATACGAGACCGGCCTTGAAGTGGACAAGTCCACGCACGAACGCATCTACGTATGGCAGAAAGTCCGGTACAATCTCCGTGTCTGGCCGTGGCTGGGCGGCGGCGTGTCCTGGGATCGCGTGCTCGACAGTCAGTACGCGCGCGTCCTCATCGAATCCGGTGTCCTTGGATTCATCGCATTCATCTTCCTCCAGATGCGTCAGTTGAAAACCACACGTGAAGGCTATCAATGGTCCAGCGATTGGGTGGCGCGCGGCGTATCGCTCGGGGCCTTCGTGACGACGATAGCGCTTATCGTGCATTCTCTGGGAACGATCTCCTTTCTGATCGTCCGCATCATGGAACCGTATTGGTTCCTCGTGGCGCTCGCTGTGGTCAGCCGGACCATTGCCATTGAGGACTATATCCGATCCAAACGAACCGCGGCCGCCGCTGTGACGCCCACGACGGTCCAGCGTCCGCTTCGACCCGCCCCCGCTGCCGCACGGGTGGCAACCCCGCTTTAGTTTTTACGTCCAACCCATTGGCTACAGCCATCTTGCCTTTGATTTCATGCTATTCTGAATCTACCTACTGTCCCGGTGAACTTTGCTTGAGCCCTATCAACTGAGGAGGAATGCACCCATGCTTATGAGATCTCAGATCGCGGTCTGCGCGGTGTTCGCTTTGAGTGCGACGGCCGCGGCGTTGGCAGAAGATAAGACAAAGGAGGCGCCGAAGGTAGGAGACCAGGCGCCGGACTTTGCGCTACCGAAAACCAAAGATGAAGCGGCAACGCAAGACGACTCAAAGCCGCAGAAACTCTCCGACTTTGAGGGTAAGAAGAACGTGCTCATCGCGTTCTACCCCAAGGCAGACACGCCGGGTTGTACGAAACAGTTGTGCGGATACCGCGAGGACATCGAGAAACTCCAGGGAAAAGATACGGAAGTCATCGCGATCAGCACGGACGAGCAGAAGGACAGCGACCTGTTCCGGGATAAGTTCACCATGCCATTCACCGTACTGGGCAATCCGGACCAGGCTATCGTGAAAGCCTACGGCGTGCCCCTGATGGAGCGCGGGGAGAATCAATACGCGCAACGATCCGTCTTCCTGGTGGACAAGGCAGGCGTCCTGCGCTACGTCGATCTCGAGTACGACATCGTAGCGGACAAAGAACCGCTCTATGCCGCCATGGAATCGCTTAACGAGCCCGGTGAAGCTGACGGGTGACCGGTTAGCCGCCTACTACCGATGGACGCTGCTGCTGGATAATGGATTGACCGGACTCGTACATGGACGGATCGGGCAATTTGTTTTCGTAGATTTCGACACCTCGCTGATCCCGCAGCAGTTCCATCATGCGCGCGTAGAGTATGTCGCGCAACATGTCCGGCTTGGCTTCCTCGAGCGTCTTTTGAATCGCGGATGTGTGGTCCGTGACCCGGCAGACAAGCAGCCCGTCGGGAAGTTGTTCGGCAACGGCGTTCCCCTGCGCGTTCCGTCGGATTGCCTGCCAGCCCGTGATGTAGATGGGCCCGAGGACATCACCCGTTTGCGCGCCGGAGGCCTGCTGCCAGAAACCGGCGTACTTCGCGTTCATGGGATCGTTTTCCAGTCCCGACTCGAGCACTTGGGCGTTGAGGTGGCCGTATTCACCCACCAGCGCCTCGACTTCGGCACCGGTTGCGAGCTTCCCGCGGATCGCCGCCGCGGCCTGAACGATCGTCTCCGACGATCCGGGGATCAGGACGCCCCTGAAAGCAAGCCGTTCGAAGTGTTTCAACTCGTCCTTCCGCATCTCGTATTCGTCCTGGAATTCCTCTTCCGTCGGCTTCAGCGCGCCGCTTTCCACCGACTCCTGGATCTTGACGAACACGGCCTGCTCCGCTTCGAGCCGGCGCACTTCTTCGTCGATGAGATACTCCTGCTCCTGCTTAAAGTACCGCTCGTCTCCGGCTTGACCACCGTATTCCTCGGGATTCTGAATGTCGAGAAACTGTTCGGGATTCTTGGCGCGGGCGACCTCGCGGGCTAGTTCGCGGTCCACGTGGATTTTGCCCTGCTCGCGCAGTTGCTCGGCCAAGTCCTCTTTGATCGTCTGGTCGATATAATTCTCAAGCGTGCGGAGGACGTCGCCGCGGGTCCGGATAATGGGCCGCTCATCGGGCGCCATTTCACGTATCACCTTGGCCAAGTCGCCGCGGGTGATGTACTCGTCGTCAATCTTCGCAATCCGAATTCGGTCCTTATCGGCGATGTAGCCGCAACCCGCTGCCAGGATCAGAACCAGTGATAGCCCGCACAACGTTCGGAGGGATTTCATGAATTTCACAGCCGATTTCTCCACGACTTAATACCTCGATAGTCACTATCCATCAGTGTAGCATGTGCCGGCAAGGCGGACAACGGATCGGGCACGGCAGCGCGGGATCC
>CAZWDH010000024.1:0-36812 GCA_964632865.1 uncultured Nitrospiraceae bacterium
AAGGTGCGTGCGATCCATTGGTCGCCGCGAACCGGGCTTCGTTGAGAACGGGACTTGGCGGGTATCCTTCCCGCCCTATATGACTCAACGCGCGGGGTTTTCGTACCAGATGACGCCGAGGTTCTCGCGCTCTTCGCAGGTGAGCACATCGAGATCGCCGTCGGCGTCCATGTCGTAGAGCACGACGAGGTCGTATTTCGTGCCCACCAGGCCGCTGATGGCATGGGCTTCCATGGATTCCGGCCCAGACAACCAGAACACGCCGTGCGCGGCTTCCGCGTTCTCGCAGGAGAGCACGAGATCGTTGAATCCATCGCGATCGATGTCGCCTACTGCGACCGCTTTGCCGGTGCCGGTTTGATCGGGAAAGGGTATCTGCGTTTCCGACCATGCTTCCGCACGATCGTTATCCCGGTGGAGCTTGAGAAGGTACTTGCCCGAGACCGAGGCGTAGACGGTCTCGATCCCGCCGGATGCCGCGGGAACCGCAGTGATGAACATGATTTCGTGATTCCCGCCGCCAACATCGCGACGAACCCACTCCGAGTCACCGCCCTCGGGTCGTTCCAGCCAATACACGCCGCGCCGGTCTCCTCGCCGGTCGGAAATCAGAATATCGTCGTCGCTATCGCCGTCCATGTCCACCGGGATCAGCGACATGATCCATCCGGCCTGCTGGAGTGGATGCCACACCCATGCAGCAAGATCGCGGGGATTCTCGGGCGACGCAAACCAACCGACTGCGGCACCCTCGTTCTTGGAGCCCACTACCAGATCGATGCCGCGAACTCCGTCCACCTGTATCGGCAAACAGAACATCCATCGCTGGAGCGATTCGCTTGCGGGGACGATTTCCGTCGACCAAGCGCCGGGGTCCAGATACGATTCCGCATCGGCCGGCGCCCAGTGAACGAAGACGGTCTTCGTCTGGCCCTCGCAACTGCTCACAACATCTAGGACGCCATCCCCATCGAGATCGACGAACACCGCATCCTCCGGGCTCTCCACCGTGCCGACCGTGACGCCGGGCCATGGGGCCTTGACCTTCTCCGGTCCCGGGTTGAGGTAGGCGCGAATCCGCCCGCCCTCTTCCCAGCCGGTCACGATATCCGGATGGCCGTCGCCGTTGGCATCGGCCAGGCGCGTGCCGTCCGCGCCCTGGGACGACTCGTCGATGGTGTGGCGAACCCACGGCTCACCCCCGATGACAGCGCCCCCAGCGACCTGCGCGTGAAGGGTTACCAGGAGACACACGATTGGGATGCTTCGAAGTACCACATTCATGTTCATAGTGCCCCCACGATACCACGCCGGGGACGAAGGTTGAAGGATCGGCTTCAAGACCATAGACTGCGCAGGTGCCTGGTGTATTTCAGCGAATGCGAAAGGAGCACCATGAGCCAGGACTCGATCATTCCCACGTACGACATCATCGTAGTCGGCGCCGGAGGCAGCGGACTCGCCGCGGCCGCCAGCGCGGCGGAACTCGGCGCGGAAGTCCTCGTGCTGGAAAAGCAGGCGGAACCCGGCGGGAGCACAGGACTGGCGGTCGGATCGTTTACGGCCAGCCAGACACCCATCCAGAAAGCGGCCGGCATTTCCGACGCGATTGCCGACCACCTGGAGGATATTGGCAAATTCGCGCCCGAAGATTTGGAGTCCCGCAACAACGACGAACTTCGCACGATGCTGGTACGGGAAGCCCCGGCCACGCTCGAATGGCTCATGCGACTGGGCCTCTCGTTCCATGGTCCCACACCGGAACCGCCGAACCGCGCCCCGCGCATGCACAACGTGGTGCCCGGCGCGCGGGCCTACGTGCTCACGCTGCAACGGCATCTCATCAAACACCGTGGCCGCATCCTGTTCAACACGCCGGTGACGAATCTCGTGCAGGAGGAGGGCACCGTCGTCGGGGTTGAGTCGAATGGCACCGTCTATCGCGCGCGGCACGGCGTCGTGCTGGCCGCGGGGGACTATGCGAGCGCGCCGGACCTGCTCGCAAAACACAAGGGCGAAGAATACGCCAATGTCGAAGGCGTGTGTAAGTCCTCCCACGGCGATGGCCATCGTCTCTCCGAATCCGTTGGGGCGCATCTCATCAACATGGATGTAACCTACGGACCGGAGCTGCGCTTTGTGCCTCCGGAAAAGCTCAGTCTGTTGCGCCGCCTGCCTGCGGAAGGCCCCTTGCGGCGCGTGATGAGTCTCGCCATGCCTTTGGCCCCGAAGGCGGTGATGGACGCCATTATCAAGCGGGAACTGGTCACCTGGCAGCATCCCGAGAATGCGCTGTTCGACGACGGCGCGATCCTCGTCAATCGCGAGGGACAGCGATTTTGCGATGAAATGGAATCGCCTGAACGCGAAATCGCAGTCTCCAACCAGCCCGGCAAGGTTGCCTACATCCTGCTCGACGCGCGTCTCGCTATCCATTACAGCGAGTGGCCTCACTACATTTCGACTGCGCCGGAAATCGCGTATGCCTACGTGGCGGATTACCTGCGTCTCCGCCCCGACATTGCTGTCCGTGGCGATACGTTACGCGAGGTCGCGGAAGCCCGCAGCATTCCGGCGGAGGCCTTGGAGAAGACCGTCGAGGACTTAAACGAGGACACGCAAGACCCCCTCGACGGGCCGTGGGTCTTGCTAGGCCCCGCGAAATCTTATTTCACAATTACCGAGGGTAGTCCTGCGGTAAATCGAAATTTGCAGGTGTTGGACGAAGTGGGCCATCCGATTCCGGGGCTGTACGCGGTCGGCCAGAATGGAATCGGCGGGCAGATTTTGTGGGGGCACGGGCTTCACATTGCGTGGGCCATGACCAGCGGGCGCCTCGTGGGGACGGCGCTCGCGCGATCGAGGTATGGATGAACGGCGACCTGACACGACGGACTTTTCTCAAGCATTCGGGCGTGGCCGCAGCGGCGGTCGCGGGCGCAACCGCGTCTCGCGCGCAGCAATCTGACACGCTGACGGTGCCTCAGCATCGCGTTGTCGAGATTGAATGGCAATCGATGGTCCATTACCCCGACGGGTACAACGACGTCGACGTGGACGTGACCTGCACGCGGCCCGACGGTTCCACCTTCACGGCGCCCGCCTTCTGGGACGGCGGGACAACGTGGCGCTTTCGGTTTGCGGGCGATCAGCCCGGCGAGTACCACCTCGAAAGCCATTCCAACCGCTTCGACGATGCAGGGCTGAATGCGCAACGCGCTACGGTTCGCGTCACCCCCGCGGAAGGGGAGAATCCGCTTTACCAACACGGACGCCTCCGTATCGCGGACGATAAGCGCCACTTCGTTCACGCCGACGGCTTGCCCTTTCTATGGGTCGGCGACACGTGGTGGATGGGCCTCTGCACGCGGCTGGACTGGCCGGAGGGGTTTCAGTGGCTCGCGGCGGACCGCATGGAGAAAGGCTTCTCGGTAATCCAGATTATCGCGGGACCCTACCCTGATATGGATGCCTGGGACCCGCGCGGAAAGAACGAAGCAGGGTTCCCGTTCACCGACAACTTCGAGCGCATCCATCCCGAGTACTACCAGTATTCGGATCGCAAGATTCGGCACCTGGCCGAGTCGGGTCTCATGCCGTGCATTGTGGGCATGTGGGGCTACTACCTACCGCAACTCGGTGTGGAGAAGGTCAAACGGTTCTGGCGCTACCTCATCGCACGCTACGGAGCGTATCCGGTCACGTGGTGCCTTTGCGGCGAAGGCGCCATGGCCTACTACCTGAGCCCCAACCGCGAGGCCGATTCGGCCATGCAGAAGTCTGGATGGACCGAAGTCATGCGCTACGTGGGCGAAACAGACGGATACAACAACCTCATCACCATCCACCCGACCCATTACGGGCGGGAGCAGGTCGAAGACGCGAGCCTGATGGACTTCGAGATGCTGCAAACCGGCCACGGCGACATCGACAGCGTGCCCAACGTGATCAAGTCCGTGCGCCAATCGGTCAATGCGGAGCCGAGGATGCCCATCGTCAATTCCGAAGTGAATTACGAAGGCATCATGGGCCGGAGTTGGCAGAACATTCAGCGGCTCGATTTCTACCACACCATGGTGAACGGCGCGGCCGGGTTCACCTACGGCGCGAACGGCATCTGGCAGCTCAACACCGAAGAGAAACCCTACGGACCCTCGCCCCACGGCCGATCCTGGGGCAGCACCCCCTGGCGCGAGGCAGCGCAGTTGCCGGGGTCACGGCAGGTAGGACTGGGCGGCCGGTTTTTCCGCCAATTCCCCTGGTGGGACCTGGAGCTACATCCCGAATGGCTCGACAAGTCAGGCGATGGCGCCTACGATGCCGTTGCAGCGGGAATTCCGGGAAAACTTCGCCTGGTCTACGCACCCCACTGCTGGAATCCGCCGCGCATCCGCGAGCTGGAGGCGGACGTGACCTACCTCGCATCCTGGTTCGACCCCGTTACTGGCGACGAGACGGCCATCGGCCCCGTGGAACCCGGCGAGGATCGCACCTGGACACCGCCGTTCCCGCCGGAGGTACATGACTGGGTGCTGCTACTGCGTGGTCATTAATCGTATTTTTAATACCTTGTCTATATTGCCAAAATGGTGTAGACTGTCCGTGTTCAATAGCTGCAGGTCTGGGGTATAGCAAATCGAATGCGACACTAAGAGGGATATCCCTGTCTCTTCGCGTTCAAGCGGGAAAGGTGAAGTTGTCATGACGATTGTACGTCTTACGAGTTGCCTAATGGTGGCGTGTATCGGTCTGGTCCTGGGGAGTCAGGCGGCGCCGGTTACCCCGGGAAACATTCTCGTTTCCGCGGACGGAATTATCGACGCCAGCATGGTGCATGAATATACGCCGGGCGGGGTGCTGGTCCAGAGCTTTCCGGTGGAGTATCCGATTACTCCATTCCCCGGCGGGGAAGGTGCCCGCGACATCGCGATAAAACTGGGGCATACCGACGTTCACGTGTTTAATGGAACGTTCGACCCTTACCTAAGCACGCTAGACTCCACAGATTCGACGTGGACCCATCAGACGATGGCCGGCTGGAGCACGGTCAACAACGTCTCTTTTGGAGGCGCCGCGGTGTACGGGCAGTACGTATTTGTGACGGATATGGGGACATCCGGCGACCCTGAAGAGGGGATTATTCGTTTTGATACGACCGGCGGCGGTCCTGTCCGGTTTGCGACTACCATTGAACCGTCAGACGTCAACGTCGGCTTGAATGGGATGGTGTACGCGCTTGAGAACGGCACGGTCCACATCTATGACCCCGACACCTTGGTATTCCAGCAGAGTGTGGATTTGGCCACGGCTCTCGGGATTGGCGCCGGCGATATCCGTTCAATCGCAGCAAACGCGGCCGGACAGATGTTCGCCGTGGACTGGAACGGCAACCTGTACAAGACCGATACCAGCGGCAATAGCCTCTTGTCGGTTGACCTGTTCGCGTTGGGCCACGCCCAATCGGACTCGCTGATGGATGTCGATGTTTCCAATTCGGGGACCGTCGTGGTCGGCGATTTCGGCAGTGGAGTGGTCATCACGAACGAGAACTTCTCTGCGTTCACTTCGTTTGTTTCGGGAAGCCTTGGGGCGTTCGTCGCGGCGGCGTCCTACACCTCAAGTGACGTTCCCATGTCGCCGGTGGCGGTGGGGCTTCTGGCGGTTGCGCTGGTCGCCGTATCGCTGGTGGCGCTACGGCGCGTGCAGCGGCATAGTCAGGATCACTGAAACACGATAGTGCGCTGCGCGTCGCGAATGATCCGGTGATCGAGATAGGCATGAATCGCATTGGCCAATGCCAGCTTTTCCAGGTTGCGGCCTTTGCGTTTCAGGTCGTCTACCGTGTCCTTGTAGTAGACGCGCTCCACCATCTGCTCAATGATGGGTCCTTCATCCAGCGCGGGCGTAACGAAATGCGCCGTGGCGCCGATGATCTTCACACCCCGGTCGTAAGCCTGCCGATAGGGATCCGCCCCTTTGAAAGACGGTAGAAAGCTGTGGTGAATGTTCAGGATGTCCTTCTTGTACGCCGCGAGGAAGCCGTCCGACAAGATCCGCATGTACCGCGCGAGCACCAGGAAATCGGTCGATTCCTGCACCAGATCCAGCACCTGCTGTTCGGCCTTGAGTTTCGTTTCCGGCGTCACCGGCACGTGGTGGAAGGGAATGCCGTAGCGGTCGACGAGGTCCCGGCAGTCTTCGTGGTTGCTAATGACGAGCGGGATCTGGACATTGAATTCGCCGCTCCGGTGCCGGTAGAGCAGATCGAATAAACAATGGTCCTGCTTGGATACCAGGATCCCCATGCGCGGTGTTTCCGTGGCGTAGTGAATGGACCACTTCGCGCCAAGTTCTTCAGCCACGCGTGCCCAGTCTTGCTCGAAGGACTCGCGGCTGACCTTGTCCTCCTCGAGGGCAAACACGATTCGCATGAAGTACCGGCCGCCCTCGGGGTCGGTGGTATGCTGGTCCGAGGTAAGGATGTTGCACTCGTGGCGGAAAATAAACTCCGACACCCGCGCCACGATGCCCTTCTTGTCCGGGCATTGAATCAAGAGTACCGTTCGCGTCATGTCTCCCCCACTCCCTGGCTCCGCGCGCACACTATCGCCGGAATGTTACTGAAAAATCCCGATGCGAATCCGCCCCGTACGACTCCTCCATCGTAGGAAGGGGCGGGAAGAAGTCCACCGGCGCCATGCCGGAATCCAGGGCGAGGTTCTTCATTTCGGAATCCGCTGTGGCTTTCGTCTCCATCCGCTTGAAGTTTTCCCGGTATACGATGCACCGTCGGTATGACTCTTCGGAAAGCAGTGTCGGGTCGTCCATGTGACTGAACATGGTGCTTTCCAGGCGGATCGAGTTCGTGGTTTCGTCGTAGAACACGTCGACGATTCGGCCCTCTTGCGGATAGTCGATGATGGAGCCGGTCTGAATCTCATAGTAGGGGTATTCGCCGTCCACGTGGGTGACGAAATTCTTGTGCGAATGCCCGCACAGGTGCGCGACGATGTTGGGCTGGCTCGCTACGTAGTCGCGCCATTCCTTGGTGCGCACCTGCGGCTGCGGATAGGGCAAATCGAAATCCTCCGAGGGATGATGGGAGGCCAGCAGCACGAATTCGCCCGCCTCCAGTGCGGATTCGATTTCCGGTTTGACGAAGTTCTCGAATTGTTCGCGCGTCATGACTCCGTAGTGGGCGGGCAGGCCGTAGGGCGGATCGGGCGCGACGGTGTCCATAACGACCAATCGGACCGGAATCCCGTCTTTGGGATGGACCGAATATCGCGTCAGACCGGTATCGACGTTTTCTTCGGAGAATCCATGGCCTTCGGGCAGGGTGGTCGTATCGAAGTGTTCCTCGATGAAGGTGACCCGATTGGTGAAGTGCCGGTTTGGATCTTGCACGATGCGGCCTGCCTGAAGGTCGCCCAGCAGCAGTTGGAGCGTCACCAGGTCGATCTGCTCCTCGCTGCCGCGAACGATTGCGGGGCTGTACCGGCTCGTCGGTTCCAGCGCGTTCAGGTTCGGATCGATGAGGTGAAGCCCCGCGAGTGTGGCGACCGGCCGCAGTAAAGGCGCGGACCACTCCTGCGGATCGGCACTGCTTCGATCCACGTTGAACACGCCGAAGGAGAGGCTGTCGTGATTGCCGAACACGGTGTACCACGGAATGCCGGGGTCCAACCCCTCCGCCTGGAAACCGAGTTTGGGATTATCTTCGGGCGCTTGCATGCGGAGTTCGCCGTCCGGTTCGCCTGAATCGGGCACGATCCATTGTCCGTCCATGGTATCGATGAACCAGCGCAGTTCGTTGTGCTGGGACCCGTCCGTCAAATCGCCCGTCGCGAGAACGAAATCGATGGGATGGGTGGGCGCGCTCTTGACGGTATGGATATCGTTAATCACGCCCAGGGTGGCGTCCAGCGTTTGCAGACCGTAGGCCTCCTGGGGACGCCACGCGTATTCGGTCAGTGCGGCAAACCGGAGGGCGCGGTTGGGGCTTTCCTCGTCCACGATCTGGGTGTCGGAGATGTGCGCGATGCGAAGCCAATGAACGCCGCCCTCGCCCGGTGTAATCGGATCGGATGGCTGCTGAGGGCATCCTGCAAAAGCTAACAAGACGAGCATCGGAAAAACCAGGAATCGCGTGCGTGCCGTGTCCAATCGAGCAATCGTCATCGTTTACCTCGTCCCAGAACAATTCGTAGTATGATGGAGCATCGGCCAAAAAGCGCATGCGGGGCAATACCCCGTCCGCCAAGGCGTAAGCGTTAAAACCTGGGTAAGAGCATAGCAGAATTCCCGCGCCAATCGGATGGTTGGGAAATCCACAAGGAGGCGAAATGGTAAACGTTGTGTGGGACGAGGATACTTGCTTTGAGAGCGGCGATTGCTGCAGCCTGCTTCCCAAGGTGTTCCGATTTGAGGACGACAAGCTCGTAATCGATACAACCGGCGCTTCAGAAGAGGCCATCCGCGACGCCGTGTCGCGCTGCCCCTCGGGCGCCCTGCGGATCGAGGAATAGCGCCGTCTACTTTGCAAGAGTGAATCCCGCGGACGGGAGGGTCGTCCGTCCGCGGGAACGAGCAGGGGAGGGAGAGAGGTTAGGGTTATGCCACCGTCGTCCGTTTTTTGACGATCAGGGTGTACACGTTACCTTCGCTTGCCAAAGTGAGGGAGTCTGGGTCGATCGGATCGTTTAACGCAACCGACCATTCAAACGGCTGGCTCGCGTCCGGTCGGCGGGGATGGTCTGACGCAGCGCCGTTCAGAAGAACGGTTTGGTCCTTGACCTCGGCAGTCAGATGCGCGATGTCCACCGTGCCGAAATTCACTTCCAGCCGATAGGCGTCCGCCGTTTCTACCAGCGCTACGCGGGGTAAGCGCAGCGTGGCTGGATTCGGAGTCTCGACACTCCGCGCGGGCGCGGGCGGCGTCACACCGGATGCGTCGTCGTACGACTTCGCTAACTGCTTCGTCATGTCGAGCAGTTGCTGCACCGCGCCGCTTGAATTGGGACCAAGAAGGCCTTCCAGGTTCTTGAGCGATTCGTCCAGATTTGGCTGGGTAACGGACTTGCCCTCCTCGCCAACGGGAGCCTGGGCCTCGGGTAAGGCGGCGTTCAGGTCGAGTAGCGCGTTCAGTTCCGGCGATTCCGACAACTCGCCGTACACGCCGTTTAGCGCGGTCATAACCCGTTGCTGCACGTAGAACAGGTAGGCCGCCTGCGCGGCGACGAAGGCAAACGTCAGTACGACAAGCACCGTCAGCCAGGGGTGCCGCCTTCGTTTCTCTTCACTCATGGTTTGATTCCTTTCCGCGCCATACGGGCGCACCGCAATGAAAGAGCAATCCTCATACCACCTCCAGACGGCGTCCCGCGCAAATCGGCAAGTAATTGATTGTTCGTGGGTTGTCGTGATGAGCGCACACGATTACACAGTCCAACTAAACCCAATTCCGGTTTCAACGATCGAACGAACCTGATTTGCGGTGCCCCCGTGGCGTCTGGCAATGTCCTACTTTCGGGGGCCGTACACGTATTGAGAAGGGGAAGAGCATGACACTGCCCGCAAGACTGACATTGATCGCTTTTATGGCACTGTCTGGTATGGTTGCGGAGGCTGCCACCGTCGACGAGTTGATCGCGCGAGCAGGCAACGCCGGCACCGACGACGAGCGCCTGGCGATCTTGAAGGAGCTTCGTGAACGCGAGGACCTCGAAGCCGGACTCGCGCAGGACGTGGACCGACTGATCGCCGAGGTGGACCGGTGGATGAACGACCCGCGCCTTGAGTATTTCGGCAGCAGCATCTTGAAGACGGATCAGTACGATTTCGGGATCGCCGAAGGGTCGCCGCTCTTCCCTATTACGGAACTGTATCGCGCGCGCATGCTGACCTGGGTGACGCTGGAGTTTGGAGGACTGTGGAGCAACGCGGAGTCAAAGCGGAAGCAGTTCGACAAGATACGGCCCATTTTCGAATCCCTGTCACAGCAGTTTCCCGACAACCCCTTGATCAAGATGTACCTCGGCACACCCATCCCTGCGGAGCCCGTGTATGAGCCCGACTCCAATGCGCCTGCCTGGGCGAACGCCCAGCGCGAAAGCCTCGAGCGCATGACCGACATTCTCCACTGGTGGGTCGACCACCGCCTGCGGCCGGACGGCCAGTACGGCGGCGGCTGGGGCGACGACTGTGAGATGTGGCGCATCTGGATTCCCGTGCTAATCGGGTTTGACGATCCGAAGGTTACCGCCGCCCAGGAGACGTTTTCGACTGCGCTGATGGCGCAATCGCACATGAGCGAGGGATACACAAGCCACGTGTACGACGTGGAGCACACGGCGGAGGACTCGGCAGACGCGCTGACGCCGATGATGCTGTTGCAGCCGGAGAACCCTCTCTGGCGGGACAAGGCGATGCGCCTGGCGGAATTGATGCGGGACTTGTGGAGCGGCGTCAACGAGCGCGGCCAGCTACAGTTCAAGAGCATCTATTTCAGCTCCAAGGAAGTCGACCTGACGCCGAAGCGTGCCTGCGATACCGTGTACCACCCCCGCGCGGTGCAGCCCGCACTCCTGCTCTGGCAACGAACGGGAGACGAACAACTGGGTTCCCTGTTTTCTGCGTGGATGGACACCTGGGTCGACGCGACTGCGAGCGGCGAAGGCGGGAAGCCCGCGGGGATCATCCCCAGCGCCATCCATTGGCCCGATGGCGGCATCGGCGGCGTCGGCGAGAATTGGTGGGACCCGGAAGGCCACAGCAGCGATCCCTTGTATGTGTGGCCGAGTGCCATGTCGCTCATGACTCAGTCGCTCTTGCTGACACACCACATGACCGGAGATCCGAAATACATGGAACCCTTGCGATCGATGGCCGACGCGCGGCTTCGATTTCTCAAGGATCGTCCCGCGGAAATCCCAACGGGGAGTGAAGCGTGGTGCGCCGAGCGGCTTGGCAGCCTTACCGGCGTCCTCGCGAAGTACCGCTTCCTCACTGGCAACGAGGAATTCGACGAATTACTCCGGAGCGGCGAAAGCGGATACGTCAAGTACCGGCTCAATGGGGACCAGGAGGCGCTGACGAAGGCGTTAGAACAGACGGCTGCGGCGCTGCGAATCAATTTCCCAGGCTTTACGAGCGAGGTTCGGTATACGGATCGCGTGCTGCGCTTCCCGGCGATCTTCGGCACGAACGGCATGTTCCCTGACGGCAAACCCGGCATCAACGCCCCCGACACGACGCTGCTCTATGCGACCGTTAGCGGAGACCCGGATCATCCCCAGGTGTTTCCCTTCAATGCAGTACGCTGGCTCACCCCGGCGCGTGAAATCGCCGCGCTGGTCTCCGACGCAAAGCCGGATCGGTTTGAAGCGATGCTCTACCACTTCGGCAACGAACCGCGCGACATGGCCGCGCAATTCTATCTGCTCAAACCGGGCGCCTACTCGATGCGGATCGTTTCTGGAAATGAACGGCAAGAGTTTGAGTCGGCGTTCGATGTGACAGGCTCCGGTTCGACGGCGTCGTTCACGCTACCACCACGCACGACATGCCGAATGGTCATTGAACCGTAAACTAGCCGGCCGAGCACACTCCGCATCAATGGAAGCGGCCCGGCATCGACTTCGATACCGGGCCGTTGTATACAACCGTTGAAATTCCGGCCTACACCGCCAGTTCCTGGATCTTCTGCAGGATGTCGTCCGGCGCGAGACCTTGATACGGCACGTGCTCCGGGATGCCGCCGTTGCCGGGCCGCACGACGCCCATGTAGTCGTAGCTGGGCGAGTGGCCCGCGTCGAGCAGCCAGCTTCCAAAGCGCGAACCCAGACCGGTCTGGCGATTCTGCCCTTCCACGACCAGAACAAAGTGGGTCGAGCCAATTCGATCGATGCAAACGGGATCGGGAAGATTCAGTGTGGGCTTGTTGATCAGACCCACATCGATACCGAGATCCCGCGCGCGTTCCACGGCATCCAGCGCCCGGTAAAGCATCTCGCCATAGGACACGACGTAGCCCTGAGAGCCTTCGCGGATAACTTCGTCCTTGCCTGGCACAAATTTGTAACCGTTCTCTTCGGCAAAGAACTTGGAGCGATTGCCCCGCAGGATAAAGGGGGTCTTGGATCGGTTCGTGAAAATAAACCGGATGCCGGGATCGTCCCAGATCGTTTCGACAATGGCCTTCAATTGCAGCGCGTCTGCGGGGAAGTAGAGGCGCGTGTGGTCGTCCATCTCTTCGAGACCACCATTGGCGAAGAACACGTTAATGCCGTAGTGGCAGGTATTGTCCGCGATCTCGTCGACACCCGCGTGGGAGAAGTGACAAATCACGTTGGCTTCGTTTAATCGCGCCATGGTGATCTCGGAAACGACCATTTCGAGGAAGGCGGAGAAGGTGCTGAAAATACCCTGCTTGCCCTTCGTGAAGCCGAATCCCGCTGCCGCGGAGAAGTTGCCGCGCTCCTGGACGCCGCCGTTGACGCAAACTTCGGGGTGCTCCTTGCGAATCGTATTGAGCCCGGTAGAACCTTCGAGGTCGCTGTCAACGACCAAGACACTCGCCACCCGCTCTTCCTCGGACATTCGGTCCAGGATGCCGTTGACGATTTTGCCGAACTCCGAGCGGTTGCTCGCCATATCTTCCGTAGAACCCTTGAACGACACCTTCGTCTTGGGCGCCGAGACGTTGTTAAGGTATTCGATTGCCTCGGACAGCCCGCGGGCCGTGAGATACTCGACGGCAGGGTCTTTCTTGATTACGTCGTGACCCGCATGGTTCCCTTCGATACCGGGAACGCCGGGCGCCATGACCCGTTTGTTGACGACGGCCACCGGGCCTTCGGTGACCACGGCTTTCTGCATGCGCGCAAACAGCTTCACAATGTCTTCGCCGTCGCCCGTATCCACAGCCAGCCCGTGTCCCTCCAGGGTCCGCGATACATCGTATCCGGGTAAATAATCGGAGGGGTGACCCGAAATCGTGACGTTGTTATCGTCGACAACGACCTTAACGTTGAGATTCTGCGCCACGGCGAACCGGGCCGCTTCCGCGTCATTGCCTTCCTGCTGCGAGCCGTCGCTGCCAAACAGGAAAACGACTTTGCCGGGATTGGCTTTCGCAACGCCGTTGACGAAAGGCCACATGTGACCCAATCGCCCCGAGCTGAACTTGATGCCCAAATCCGGATCCAACTCCGGATGACCGAAGAGGCCGTGTCCGTATTCGCGGTAGTGGAGCAGTTTCTCGAAGGGAATATCGCCATTGAATGCGGCCAGTGCGTATTGAATCGCCACGCGATGGCCCGCTTCATCGAAGCACACCGGGTAAACTGAGTCGCTCCCCCGCATGAAAGCGTCCGCGATAACCACTTCGGGAACAATGCTGTACGCGCCGCCCGTGTGCCCGGCCAGACCCTTGATGCCCGCGACTGCGGTAAAGAAGACGATCGTATCGCGGTACAACTGAATATTGGCCTTTAAGTGCTCCAACTGTGCTTCCGTCAATTCCGCCTTCGAGGGATCGAGAGAGAGCGGTTTATAGGAACTAACGTCGATGGGAAAACTCATGGTACATACCCCTTCCGTATGGATTGCAAAACATCGGGTACGGTAGCACAGGGATATGGAATGGCGCAACTGGAGCACGCATTGGACGCCGAATTCAAGGCTTTCCAATGTCCCTTCGCGACTCGCTGGCGCCGTGTTCTAGATAAGCCCATCCATCGTCACTCCGTCTCCGGCCTTGACATCTCCGCCTCGTATGCTTATGGTCGAGATCACTTACCCGCGACAGGTGGGAGCTTCGACCGAAGTCTTTCGCGCCTGGTTGAGAAGCTTATCCACATTCCAAGAGTAGGCCTTATGATCCAGATTGTTTCACTTATGCCACTCGTACTATTCCTATTGGCGTTTCTGCCTGCGGACGCGAATGCCTCTGGCGCAACGCTTCTGCAAGCAACGCGTTCATCCGAAGACGAACCGGCGGAGGCGGCGTCGGCGGAAGCAGAAGAACCGGCGTTGGAAGATCAGATCGCCGAAGTGGAATCCTCGCTTCAAGAGGTGGACGCGGCGCTCGCCAGCGCGGAGTCGGAAGCCTCGGAAGCGGGACAGACGCCCACCCCGCGACAAGGATATCTCCGCCAAGAGAAAATCCTGCTCGAACAACTTCGCAGCACGTTGAACCGAATCGTCCAACTCGAGAACGAGCTGCAAAATGGCAATGCAGAAGTGAAGAGTGAAGGTGAGAAGCCGCCTGCAACGATGGAAAAGGAGCGCGATCCAACAGAGTTGCTGAGTATCCAGGAATTCGACGTGCTACTGGACCAATCCGAGGCGGGCGAGCGCCGTCTTGCCGCGGCAGTGGAGGCCGTGGAGGCACAGCAGGCGGCAGTCGCACGGGCTGAATCGAGATTCTCGGAAGCGAGCAAAAGCCGGCGCGCCGCTTCGGAAGCGGCCGAAGCCGCGAGTCCGGCCGACGAGGAAGTCAGCCGGCTGGAGGAGGCACGTCGCAAAGAGACTTTGGGTGAGTTACGGCTGCAGGTGGCCCGCGCTCAATTGAAGGTAACGTTGCTCGAACGCGAGCTTGCCGAAAGGAACCAAAGAGAAGTTCAGGAGCAGGTCAGGGGCGCACGGCCACGCGTGGCATTTACCCGGGAAACGCTGGACGAGCAAATACGCCAACTGGAGGAGTTGCGCACAGCCCTCAACGGACAGCTCGTCGACTTGTACGATCGCATCGAGCAACAACAGCAGCAACTGGATCGCGCACAAACAAACCTGGCACAAGCTTCCGAGGAAGCAAAGGCCCTGGCGCAGGAACGGCTGGCGACCGCTGAGCAGGAACTGCGCGCGACACGCCAAGGCGAGCAATACGCCCAACAGCGGCTTGAGAACATCGCGATCGAGGAAATCGCCTGGAATCGGCGGTTTGAGCTGTTTCAGCCGCGGCCTGAGGACGGCTTTCGGGATCAGCTAAGCGAAACGCAGGACCAGCTCCAGGACGTCCGAAGCAATATTGCCCTGGTCGAACCGGACCTGCGCAACGTTCTATCGAGTTCGCTGGAACTGGAAAGACGGCTGGACGATCCGAACCTTGACGCCGAACTGCGCCCTATCCTCCAGACCAGACTAGATGCCTTTGAACGCCATGCCGGGTACGCCCGCGAGTTCCTGAGCGCGTTGGCGCGACAGGAGACCTTGTTATCTCGATTGGCGGGCGCTCTGCGCGAATACATTGAAAGTCGGGGGGTTAGGGGACTTTACGCGCAAGCCCGCAAGGGCATCACGGCGTCATGGAGTTACGAGCTCTTTACGTTTCAAGATAGAGCCTTCCGCGTCTCGAACCTCACCTACGCGGTTGTGACATTCGTTCTCGTGCTTCTCGTTCTGCTTTTTCTTCGCAAAACGACCAAGCTCTGGTGGGTGAAATTGCTTAAGCGCTTCGAAGGAACGCGCAAGAATGTCCTGCGGGATCTTGGCGCGACGATTATCGCAAATACGAGCACACTCGTACTGGTTATCGTGGCCTTCTGGGCGGCGAGCTTCTTTCTTCCCCTGGACTGGTTGGAGCGAAACCGTCTTGGGGTGCTGACGCTTGCTATCTACCTTCAGTTGGCAATCTACGCGAGCAACTGGTTGGTGCGTTCGCTGAACCGCAGCAAACTGCGCATGCTCAAGGAAGATCCATCGAGCGTAACCGCGTACGGCCTCTTGTCGTTCTTTGGCCGGATCGTGGTGTGGGTCGTCTTCTTCCTGCTCGCCCTCATGGCCATTGGACAAGAGATTACGCCTCTGATCGCTGGGCTGGGGATTGGCGGTATCGCCGTCGCTTTCGCACTGCAGAATATTCTGTCCGACGTTTTCAACAGCGTGGCCATCGTATTGGACAAGCCTTTCGTCGTCGGCGATTTCATCATCGTCGGCGACACCATGGGCGCGGTGGAAAACGTGGGAATCAAGACAACCCGTATTCGCTCCCTCGGCGGCGAGTTAATCAGCGTGTCGAATTCGGATCTACTCAGCAGCCGCATTCGCAACTACGCGCGCATGGAGGAACGCCGCGTCGCCTTTAAAATCGGTGTAACGTATCAGACCTCATCCGGAAAACTGCGCATCATTCCCGGCATCATCCGCCAAGCTATCGAGGCCCAGGAAAACGCACGGTTTGATCGCGCGCATTTCCAAGCCTTCGGCGATTTCTCACTGGCGTTTGAAGCCGTGTACTACGTCCTAACCAACGACTACAACGTATACATGGACATTCAGCAACAGGTCTATCTCACCATCTTCGATCGATTCGAAAAAGAGGGGATCGAGTTCGCTTACCCGACGCAGACGCTATATATGCGGAAAGAGGAGGACGATGACGAACCGCCGTCCTCAGACTGAACGAACTGAAGGTTAGCGAGTGCGCAACTCCCGGCCCTCGCGCGATAGGGCAAGAGCGTCCCGCGTCTCGAAACCAAGCCACGAGAAGTAAGGAAAGCGGCGCACGATCGTATACCGGTCCTGCGGTGTCATGGCGACTCGGTACCGGTCGCGAATCACCCACCATCCCTTTTCGCCCTGATTGCCGATATCGGAGGCATCGCTGCGTTTCAACAAGATCTCGCTCGTGTACATCCCGTTGAACTCGTAGCCGCCATCGATTTGCGTGTCCTTCGCGCCGAGTCCCGTACGCATGAATTCGATTGCTTCCCAGCGCGCGCGGTTCCAGGCAAGATAGTCTTGAACGCCAGCCAGGGAAAATACGAAGAGGAGCGTGACGGCAAACGCGGTCGGCCGGAACCAGCCCGGCCGTGCGATCTTCGGCAGCGCGGTGGCGGCCACCAGCACGAAGGGAACGACGGCAGGAAGCAGGTAACGGTCAAAGTACACTACCGTTCGCGGGTTATACGGCGCGAGCAACAGTAAGCCGCCGAGCATCACCAGAAACAAATACTGAGACCGCCGCAAACTCTTCGCCCTTGACGCAAGCCGCGAACGCCACGGCCGCACAATCGATCCAATAATCGCAGCCAAGCAAACCGCGGCCGACACCAGCGCGACTATCGTCACAAACCAGAGAATGCCCGGCGGGAGCGCCACAGGAGACCACGGATCGCGCACCGAATACGTATCCCGCAAGAGAATGGGACCAACGCCGAGATTCCGCAGGATATTCGGAAATCTGGGCAAGGGCCTGCGGTCCAGTGCCAAACCAGCCAGCAACAATCCGCTGACCACAAACGCGCATGCGGTCTGTAGCGTGAATCGATACCGGGGTGACCGCACCCAGTACCAGAAGATCCCCGCAGCGATGGGGATCAGGAAGAGGCCCACATAAAGCGCGATGGAGATCGTCAGCACGGCGGCGCGGCCGGGCTCGATGCCGTCCCAAAGACTTCGCATGGCCGCATGGGGCGGGGTGTAGATGCGTTGTCCGGCCAAGTGCAACGCGAACGCCAGCGCAAATGCCGCAAGCCAGGGCCCTATCAGTGCAGCGATCGCCGGAACCCAAACGCCCCGCCGGTACCGGAACCACCACAGGACCGCAATGACGAAGAAGGCAATCGGAATGAGCGCGCCGAATTGCCGGTTGAAAAAGCCAATGGCAGCGAGACTGCTACCTGAAAGTATGTGCATTGCGCTTCCTGTTCGCATGGCCCGCAGGAAGTACAAACATGAAAAGACCAACGCGCATACGAAGGGCACGTCGGACATGAACGTGTAGGACAGATTGAGAAACAAGGGATTGCAGAAGACGACCGCAGCACAGGCCAACGCGGTGCTGCGGCTGCACCCCAATTCGCGCGCACACAAGGCGACACCCCAAACCGCCAGCACGGACAATATCAAGGTGGATATGCGAAGGACTGTGAAGGAAAAGCCGAATACTTCGACGAAGGGCCACGCCCACAGCGTCTGGACAAGCGCGTAGGCCTGCGCGTAAGGATGAACCTCCAGCACGCCATCGTCCGCGAGCCGCTGAACCATCTTCCCGTAGACCCAGTCGTCGTTCAGGGGAAAGTCGCCGGCCGGAGGCACGAGAAGCACAGTGACCGAGGCGAGCGCGAGAATGGAAAGCAAGAGGGTACAATCGATTCGCCCCTTCACCCGTTTTCCAGATGCTTCAGACAACAGGTTCTCCTCCCTCACCGCGGTGCCAACCCGGTTGGCAAGTATGGTTTACCAGTCGAGGACGTGCAAGCCCGCGTTTGGCAGAGGCAATAGCGACGGGTATAATGACGGCTCGTTGGTTTGCTAGACCGTTCAGCCCCGCGAAACGTCGGCGCGGAAAGGAACCCAATCACCCGTGACGCGAATCTTTGTAGCCGCGATTTCCGTCTCATTGGTCTTGATAGCTTCCGGTTGTTCCGGCGGGGGTGGCGGGGGCAATACGCTCCGCGTCGCGACGGACACGGAACCCGCCGCGCTGGACCCGCACATGGTCACCGGCCATACGGAACATCGCATCCTCACGTCGCTCTTCGAAGGGTTGACCACCCTCCATCAAAAGACCTTGGAAGTCGAACCCGGCGCCGCATCCTCCTGGGAAATATCCGACGACGGGCTCGTCTACACATTCACCATCAATCCCGACGCGAATTGGTCCGACGGCGCACCCGTAAGGGCGCAGGACTTTGTCTACGGGTGGAAGCGGCACCTTTCCCCAAAACTCGCGAGCGAATACTCGTACATGCTCTGGTGCCTGAAAAACGGGCGCGCCTACAACGAGGGCGCGATCACCGATTTCGATGAAGTCGGCGTGAAGGCCCTCGACGACAAGACCCTCGAGGTCACCTTGGAATATCCCGCGCCCTACTTCCTGTCCATGCAGATTCACTACGCGTGGTTCCCGGTCCTGCAATCGAACATCGAAGAGTTCGGCGCTATCGACGACCGCATCTCACGCTGGACCCTCGCGGGCAACATGGTCTCCAACGGACCCTTCAAACTCGTCGAATGGCGGCCCGACCAGATCATCCGGACCGAGCGCAACGAGCACTACTGGAACGTGGAGAACGTCGCACTCGACGGTGTCGAATTCTATCCCATGGACAGCTTGTTAACGGAGGAGCGTAGCTTTCAGTCCGGCAAGGTCCATCTCATCGAAACGCTCATGGCGACCAAGATTCAGACCTACCGACAGGAGAATCCGGAAGTTCTCCGCATCGAGCCATTGATTGGCACCTATTTCTACCGGTTCAACACCACGCGTCCGCCGCTCGACGATCCCCGCGTGCGTCGCGCACTGGCCATGGCCATCGATCGGCAGTCTATCTGCGACAGCATTATGTACGGCGCGGCAGCGCCCGCCAGCGCGTTGACCCCTCCCGATCTTGCGGGATACACCGCAGAGGCGTCCATCCCGTACGATGTGGAAGCCGCACGCGCGCTCCTGGCGGAAGCCGGGTACCCAGATGGCCAGGGACTGCGTCCCATCGAAATCCTCTACAACGAAAGCGAAGATCATCAACGCATCGCCGAAGCCGTTCAGGACATGTGGAAGAAGAATCTCAACGTCGAAGTGTTAACCAACAAGCAGGAATGGAAAGTGTATCTGCAGTCCATGAACGCACTGAACTACGACGTCGTCCGATCCGCGTGGATTGCCGATTTTCTAGACCCCATCAATTACCACGAGTGCTTCGTCACGGACGGCGGCAACAACCGCACGGGATGGTCATCGCCGGAATTCGACCGCCTGGTCGAAGCGGCGCGGTACGAACTGGACCATGGCAAGCGGTATGACTTGCTGCAACAGGCGGAAGCCATTCTCCTGAACGAGGCGCCGGTCGGACCGATCTATACGTACAAGCAGAAGTTTCTCATTTCGCCCGAAGTTCAGTGGCCCGGAGCCAACTCGTTGGGTTACCTGAATTACCGCTACTTCTCGCTGGCGGGCCAGGACTCATGATCGAGCGGAACCCAGGTTCCGGAATCAACAAGTACCGCGAATGACCAAGTATATTCTCAGACGCCTCCTCAGCTTCATCCCGGTCTTCTTCATCATCGTCACGCTCGTGTTCTTCCTCATCCGGCTCGCGCCCGGAGGTCCGTTCCAGGGCGGCGAGCGCTACGTGCCTCCGGAAGTGTTGGAACAACTGCGCGAAACCTACAATCTCAATGCGCCGATATACGTTCAATACTTCGACTACCTTGCCGATCTCGCCCGCGGCGATCTTGGACCTTCCATGTATCAGCCCAGCCGCTCCGTGACGGAGTGGATTGCCTTGCGGTTGCCCGTGTCGCTGGAACTGGGCGCCTATGCGCTGCTGGTGGCGATTTCGCTGGGCATGCTCGCAGGGGTCATCGCCGCGTTGAAACCCAACTCAGCCACAGACTACATGCCCATGTCGTTCGCCATGGTCGGCATCTGTGTCCCCAACTTCGTATTGGGACCCGTGCTGGTATTGGTCTTTTCCCTCAAGCTCGGCTGGTTTCCGGTTTCCGGTTGGACCTGGCCCATGGAGAAGGTATTGCCATCCCTAACACTCGGCGCAGCCTATGCAGCCTACGTGGCGCGCCTCGCCCGGGGCGGCATGTTCGAGGTGCTGGCCCAGGATTTCATTCGCACCGCCCGCGCGAAGGGTCTTTCCGAAGTTCGCGTCGTCCTGCGCCATGCCTTGCGCGGGGGCGTGCAACCCGTTCTCGCGTTTCTCGGTCCCGCGACCGCAGGGTTGCTCACGGGCTCCTTCGTCGTGGAACAGATCTTTCAAGTTCCGGGGCTGGGCAAGCAGTTCGTCGATGCCGCGTTCAACCGCGACTACACCATGCTCATGGGCGCGGTGCTCGTTTACGCGGCCATGATTCTCGTGTTCAACCTCATCGTCGACGTTATCCAAGCCCTGCTCGATCCGAGGGTGCGCTATGGGTGAGCATGCCGAGAGCATCCCCTCCGTCACCGTCGAAAAGGGCACGTCCCTCTGGAAAGATGCGTGGCGCCGCCTCCGCCGAAACCACCTCGCCGTATTCGGCATGTGCACCTTGGCAACGATGATCGTGCTGGTGATCGTCGGTCCCTGGTTATCCCCCTATTCCTACGAAACACAGGACCGCGATCTTGGCGCGGTAGGGCCTAGCGCCCAACACTGGTTCGGAACCGACACCCTCGGCCGCGATCTGTTCACGCGAATTCTCTACGGCGGCCGCATTTCGCTCATGGTGGGATTCGCCGCCACGGCCGTGTCGCTGACCATTGGCGTCCTTTACGGCGCTATCGCCGGATTCGCACGAGGCCGTGCGGACGCCATCATGATGCGCGTCGTCGATATCCTGTACACCATGCCGTTCACCGTCATCGTGATCATCTTGACCGTCTACATGGGCAAGAGCATCGTCCTGCTTTTCATGGCCATCGGCGCGGTCGAATGGCTGACCATGGCGCGCATCGTGCGCGGGCAGGTCGTGTCCTTGCGCGAGAAGGAATTCATCGAGGCCGCCGAGATCATGGGCCTCCATCGCCGGCGCATTATCCTGCGCCATCTTATCCCGAACGCGCTCGGCCCCATCATCGTGTACACGACGCTCACCATCCCAGCCGTCATGTTGCTGGAAGCCTTCGTCAGTTTTCTCGGCATGGGCGTACAGGCGCCCATGAGCAGTTGGGGCGTGCTGATTCACGACGGTGCGAACACGATGGAAGAGTATCCTTGGATGCTCATCTTTCCGAGCATCGCCCTTTCGCTGACCCTGTTTTCACTGAACTTTCTGGGCGATGGATTGCGCGACGCCCTCGATCCGCGCATCGCCAAGGATTAGGCCATGGCCCTGCTGACGGTTGAAAACCTGCGAACCTACTTCCACACCCGCGCCGGCGTCGTCCGGGCGGTGGACGACGTGTCGTTTTCGGTCGAACCCGGCCAGACCCTCGGCATCGTGGGCGAGTCGGGCTCGGGAAAATCCGTGACGAATCTTTCGCTCATGGGATTGCTCCCCATGCCGCCCGGCCGGATCGAAACCGGCACGGCACTGTTCAACGGAATCGATTTGCTGAACTGCTCGCGCAAGCAGCACCGCGACGTCCGTGGCAAACACATCACCATGATCTTTCAAGACCCCATGACCGCGCTGAATCCTTTCATGCGTGTCGGCGACCAGATCATGGAACCGTTGCGGATTCACGAACGCTGTTCCAAGAAGGCCGCCTACGATCGCGCCCTCGATGCGTTGAAGACGGTTGGCATCCAGGACGCGCCCCGCCGCATGCGCGCCTTTCCGCACCAGTTCTCCGGCGGCATGCGGCAACGGGTCATGATCGCCATGGCGCTGATCACGCGGCCCAAGCTCCTCATCGCCGACGAGCCCACGACCGCTCTGGATGTGACGGTCCAGGCCCAGATTCTCGAACTCATTAAACGCATCCAGGAAGAAATGGGCATGGCGGTGATCCTGGTAACGCACGATCTCGGCGTGATCGCGGAGGTTTGCGATCACGTGCTGGTCATGTATGCGGGCCGCATCGTGGAGTCCGCGCGGACCGAAAGCTTATTCGACCATCCCAGGCATCCCTACACCCGCGCGTTGATGGATTCTCTTCCGTCGGCGCGGCAGAAGGGCGAGTCGCTGTACAGCATCAAAGGTATGCCGCCCGACCTGACCGAACCGATCGCGGGCTGCCCCTTCGCGCCTCGTTGCGACCACGCCGTGCCCCGCTGCGAGACGACGCCCATCGCGCTGCAGGAACTGCTCCCCGGCCACGAGACTGCGTGCCTGCGCGAACTGGATGGAGAGTTGTGATGGGCGCCGCGCCGCTACTTGAACTGGAGGATGTGTCCACCCACTTCCCCGTGCGTGAAGGGATACTTTTCGAACGGCAGGTGGGCACGGTCAAAGCCGTGGAAGGCGTGTCGTTGAGCGTTCAGCAGGGGGAAGTTTTGGGTCTGGTTGGCGAGTCGGGCTGCGGCAAATCGACTCTTGCGCGGACGATCTTGCAGGCTGCACCCATCACGCGCGGTCGCGTCGTCTTCGAAGGCCGGGAACTGAATCGGTTATCGCGGTCCGAGTTACGTGAAGCGCGTAAACGCATTCAAATGATCTTTCAGGACCCGTACGCTTCGCTGAATCCCCGCATGACCATACAAGATGCCCTGGCGGAACCACTCATCGTCCATCGAATCGTGCCGCGCCGGGACGTATCCGCGCGGATTTCGAGTCTAATGGAACGCGTCGGCCTTGCCGCCCGGTTTGCGCGCAAGTATCCCCACGAGTTCTCCGGCGGACAACGCCAGCGCATCGCCATCGCCCGCGCGCTCGCGCTGGAGCCTCGGCTTATCATCGCCGACGAACCGGTGTCGGCGCTCGACGTATCCGTGCAAGCGCAGATCCTGAACCTGATCGGACAACTCTGTCGCGAGGAAGGGCTGACGCTGGTGCTGATATCGCACGACCTCTCGGTCGTTCACCATCTCTCTGACCGCATCGCCGTGATGTATCTCGGCCGCATCGTGGAACGAGGTCCCGCGGAACGGGTGTACCGCAATCCCGCGCACCCCTATACCCGCGCCCTCATCAGCGCCATCCCCAAACCGGAGCCACATCACAAGCGCGACCGGCGCGAGATCCTCCTGCGCGGCGATCCCCCCTCGCCCATGAACCCGCCCCAAGGTTGCGCCTTTCATCCCCGCTGCCCCTACGCGGAGGAAAGGTGCAGAGCGGCCGTGCCGCCCCTGCTCGACGCAGGGAACGGCCAGGTCGCCGCCTGCGTGCGGCTCAATGAGATCCCCGAGTGGGGGCCCGGCTAATTGCTATGGAAGCCTGGACTTCCAGTACTCGGGGTGCCGGCGCAAATGCATGACCGCAACGATCCAGATTCGTTCAGTCTCGCAAGCGTATAGAAGTCCATATGGAAATCGCCTCATTAGACATCGCCGGACATCCCGTTCCAATACCCGCCAGGCAAAAGGGTAGTGGATGATTTGTTCGATTGCGGACGCAACTTCCGCGGCGAATACGGGACCGAGTCCCGGTTCAGTTTGCTCGTAATAGTCTATGGCCTCGAAGAATTCCGTTTTCGGCTTCGGGATGGAACTCAGCGATCACTGCGAAGTAAACCGCTCTCTAAGTTTGGCAAAAACCACGTCTGCCGGAATGCCACTTACCTTTCCAGATCGCAACTCTTCCAGGCGGCGCTGGGCCACGGCAGCCCATTCCCGGTCGATGTCAGGATCGCTTGGCGTCAGACTCTCCAGTAGCGCATCCACGATTCGCAATCGCTCGTCGGGACCCAGTGATGCTGCCTGGGCGATGATTTCGTCTGATCTCGCCATGCATTTCACCTCGTTTTGGGGCCAATCCACCCCATAATCTTATCATACTAGAGGCTATCCCAAAACTGGCGGGTATCGTCATTCTGAGCGAAGGACCACGTTGGGGGCGTGGCGAATCGCACGTGTGCGCAGTTTTGGGATGAGTTCTAGTCCGGACTCAGCAGTACAAACGGAAAGGGAAGTCCCTGGTGTTTCCTGCCTTCTACCGCGTCAACTCTTTGACCTCGAATTGCACTTCCGCCATCTGACCGCGCCGGTCCACGTGCAGGACTACGGCATCGCCCACGAAAAGGTCCCAGATGGCGAAATCGATATCCGACGCCGTCTCGACGCGCTGGCCATTGATGGACGTAATCACATCGCCGGGGCGAAGCCCCGCTTCGTACGCGGGGGCGCCGCGCAGGATGTTGCGAACCACACATCCGGCCGTCGCGCGCGTGCCGAGTTCCTGGATGATCGGCGTCGGCAGGCTTTGCAAGTCGTCCACCTTGAATCCCGCCCACGGGTCGCGCCGACGCCCGTACTGAATGATCTCTTCCGCAACCCGCCGCGCACGGTTCATCGGAATGGCGAAACCCAGCCCGATACTACCGCCGCTCTGACTGAAGATCATCGTGTTGATGCCGATGGCCTCGCCTTTTGCGTTGACTAAAGGGCCGCCACTGTTGCCGGGGTTGATGGCGGCATCGGTTTGAATCATGCCCTGGTAGAGCCGTTCGCCCCCGCCGACGCTCGGGTTGACGCGCCGGTGGTTCGCGGACACGACCCCAACGCTCACCGTTGGCTGCGGATCGTTCATGAGCGTGCCGAACGGATTGCCGATGGCGATGACCCATTCGCCGGTCAACAGGTCTTCGGAATCTCCCGTGGGGATGCTGGGCAACCGCGTGCCTTCCGCACGCAACACGGCGACGTCCGTCCGTTCATCCGCGCCCACAAACTTGACCGGCAGTTCACGTCCGTCGGACAAGGTGACGGAGACCACCTCGTCCGCCTCCTCTATCACGTGGAAGTTGGTGAGGATGTATCCGTCGTTGTTGAAGATGAACCCACTCCCCACCGAGTCCTGTCGCTGCTTCTGCACGCGGTACGGACTGCTGGGTACGTCAAAGAATTCCCAGAAGTCGCGAAACATGGGCGGGAGTTGCCGCTGCGTTCGCACCTGTACGACGTTGATCGACACCACCGCCGGCGCCGCACGTTCGATGGCGGTGACGATGGCGTTACGGCGCGACTGGTCGACCGCCTCCTGGGCATGGGCGACGGCGGCGAACACGGCTATCGAAACGATCGTGAGTATTCCGTACCGCATGGATGAAAGTCCTCGCGTTCATGTACCGGGAAGCGCACTTCGCACATCCCCTCCCTAAACAAGCGCGGGCGGCACCCCAAGTCCTGGTCATGCCGCCCGCTACGGATTGTTGTTGTAATCGCGTCTACGAAGTAGACTCCGCGGCCGGTTGTTCCGTCGCGGCTTCCGGGGCCGGAGCAGCTTCGGGCGCCGGAGCGGCTTCCTCGGGGGCGGCCTCCGGAGTGGCGGATGCTTCCGCCTCGGATGCCGCCGGAGCCGGTTCGGTTGTTTCAGCAGGAGCGGCAGCTTCGGGCGCTGCTTCTGCCTCGGGCTGCGCGGTTTCCGCGGGTTCCTCGGGCATCGGCATTTCTGCCGGCGCTTCTTCCGTCGCGGGCGCTGGTGCGCTTTCCTCGGCGGGGGCCGGTTCCGCAGGAGCAAGCGGGATCGGGGTCATCGCAGGTTCAGCGGGCTCCGCAGCCGCCTCGGCTTCCAACATGAGCGATGCACTCGTCGGCGTAATCTCCTGCACGTCTAACGACTCGGCAAGGAAAGTCTGCGCCTTGCCCGTGACGGCGACCGGATACTGGCCCTGCTGTTCGACGCCGATGCGCAGCTCGTGGGACGTGCCGTCGTCCATGATCGCCTGTACGGTGGTGTGCGGTTCCCCGGGCAGTTCGGGCTGACCAAAGTTGATTGCCGCGATCTGGAAATCCGCCAGCGCCATCGCAAGGTCGTCCGCCGCGTCTGCATCCGCTGATGCGGTCTGACCGTTTACCGAAATCGTCCACGCGCCGTTCTCGCGAGCCAGCGTGAATCCGTCGTTCGCCCGCGACACATTGATCCGCGAGATGGCCTCTTCGTCGAGGTCCATCACGGCGTGTTGATACAACTCACTGGGCGCCACGAAGACGCGGTCGGCGTCGCTCTTGCTCATCACCAGAACCGTGCCGTCTCCGTCCAATCGCGCGTAGCGTCCGGCGATCCCGGCGGCTTCCGCGCCCGCGGCGATCGTATGGGATTCGCCGGAACTGGCCGTGAAGGTCACCGACCGTTCGGGGCTCTCCAAGCCTTTCCCGTCCGCGCTATCGGCGTAGTCGGCGGGCTGCCACGCGGAAAGGGCCGTCGCAATAGACGTAATCGTGGTAGTCTGCGGTTTGAGGTCGGCGGCCGGACTCGCGATGGTCCAGTTCTCGCCCGACTTGGTGAGCGACACGTTGCCTTCCGGTTGCGCGATGTCGATCTGCACGATCGCGCTCTTGTCCACGCTCAGCGCGGGCAGGTTCACGATGTCCCGGCCTTTCGGGAAGACCTTTTCGAAGGTCCACTTCGGCAGCTTGAAGATGACGCTGCTGTCCGCCGACGCGACGCGCACGTAACCGTCGCCATCCGGATCGGGGCGTCCGCCCTCGATAACAACATCTTCGTCCTTATCTTCCACGTCGATCGCGCAGCGGAACGACGGATTCTCCAATCCCCACTCGCCGAGCTTCTCGGGATCGACGATGTCGGTCGCGGTGAGCGGTGCAAAGGCGCCCGCCAGATTCTCCACACCGGCCTGCTTGACGTCGCGTCCCGCGCCGCCTTCGGCAAGAACCCAACTCGTCTCCGTGCGCGTAGCCGGTTCGGCTGGCTCTTCGCTTTCCGAAGTTTCCTCTGCAGCCTCACCTTCCGCGCCTTCGTCCGGTTCCTCCGCGGTCTCAGGTTCCTCGACAGGGACCTCTTTGGTTTCCTTGGCAATCACGAGGCGCTTGTCAGGGGTCTCCACGGTAACCTTCGAGATGGTGTCCTTCGCGATGTTGACGACGTCTTTCTTCAGCCAGGTCTCCGCTTCAGGCGCGGCGGCCATGTCGTCCGCCATAAGACCAGCTTCGCGGCGCAGGTTCTCGTTGACGGTGTACACGTCCTTCGAATTTGCGGCGCGCATGAACACTTGATTCGATGCCGGGGCTTTGCCGACGAGCACTTCAAAAACCGCTTCTTCGCCGCCTTCCTTGAGACCCTTCACATGAAAAGCCGTGTCCGCGCCCAACTGGTACGGTGCGAAACCGCTGTCTTCTTCGACGGTAGCGCGGGGCTCGCCCTTCAACTTCAGGATCTTCTCCACGTACCCGCCAATCTTCTCCGGATCGGCGGGGGCATTGAAATGGGTGGACACCCGCCAGGCCTCGGGATCGGCAGCGATGCGCGTGAGCACGACCTTTTCTTCGGCGTTCTCACCCGAATACAACTCCAGCACCGCGACATCCTCTTTCGCGACACCTTCCGGCACCAGCGGATCCAATTGCACCTGATCCACGATCGTCGGCTGATCCTTGGATGTCTGCTTCAATACGACCAACCCCGCAAGGATCACGAAGACCACGATCAGGATGATGAGCGACTTCGATTTCATCAGTCTCCTCCAGATTCGACGCCCCTTCCGCAGGACGCCGCACGAGTCATTCCAACTCGCCTGCCTACTCGCCGTTGAGGACGTTTGCTCCGGTTGCTTTCCCGAAGAACATCCCCCTTGATCCCCCTTCAAAGGGGGAACCGTTCACAAAGCTTTGCGTTGTGTCTCGATAGAACTCGAACCCCGGACAAGGCTGCGTATCGTCGTCCTTACCTATGGACGCAACGGTAGGCAATTCCCCCTTTGAAGGGGGATCTAGGGGGATGTAGAGCGGTCGGTGTCCCATTGCTTCTCGCATCCCTCGTTGTCCGTCCAACGCTACCCTTACGCAGCCTTCTTCTGCGCCGCGTTGTGGGCCATCGTGTACGCGTCACGACCGCGCTTGCGGACTGCCCAGACCGTCACACCCGCGGCCGCCACGAAGAGGTTTACCAACGCATAGTTGACGAACTTCCACAGCGTCCGCTCCCGGTCGGTCGGCTTCTCGATGATGCGATCTATCGGTTTTCGGCCGCGCACGTTGACGATGTCGTCGCCCAAAGTGATCGCATCAACGCTGTTTAGGAACAGGTCGAGGTTGCCGGCTTGTAGGAAGTTCTTGTGGAACATCTGCGAACCGCCCATGAGCACGAGTTGCGCGGGCGCGGGCGTCACGGGAGCAGGCTCGCCCTCTTCCTCCGCGGGCGGAGGCGGCGGCATACCCGGCGTCGGCTGTGGCGGCGGCCAGGCCGGACGTGACTGATCCTTAAACGCGTCGGGGAAGGTTCCCGTAATCTTGGCAAACACGGGGAACGCTTCGCCGTCCGCCGGCGGTGTGATGGCTTCCTGGCTGATCTGATCGCCTTCCGGAACTTCCCAGGCGCGATCCGTGGTCGTCGCGATGACGTTCGCATCAAGCCCATTCTGAGCCAACACGTCTTCCTTCAACTCAAGCGCCGTGCCCCAGAGATAGAAGATCGCGGCGAGACGATTGGTGATCGGCGACTCGGGGTTCATGGTCTCATTGTTGATCAGCATTTGCATCGGCAGCTTGATCGTCTCGCCGCCGCCGAGCAACGCGGCAAGCGGATTCGAGTTGCTGCGAATGGTCAACGAAACCTGGTTGACGTCCATCAGGATGTCGCGCGAAACGCCGAGACCGTAGTCCTCCAGCAGGTCGTTGATTTGTGGGTTTTGATCCTGCTTTGTCAGGTTGAGCCGGCCCGTCTGGGTCGTCTGGTAGTCCCACAGATAATTCTGCACGGCCAACACCACTGACTTGCCAGAGATTAGTGCCCGGTTGATTTCCCACTTCTGCCGTTCGTTGAGGTCGCGCGGATTCACGACAACGAGCGTGTCGTATTCGTCCGGAAGCGGACTGTCCTGGGTCAACTGAACACGTTCGACCTCGTACTTCTCAATCTCCAGCACGGCTTGAAGATACTCGTAGGGGTCGTCCTGCTCGGGAATGGGTTGACCAAGCTGCATGTAAATCTGCCGCATCTGCGGCGGAATGTTGACCGATTCCATCGGCGCTACGAGCGCGACCTTGGGGGCCTCCTCACGGCTCAGCTTGTAGATGGTATTGACCAGCCGGTATTCCAATTCTGGAATACTCTCCGGCATCACCTGCGGAATGATCTCTTCCTTGTTCTCGCGGTAGCTGATGCCGATGCTCGAATAGATGGGCTTCTGCGTCAACTCTTCATCGACCAGCGCCTGTACCATGAACGGTTGCACACCTTTTTCGAGCATGCGCTTTTCGATGGCTTCGGCCTCGCTCGTCTCGCCCTCATCTTCCTCCGATTCGGGACTAAGCAAGTCTTCCTGCGAAGCCAGCACGTTAGCCGCTTTGAGGTATACGGGCGTGAAACTGAGCTTGTCATCGGAAACCACCCGCATTTCCGCGAGTTTGTCCATGACATCCTGTTCCAGGCTCTTCAACGCCGTTGGCATTTCGGTTTCCGGCGTTATGTACACCTTCACGTTCACCGGCGAATCCAATTCGCTTAGAATCTTTTCCGTGGCCGGGGAGACAGTATAGATCTGGTCTTCCGTGAGGTCTTTGCGCAGCAAGCTCTGGTCGGAAACCAGCCAATTGAAGGCAAGCCCGATCCCAAAACACAACGTGACGGCCGTCGCAAAGGTTAATCGCGATCCCGGTCGGTTGCGTCCTTCGATGAAAAGCACGTTGAGCACCAGGAACAGTACCGTCCACGCGACGAAGTACAGCACATCGGCGAATTCGAGGACGCCGCGGGTAAACGTGCTGTAGTGGTCGATCATTCCGAGCAGCGTACCGAGCAGGGATCCGAGGCCTGGCACGTATCCGTCGATGTAGGTTGCAATAAAATCCGTGCCCAGCAGGAACACCAGAAAACACGCCAGCAACGTTATGACAAACGCCACGATCTGGTCCCGGCAGAATCCGGAAAAGAAGATCCCGATGGACAGGAAGAATGCGCCCAGCAGGATTGTGCCAAGGTAGCCGCCGAAAATCGCGCCGGGATCGGGATTGCCCAATACCGCGAGCATGATCGGCACCGTTAAGGTGCCCGCCAGCGTGATCAGGAAGAAAATGAAGGTGGCGAGGAACTTACCAATAACCAGTTCCCACGATTTCATCGGGAAGGTCAACAGCATTTCCCACGTGTTTTCTTTCCGTTCTTCCGCCCAGACGCGCATGGTCACCGCGGGGATGAACACGCACATGAGCAGCGGCAAATTGCCGAAGTAAGAGCGCATGTCCGCCACGGGGAAGGTGAAGAAGGACGTGATGTAAAGTCCCACGCTGATGGTGATGAACACCATGATGAAGATGTAACCGATCGGCGAAGTGAAATACGCGCCGAGGTCCCGGCGAAGAATTGTCCGTACGTTCCGCATTACTCGTCTCCGTCCTTTCCAGCGCCCACAGGCTCCGTCAGTTTCAGGAACGTCTCTTCCAGGGTGAGCGGCCGGTCGGTCAGTTCACGCAGTTCCCAGCTCTTCGTCTTGGCGAGCTTGCCGACTTCGCGCCACAATTCGGCGCCTAGGCGGCCATGGAGCATAAACGTGTTGTAGCCATTATCCTCGGCGAGGAATTCCACCTTGCGCGCACCGTCGAGACCGGAAAGCAGCCGCTCCAGTTCCTCGCGTTGCCCCGCCACGCAAACCCGGGTGCGCTCCTGTTGCTTGGCCTGTTCGCGAAGTTGCTCCAGCGTCCCGTCGCCCACGATGCGGCCCTGGTTGATGATCACGATCCGGTCCGCGGTCGCCTCCACTTCCTGCAGGATGTGCGTGGAGAGGATGACGGTCTTGCCCGCGGCGAGATTCTTGATGAGTTCGCGAATCTCCACAATCTGATGGGGGTCGAGGCCTGAGGTCGGCTCGTCGAGGATGATGATGTCGGGATCGTGGATCAGCGCCTGGGCCAACGCCGTGCGCTGCTTGTATCCCTTGGAGAGTTCGCGCACGACCTTGCGGTACATGGGCCGCAACCCGCAGGCGTCGAGCACGACATCCGTTCGCTCGCGCAACCTTGCGCCGTTCAGCCCGCGCGCCCGTCCCACGAATCCCAGGTACGACCGGACTTCCATGTCCATATACAGCGGCAAAATTTCGGGAAGATACCCGATCACCTTGCGCACCCCCAGCGGATTTTGAAGTACGTCAATTCCGCCGACCTTCGCCGTACCTTTCGTGGGATGCAGGTACGAGGTCAGGATCTTCATGGTCGTCGATTTCCCGGCCCCGTTTGGACCGAGCAAACCGACGATCTCTCCCTTGTGGACCTCGAACGACACATTGCGCAAGGCCACCACGGGCCCATAATGCATCGTCAGGTTCTCCGCCTTGATCATGGTTGACCGCCTCCTGAATCTCGTGGTTCTTGGGTTGTGCAGGTGCGGGTACGCAGTGCGCGCACGGTCGATCCGCCACTGCCGGGGGCAGTGCGGTCCCGGCTGGCTCGCACCGGGACAGAGTCCCTCCCTCCGAAATGTAGCGCGGAGCAAAGTTTGTGCCGCTGCCCCGGCGTCCCGCAAAAACCAGAGCATACCAATCGCCGGCGTTTGGGTTCAATGTGTTATGCGCGGCTTGCTATGCGAAGTGCAGCTCGGCGCGGTGCCCCATTTCGGGTACAGCGCCTCATTTGGGGATCAGGCAATCGGCCCTCAGGTCAGACGGCCATAGTACAGCCGCGTGTCGTATTCGAACGCGACCTGCCCGTCCTGCGCGTGCCGGACGAACAGCTCGCACAGCTTCTCCGCAAACGCCCCGTGGCGTTCATGGCCTGGCCCGGGTATGTACGAGGAGGACATGGCCCGTCCGTAGAGACCATCCCAGTCGAAGACTTGCCGGTTCGGGAACTTCTGCACCGCAAACGGCTCAGCCCCAAAGAAGGCGCCAAGCTGCGCCGCGTCGATGTTGCGATGGTTCACGGCCGCATAGTCGATCCCGTCCGATAGCAGAAGCGCTTCGTATTCCTTTAGAAAGGGGGTCGCGTCGATCTTGCGGTCGTTCCACACCAGCGCGACGAATCCCCCGGGAACCAGAATGCGCTGAAACTCCGCCCGGGCCGCCGGCGCGTTGAACCAATGAAAGGCCTGCCCTGCAGCCACGAGGTTCACGGTGCGCCCTTTTAGCGTCGTCGCTTCCGCCGTCCCGCCAACGGCATGGAACCGGCCATATTCGCGCAGGTATTCGCTTCCAGCAAACCGCATGGCCGCGTTGGGCTCCACGCCAAACACGCGATTTCCGTAGTCGAGAAACAATCGCGAAAGCAGCCCGGTACCGGACCCTACGTCCGCAACGGTCCACGTCGGCATAAGGCCGATAGTGTCGTGCAGGAACGGAATCATCTCGTCCGGGTAGCCAGGCCGGTACTTGACGTAGTCTTCGACCCGGTCCGAAAAACGTTCGGTCGTATCCATGGGGGCTATAATAAAGCACGCGCGGGAAGCGCCGCCAGACGCAAGACGCGATGAACCTTGTGTCGGCCCAGGCGTACTAAGGATCCAGGGAGGATTCTGTCGATGGATCTACGACGAGAACGAGTCAAATCGGTGGGCCTGTGGATCGCCCTCGTGGGCGTATCGGCGCTGATGGCCGAAACCCTCTGGCGGAACTGGGACGCGGAACGCGAGGCCCATAAACCCACGGCATACAAATACGGCTACATCAATTCAACCGGACAATTCATGGTCCCTCCCCAATTCGATCTCGCGGGAGATTTTTCCGAAGGCCTCGCGCCGGTACGCATCGGCTTCGAGACCGGATACATCGATCGACAAGGAGACTTGGTAATCCCCGCCCAGTTTGAAAGTGCAGGTTCCTTCTCCAATGGCCTCGCTGCCGCCCAAATACGTGGACTCGTCGGCTACATCGACCGGACGGGGACCTTTGTAATCCCGCCCCGCTTCTTCCCGGCGGGCGTGTTCTCGCAGGGTATGGCGCCGGTTGCGGTTCGCGGTGCATATGGATATATCGATCGAAATGGTGAGTTTGTGATCCCCCCGAAATACGACCGCGCCTATCCCTTCAGCGAGGACGTTGCTGTGGTGACGCTAAACGGCAGTGCCGGATTCATCGATCGAAGCGGAAAGGTTGTAATTCCGTTCGAGTACGAGGCTTGCCTGCCGTTTCAGAATGGGTTTGCATTCGTATGTCTCGGCGGCAAGTGGGGCGTCATAGACAAGACCGGCTCAACCGCGCGGGAACCCCGATTCGACGAAGTCACTCTGGGAGCCGATGGCATTGCGGCGGCCCGCATGGGCGAGAAATGGGGATTCGCCAAGTCCGACGGAACGCTCGTAGGCGAGGTCGGATTCAGTCGCGCGCAAGCCTTTTCCGAAGGACTGGCCCCCGCCGCTTCGAACGGCCAATACGGCTACATCGACCCACACGGCGCATGGGCGATCTCACCCCGGTTTCACCGAACCTTTGCCTTCCACGATGGTCTTGCCCGCGTGCGGGTGGCAAGGGACGAAGACTGGCATTAGCGGTACGCTTACTGCGAGTCGCGCCACTGCAGTGCGTTGGCTGCGCCGTGCCGTTCCGCCCGTTGCGTCGCTTCGGAGATAACCCTCCGGTGTGCTAGCCGCATGGTCCGTGCCGTTCCCGGTACCAGTACCCCCTCCTTTACCAGCATCTCGAGCAGTCCATCGAAGGCGTCTTCCGCTTCGGGGCGCTCCGCCGTTTCCACTTTCTCGATCACTCGGTTAAGGCGGACCCGGATGGTGGGGTAGGTGACGCCATAGTCTTCCGCCAATTGTTTCAGCGATCCGGAATGGAGCAGAAAACGCTTCAGGAACAGTAGGTCATCGTCCGATAAGACTGTAATCCATCGTGGAATCGCTTCAGGCATTGACCGGTTTTCTCCTGTATTGTTAATTATAGTAAATGTTTTTTCATTAAAATGCAATATTTTGCAATTCATATATTTTATTTTTATTCAATATAATTTCTATTATTGCTAAAATAGATACCCCAGTACTCTTCATAGTCTCGTTGCAACCTCGCTCCCATTGGCTTACACTTGCCGCCATGGGCTTCATCATTACAATCGCCCTCGCGGCACTCACCGCACCCGAAGGGCAAATCGCGTTTCTGGCCGCCACGGAACAGGAAGATCAGCAGGTATGCCTCCTCACTCTTCCCGGCGGGGAGATCACCCCAATCGGCGCGGGACAGCGCGACGGGGAACCGGCCTGGTCGCCGGATGGCGCGTGGATCGCGTACATCACTCAAGCACCAGAATCCGGTACCGGGCTGCGGTTGGTCCGTCCCGACGGCACGAATGAGCGCATCCTCAAGCACGCGGAGGAGTGGGTCCACGGCCCCCCCGTGTGGTCTCCAGACGGGATGAAAATCGCCTATACCGCCGGGGGCGGATTGGATCAGCGTGTCATGGTCTACAATCTGGAATCAGACACCGAGGAGCGCTGGGGAACCGATACGCAGTCCCTCCTTCGGCCCGCGTGGAATGGGGATGCGCAAATCATCGCGGTGGGTACTGTAGGCGAACTGGGCGCCCTTTCCACCGATCTGTTCTGGGTAACGAAGACCACCGCCAATCCGGCGATCGAGCTGCTGGCATCAACGGGAAGGTACGTGGAATGGCTGCCCAGGCCCTTCCCCGGAGAAGGCGCGGTGGCCTACGAATCAAACGACGGCGGCGACCGCGAGATCTTCGTGTTCGCCATGAGACGCGGTGCGATGGATGTAAGCAATCACCGCGCCGCGGACTGGAATCCCGTATGGTCGCCCAGTGGCGAATGGATTGCCTTCGAGTCGTTTCGCGGCGGCCGCCGGGGGGTCTACCGCGTAAACCCGGTGCAGGTGCGCGTTTCGCCGATCGCGGCCGCCGAGGACCACGACAACTGGGCGCCCGCCTGGTCACCGGACGGCCAATGGGTCGCCTATGTCTCTGATCGCGACGGCCACCCTCGGCTCTACGCGACCAACACCGATGAGGACGAGACCATCGCTCTCACGCAACACGAACTGAATGACTACGCGCCGGCTTGGCGTCCGGAGACAAAGTGATGCGTGTGTGGAAAAATGGGGACAGTCACTTTTTCGTTTCTGCGGCATGGAGATATTTCTCGGCGACTCAGATACGAAAAAGTGACTGTCCCCATTTTTCTCTCCGGCTTCTCGTGTTGATCGTACTCACCACCGTCTGCAGCGTGTCCCAGGCACGGGACGCCAACGGCCTGCTCGACGTCATCGTCACTCCCAACGACGGAATGCCCGCCCTGCTCCTGCCCGGCGAGACCTTTGAGGTCATCGCCACCCGCCAGGCGGAACTATCCCTTTCATCCGAGTCAGGCGCTATCCCGCTTGAAGCGGAGTGGACCGGCCTTCCCGGTGAACGGTCAAAGGCAATCTGCCGCGTTCCTGAAGAAGTGCCGCTTGGCGGCTACGCCTTGCAGGCGGCGGCTGAGGGAACGACCGACACGAATCTACGGTCCGTCTTTGTCCTCGACGCGTTTCCCGAACGCTACACCGTCGCTCACATCACCGATACGCACGTGGGTTCCGGCCGGCACGAGCGCAGGTCCGAGGCGATCTTCCAAGACGTGGTGAATGCGGTAAATGAAAGCGGCGCCGCCTTTGCCCTCATTACCGGCGACCTCACGGAAAACGGAGAAGCCGCCCAATTCAGAAGCTTCATCGAAATCTTGAACACCTGCACACTGCCGACCTTCGTGTGCTCCGGCAACCATGACCGCAAGGAACTCAACTATGAACAAGCCTTCGGTCCGGACGCCTATATGTTCTGGTTCGGAAAGGACGGCTATCTCGGTTTCGATACGAAAGACTTCTACGTCGCCGACGATCTCCGCGCGCAACCGGCCGACCTGCAGGTATTCCGCCGCGCGCTCAAACCCGCGCGCTGGGCCATCGGGTTCAGCCACCGGTACGAAGCCGACATGGGCATGCGCGCGCAATTGGCCCTGTTCGTCGACGACCCGCTCGATTGGTTCATCTTTGGCCATTGGCATCGGGAGAACACGGAGGCGGAGCAGACGGTGCCGTGGGCTGGCGCGACACGCTCTACGCCCATGACCGTGACACCGGCGGCCATCAATGGCGTCATACGCTTGTTTGAAATTGGGCCTGGCGGCATCAAACCGGGCGCCGTCCAGACGGTCGCGAAGACCAAGTAATCGGCCGCAGGCCAATGCCGTAACAGAGGGGGATTCTATGGTGCGATATTTCTGTTTGCTAGCCGTCTTGGCTCTTTTCTTCACGACTCCCGTTCCGGCGCAGAGCGTGGAACGTTTCCAACAGGATCGCTTCGCCATCGGGTTCTGGGTCGATCCACCCGCCGACGATCAAATGGACGAACGCTACGCCGCCATCGCCGACGCCGGCTTCACCGTGGTACTGGGCGGTT
>CAZWDH010000025.1:0-5133 GCA_964632865.1 uncultured Nitrospiraceae bacterium
CAGGCCGCCATGCAGAGCGGTGTCGCACGGCGACAGCTCGACGTCGAGCAGTACCGGGCCGAGCTGGATGCGCGGCTCTATGCGCGCGTGCACTTCGAGATGCGGCGCATCAGCCGGCGGGCGCGGCTGAATTCGCGGCGCGTGGTGCTTCCCGAGGGCGACTCCGAGACCATCTTGCGCGCGGCCCAGGTGCTGATCGACGAGCGGCTGGCCAGCCCCGTGCTCGTGGGCAACGCGGACCAGATCCTGCGACGCATCGATCGGCTCGAGCTCGACCTCGGGCAGCGAGTGGAGATCGTCGAGCCCGTCGGGCACCCGAGCTTCGAGGCCTACTGCGAGGAGTACTCGCGCCACGCCGGTCGGCGGGGCGTCACGCTACAGGAGGCTCGCTTGCGGTTGGGCGTCGACCGCAACTACTTCGCCATGGCGCTCGCGTGTTCGACGGGGATTCTGAACGAGGTACCCTACTCGTACGCCGCCCACTGGGGCATGCCGCGTGAACTGTCGCAACGGCGCCACGCCTTGGTCGACGTGTACGGCGCGGCCGCGTCGCCTCCGTTCATGCTCGTGGAAGAAGCCCAACACCGCGACACGGACGTGCTCATGCTGTATCCCATCGACCTCGTTGCGGCGGAAGAACGCTTCGGAAGTTGGATGACGCAGTACGGCTACGCGAACTACATCACCCAGGCCAAGCTGCTCGAACGCGGCGTGGTGAAGGATGGCGCCATTGAAGTTGCGGGACGGAGGTTCACATCCCTCGTCACGCTCTTCGAGCCCTTCCCGAGCCAGACGCTCATGTCCATGATGAACGATCTCGCCGCGCAAGGCGGACGCGTGATCTGGTCAGGTCCGCCGCCGGTGCTGGACGCGGATGGCAATCCGGTCACGGCCGCGTGGTGCGATCTCTTCGGCGTGGAATACGCGCCCGAACCCGGCGACGGGCTTATCGTCCCGGGCCGGGAGATCCACTTCGCAGGACCCCTGGCGCAGGTGCCTGCGCAAGCGATTTTGACGGACTTCATCGTGGATCGTATCTACCCCGTGACCGCGCGCGAAGGTACGGCGGCTGCGGCTGCCGTACAGGACTGGACCGTCGGCGCCGTGCGGACCACCGAGTTCGGCGGCAGCCTGACCTATCTCGGGTTTCGTCCGCGCGACGATCAGGCGGCGAGCCTGGGCTATGAAACCCGCACCTGGTTCGAGGTGCTGAACGCGCTCGGCGCCTATCCCGCGTCGGGAGCCTTCGAAGAGGTCAACGACAATCCCGACTATCTCTCGCGCACGACCGAGTACTTGGTAGGCCGCTTCCCGAATGGCACGGTAGCCATCGCGCCCCACTTTCGCGCTTTGGAAGAGGGATGGCCGGGAGGTTTCGCGCGCAACGAAGAAGAGGACGCCGCGTATCTCGCCGCAAATCCACCGCCTTCCGACGTGCTACAACTTGGGGACTTCAAAGCCTGGGGCCATACGGTCACCTACGAGGGTACCGGCGCCATGGCGTTCCGTTTGGACAATGCGAACCGGCTCATCGCCTTTGCCGGGTCCGGTTCAAACTCGGTGACGCTGGACGGCCAGACGCACGCCTTCGCGGACGGATCGCTCCCGCGCGTAGCCTGGGCGCCCGTCGCCGAAGCGCGGAAGGTCCCGGGTGGCGCACTACTTCAAATCCTCGCCCATGGCAATGGCACGCTGCGCATTCCCGCAACCGACATCCCGGCTGACGCGGTCGTCGTAGCCCAAGGCGCCACACCGGGCAGCCGCGGCGCCGTGGTCGAATCAACGCGCGAGGGCGACTATCTGCTGGTGACGATCGGGCCCGGGTCTTCTGGCCGCTGGCTGTTTGTCGGTCCCGCGAATCCGGCGCCGAAGGCACCGTAGTCGCCCGCCAACCGGATGGCGTCTTTACAACCGCCTCCAACGTGTATTACGATTAGAATATTCGTAATACGATCCGTCAATCGATACTTGAGGACCACCAATTTTTCATGCATCTCGCTGAAGGCATCGTACCCTTGCCCGTTCTCACCGGCGGCGCGATACTCGCCGCGGGCGGAGTCGCTGTCGGATTGCGTAAGCTCGACGAAGAACGGATCGTGCCCGTCGCGGTGATGGCATCGACCTTGTTTGTGGCCTCCTTGATTCACGTGCCGATTGGACCGGCCTCCGCGCACCTTGTCATGAACGGACTCGCAGGACTCATCCTGGGTTGGGCAGTGTTCCCCGCCATGTTGGTTGCCCTGTTGTTGCAGGCGCTGTTCTTCGGCTATGGCGGTTTGACAACGCTCGGCGTCAATACGCTGAACATGGCCCTGCCGGGTGTGCTCTGCTTCCTCCTGTTGCGCCCGCTACTCAGTGGCGGCCGATCTGTTTTTGTCGTGGGCTTTTTCGCGGGGACGCTCGCGGTCGCCCTTGCCTGCACGATGCTGTGCCTGACCCTGCTCACGGCCGGCCGCGGTATCGTCCCGCTCGCCCAGGGCGTCTTTCTTGCCCATGTTCCGGTGATGCTCGTCGAAGGTCTCGTCACCGGCTCGGCCGTATCCTTCCTCTACCGGGTGCGGCCTGAAACGTTTGCCCTGTGGTCGAAACCCGAATGGAGCGCCGCCCATGCGACGACATCTTAGAGCGGGCATGAAGAGGTGGCCGAAGTTCGCCAAACCGGCGAATCGCCTTTTGTGGTGCAGGCTTCCAGCCTGCACCGTATTTGCAGCACGTTCGCTTCAGGATGCAGTCTGGAAGCCCGCACCACAAGAGTCCAGCCCACTCGCGCTTTCCAAACACGCCCTTGAATCCAACGCCATGCTGCGCGCGTTCGTTCCGGTGCTGATAATTGCGGCCGCGTCTCCCTTCGCATACGGCCACGCATTGCACCTCTTCGCTTCCGTCTCCGGCGGTCACATCGAAGGTAAGGCGTATTACTCCGACAGTCCGGCGGCCGGCATAGCCGTCACCATACTCGGACCCGATGATGAAGTCCTGGCGACGGTCCGTTCGGACGTATCCGGCACCTTCACATGGCATCCGACGAAGCGCTGCGATCTCCGATTCGTCGCGGAATCGGAGGATGGTCATCGAACCGAATTCACCATTGCGTCGGATGAATTGCCCCGATCACTGTCTGCGCCGGATCCGGAACCCTCGGTCACCGAGGTCGCTGCAGAGGATGGATCGGACGATTCAGACCGATCCAGCCCACCCTCCGCTGATCTCGAGCGCCTTGTCGCGGAAGCCGTGAGCCGTGAAGTCGCCCCCCTCCGCGAGCAGCTGGATGCCGCCGCGCATCGCACCCAGCTTCGTGATGTCATAGGGGGTATTGGCTACATCGTCGGCATGGCCGGGCTATTCGCCTTGTGGAAACGCCGGACCAGCCGGAGCGATCGTTGACGTGTTTACGGATGCCTTTCTCAACATTGAATCGCCCATCCATCGCCTCGACGCCCGCGCCCGCGTGATTGCCGCGGTCGTCCTGTCGGTCGCCATCGCAACGGTGAACAGCCCAGCGGCATTGGCGCTAAGCCTGACGGGCGCGGTCGCACTGGCCGCTGTTGGGCGGCTGCCCCTGCGCTCCACGCTGCGGCGACTGCTTCCGCTCAATCTCTTCCTGGCCGTACTCGTCGTGCTGCTTCCCCTGACCACGCCGGGGCCCGCGCTTTTTCACGTGCACACCCTGGCGTTCACGTGGCCGGGACTCTTGGCGGGTCTGGCCATCGCCGCACGGGCCAACGCCATCGTGCTGATCATTACGGCGCTGCTCACGACCATGGAGGCCGCCGATCTTGCGCGCGCACTCCGGTCGCTCCGCGTACCGCCCGCGCTCGTGACGCTCTTTCTCTTGACGGGCCGGTACATCTTCGTGCTGCAAACCGAGTACCAGCGTCTTCGCCGCGCCATGGGAGTGCGCGCGTTCCGGCCGCGCACCAACCTTCACACCTTGCGCGCCTTCGGCAATCTCGTCGGCATGCTCGTCGTGAAGGGCTTCGACCGCTCGGAACGCGTGTACCAAGCCATGAAATGCCGGGGCTACACGGGAGTCTTCCCCACGCGTGAACCGGCGCAGTGGTCGCTGCGTGATGCGATGTTTGGCTGCGGGACCGCAACCTTCGTCATGGTGATGCTGTGGGCGAACACCCTGTAAACGGCGCCTGCATCGTCCTTGACGGTGTGTCCTTCGGCTACGGCCCGAACCATCCGGTGCTCCATTCACTCGACCTGAGACTGCGCGCGGGCGAACGCGTGGGATTGATTGGCGCTAACGGTTCCGGCAAGACCACGCTGCTGCACCTCCTCGTGGGGCTGCGAAAAGCATCGGCGGGGACAATCACGTGCTTCGGCACGCCCCGCACAACGGAATCGGAGTTTCGCGACGTGCGCAAACGGGTCGGACTGCTCTTCCAGGATTCCGACGATCAACTCTTCTGTCCCACCGTCGGCGAAGATGTCATGTTCGGTCCGCTGAACCTCGGCAAGACCCATGCCGAAGCGAGTCAAATCGCCTCTGCGACTCTGCAGCAAGTCGGCCTCGCGGGCTACGAATCCCGCATCACCTACCGTCTGTCCGGCGGTGAGAAACGCTTGGTCGCGCTTGCCACGGTGCTCGCCATGGAGCCGAACGTGTTGCTCCTCGACGAACCCCTCACCGGTCTCGACGAGGAACACGAAACCCGCATCACCGAGATCCTGCTTAGCCTTCCCCAAGCCATGCTGATTGTCTCCCACAACCGCGAATTCCTGGCGCGAGTTTCTCAACACATATACACGCTACGTGACGGATCGTTGGAAGTATAGAAGCAACCATCCGTGATGTTTGTCCGTGACCAGGTCATTAGCCAGCGACCCAATTGAAGTAAGGTAACCCAGCCTTCATTACTACTCTGCCGCTGCGTGTTATTCCCTTGACTCATTCCGAAGAAACGACTTTATGGCCACCGGCGTGAACAAGGCCGGCACCACGGCCATGATCACCACGGCCGCGAACATGAAGTCCACATCCGGCGGCGGCGGATCGGGGTGAGAAAAGAGCCCGGTCCGGAATGCGATATCGGTGATAACCGGTTCCACCGCACGGGCGAGCTGGGTAACGACCAAGAGAACCGGCAGGATGTATAGGTGTTCTATTGACGTAAGGCCTTCGCG
>CAZWDH010000025.1:5233-36112 GCA_964632865.1 uncultured Nitrospiraceae bacterium
CGACCAAGAGAACCGGCAGGATGTATAGGTGTTCTATTGACGTAAGGCCTTCGCGAGATCAGAGTAATCGCGCGGCGTCTTCACATGCCGACACGACATCCGGGAGGTGCAGAATCTGGTTGACGAGATGTTTCACGGGGTTCTTGCGAACGTAGGATTTGTCCAGGTCGGGTGCGAACAGGATCGACTCGCGGTTCGGCCAAACGGCGGTTCCACGCAACTCCAGCATCCCGTGCTTCTGGAAGTACTCGAGGGTGACCTTTACTTCGCGCGGCAGATCGGCGAGTGCGGTCTCGTCCACATACCGGCAAGCTGCACATGTCTCCAGCGTCGCCCGAACGGCCGCGACCAAATTCCCCTGATCGATGGGGCACGGCCGTTGATGAAGGCACTGCAAGTAGAGCATGGCTGCTACGGCCATGGCCCCATTGACTTCCACCAGATCGCCCATGCGCTCGACCAGCTGAAAATCCAGGACCCGCTGCATGGTCCGGTCAGCATCGTGCGGCAGGTACACAGGCGGACCAAAAGCAATGACGGACCGTTTCGTGACGGGATTGTGCGTCCGCGCCATGGGTACCGCCGGTACGCGCAATTCCGGATGGCCCCGTTGCGCTTGCGCGAGAAAAAAAGTTACGCCTCCCGGCTCGTCAATGCCATCGCGATACTCCATGAACAGTCCGGACCGCGATCGGGATCGTCCCGGGTACATGATGAAGCCGTTGTTCTCGCGCAGGAGTTTCACGAACGGCTTGAGCTGGGATAGCTGCACGTTGTCGCGGCTGATTTGCTGGGCGCCAAGCGCCCGCACCAATTCATCGATATCGACGATGCGCAGGTTCGGGAGGCCTTTGAAGAAATCGTCGCGCATCATGTAGCGAATTTCGCAGGACCAACCGGTGATGCGGTGCACCGCGCGGTACATGATGAAGGGGTCGTCTTTCTTGGCGTGGTTGCCTGCGTACACGACAGGCCCCGCAGGCGGACAATGCTTGCCGCCTTTCACAAAGAGCGTGCGCGGCCATCCCATGACGCGGTCGAACACGACGACGGCTTCTGGATAGACGTCCATCAGCGTCGGGCATTCCCCCAACCCCATTCGATAGCCGAGATAGCGGAGCAACCGCCAAGCGACCCGGATCCATGCGTACAGTTCGTTCATATGCATGCGGATTGTAATAATGACGCGGGGCGCGCGGCAAGCTTGCCGCGCGTTGTTATTTCCAACGCCAAGTATGTACCCTTGTAATTGATTGCCGGTTACCCGCGACTCCGGTTACTCGGGGAACATCCCCCTTAATCCCCCTTCAATGGGGGACATTGGGCCACCCGCTACACACGGTCAATGAGAAGGAACTTAGGTGCCGGGGTTTGGCTCGACCCCGTCGTCCACCGCACCAGAGAATCGATGACGATCGCACTCTTTATCTTTGGCATGCTCGCGCTTGGCGCGGGGGTAGGCGTTATCAGCGCGGCTCTCGGGCTGGGCGGCGGGATTCTCATGGTGCCTGCGTTCATCACGTTCGTGCCCGGAATCGACGCGCACACCGCCAAAGGCACGAGCCTCTTCATCATTATCTTCGTGGCCGCGGTGAACACGTGGCGGCTCAATCGCGGTCACCGCGACCGCCACTGGGATGTGGCGGCGGCCATGGCTGCCGGTTCCATTGTCGGCGGCTATCTCGGCGCGTGGATTACGGCTCAGCTTTCCGATGAGACGGTCATCTGGATTTACATTGTGTTTCTCTTGATCGCGGCGCTGCGGACCTTCCTCATCCAACCCACGCCAGTCAAACCTGAAAACATCAGGCGCCGGAACGGCGTAGCCGCCTTGATTGGCGCGGGCGCGGGCGCGGTGGGTGGTGGCACGGGCACCGGCGGTGGATTGCTGATGGTGCCGCTGTCGCTCATGGCGGGCATCATCACCAACGAACGCGTGGTGGCATTGTCCAATGCAGTGATGGTTGCCACGGCGATTGCGGGAAGTGTGGCCCATATTGGCGCGGAGAGGACTGTCGACTTGCCGTGGACGGTTGGCCACATCAGCTTTGCCCTCGCGCCACTGGTATTCATCGGGTCCCAACTGGGAGCGCCGTGGGGGCAGCGTCTGGAACGGCACCTCACCTTGCAACGCCGCAAGCTGATCATGGGAATTCTGCTGCTGGCGATCAGCGCCCGATTGGTATATCAGGTTCTTCGCTGACGAGTTCCTCGGTGGTCTCGTGGGTCACGTGTAGCACGGGGTAGCCCCACACGACGGCAAGGCCCAGAACCGCGAAGACCCCCGCCATGGGCCCCACGAGCAGTATGCCGGTGGGATTCTCTACGGAATTGCCGAAGGTGCTCATGCAAATGTTGGACACAGCGATGGACAGCGCCTGCCCTGCCTTGATGGCCATCGTGTTCACGCCGTTGTAACTGCCTTCCCGCCGTCTTCCGGACTGTTGCTCGTCTAGGTCGATGATCTCGCCAAGCATGGGCGTGAGCAACACGTACTGCATGCCCTGTCCCAATCCGCAATAGCCAAAAACCACGGCGCCAAGCAGAAAACGGGTACCCGTCTCCATTGGCAGTGCGGCGACGGGGTACATCAAAGGGAGACCAGTCCCGATGATGATAAACGACAACGCCAGCAACCACTTCACCGGAAGAAAACGCCCGAGGATAGGCATGCCTGCGAAGGCCATGACCAATGCCGATCCGATGAACGGCAGCATCAACAGGGTCACGGTGCTTTCGTCGCCACCCAGGCCGACCTCGGCCCAATTCGGCAGTACGCGTTGAGTGGCCAGAAACCCGATGCTGAACAAGAAAATGGCCGCGATGTACCGCAGGAATACGCGGTTCCGCATGACCTCGGCCATGTCACGGTACGCGTGCCGAATCGTTCGAGACGTTTCCGGTAGCCGTTCCGGCTCCCGCTCACGAACCACCCATACCACGAACTGAAAGGTCAGCAACGAAACCAGGGAGAACACGATTGCCGTGCGTTGATACCCCAGGGATGAGAATGACGGGCCGCCATCCTCCCCTACGGGAAGGCGCCGGGCAGGATCGAACGCATCGATCAGCGTGCCCGAAATGCCTGCCGCCAACGCAAGCCCGATAATCATCCCTACCGCGATCCATACACCCAGCCTGATACGCGCCTGTTTCGACCGCGCCACTTCCGGCGCCATCGCCACGAGGGGCACGACGCATATCGTGAAGAACAGAAAATGAAGACATAGCAGGACGCTGCCGTACACGAAGTTGAGCGTGGAGGTGGCGGGGACGGGCGGGTACCAATACGCAACGCCCGTAAACGTCATCAGGATGGAGCCCCAGAAGATGAAGGGGCGTCGTCGGCCATGGATCGGAATTAGCCGCCATCTCCCGGGTCTTCCTGGTGTTTCATCCGACCAGAGTCCAGCCAACGGATCGGTAATTGCGTCGAAGAAGCGGCCGACGACAAACATCGGGAGGATGAAGCCGATGGTGACGTAAACCATGCGCCCGCCACCGACGGTGGGCGAATAGAAATAGTGGCCGAATTGGCTGACGAATTCGCTGCTGAGCTGAATGCCGATTGCGGAGACGCAGAAGGCAAGGCCCTCGTACCACGTGAACTCCCTCGGTATCGGCTTGGCCATCCCCTCAGGCGCCGATGTGGGTTCCATCGGGCACAATCGCACTCTTCAATACGATCACGATCCCATCCCGCACCGCCCAGCCGTCTCCGTCGGTATCAGGCAAGTCGTCGGCGCCACGAATGACGACGTTCTTTCCGATGCGGGTATTCTTGTCAATGATGGCGTTCACGATCTCGGTGCCTTCGCCAATTCCCATGGGGATCGCGGCCTGATAGTCGCGTTCTTCTTCAAAGAAGTCGGCGCCCATGATCACGCTGCGCTCGATGCGCACACCGGAACTCACAATGGTGCGGATTCCTACAATGGACTTGATGATGGTCGCGCCGTCGATCTTGGTGCCTTCGCAAATCACCGACTCCTCCACCGTCGCATTCTGAACACGCGATCCCGGAAGATAACGCGGCCGGCTGTAGATCGGTTTGCCTTCGGCGTGGAAATCAAAGTCGGGTTCAGCCTTCGTAAGCTCCAGGCTAGTCTCGAAAAAGGAACGCACCGTCCCGATGTCTTCCCAGAACCCGTTGAATACGTGCGATTGCACACGCAGGTTGTTCAGCGATTTCGGGATCACGTCCTTCCCGAAGTCGATCCAATCCGGCTGGGAACTCAAGATAGATTCGAGGACTTGCGGCTTGAACAGGTAAACACCCATGGAGCCGAGGTACGGCCGCCCCTCGACCTGGATGCCGTATTCCGCGAAGATGCTGTCGGAAGTAACCAAACGCTCCAGGGCCTCGTCGGTGTTCGGCTTTTCCACGAACTCAATGATCTGGCCCTCTTGGTTGACGTTCAGAATGCCGAAGCCTTTCGCCTGTTCCCGCGTTACGGGTAACACGGCCACGGTGATATCGGCGTCTGTGCGGAGATGGGTAGCGAGCATGGTCCGGTAATCCATGCGATACAACTGGTCTCCGGAGAGAATCAGGTACTGACTGGCCTGGAGATGGTTGATCTCGCGCAGGTGCTTGCGCACCGCGTCCGCTGTTCCCTGGAACCAGTCGCCGCTCTCGGCGCGTTGTTCGGCGGCGAGGATCTCGACGAAGCCCTTGGAGAAGTTGTCGAACTTGTAGGTATTGTTGATATGGCGATGCAGGGACGCGCTGTTGAATTGCGTGAGTACGAACATGCGGTTGATGCCGGAATGGATGCAGTTGCTCAGCGGAATATCCACCAGGCGGTAGCGGCCGCCGAGCGGAACTGCCGGTTTTGCCCGTTCCGCCGTGAGCGGGTGCAAGCGTGTGCCGCGTCCCCCGCCCAGGACCAAGGCGATGATCTTTTCGGTTGTCTCCGCGATGTTGAGGTTCTTGCGCCGGTTCGCCATGGATACTGCCCCTTCTCCGAGCAGGCGTTGACCCATCACCCGCCAGGCCGGCACGGGTACGTTCTGCTCGCTACTATCCGAACTTCCTGCCACCATACATGATCGCGATGCTTGCCAGACCCCATAGCAACACCGTGATCAGGAGCGGCGCATCCTTGAGGAGGGTCCTGCTTGGATCTCCACCGCCCTTTTTATGATGGACTAAGTAGAGGTATCGGAACAACCCGTATACCACGAATGGAAGAGAAAGATAGAGTTTATCCGTACCAGTACGCGCGACAACCTCCGGGGAACACGTATAGATCGTGTAGGTGAGTAATGTGGCCCCCGCGAGGATCATCATGAGGGAGTCGAGATACGGAACCGTGTAGTGGCCCAGCACTTCCCGGTGGTTGATGGCCTCCGCTTCGAGGAGGCCGATTTCCCGCCGCCGCTTGCCCAAGGCAAGAAAAAGCGCCAGGAAGAGCGTGCAGACCACCAGCCAGTTCGTGAAGCGCACATCCAGTACCAGGGCCCCCGCGATCCCTCGGATCACGAAGCCGAGCGCGATGGCGATGACGTCGACCAGCATGATCTTCTTCAGAAGAAACGAGTACAGCAGGTTAAGCAGGATCAACCCCGCCACCGCCCCACAAAAGGCGGGCGCCAGCGCATAACCCGCAGCGAGGCTTCCCAGAGCAAGTACAAGCATGAGCGCGAACGCGGAAGGAATTGAGATTGCCCCGCTGGCGATAGCCCGCGTTCGCTTGTCGGGATGGGTGCGGTCTTTCTCGCGGTCCACGATGTCGTTCAGCACATACACCGCGCTCGAAGCCGCGCAGAGCACAACGAAGGCGGCCACGCTTCGCAGAACCTGATCGACTTTGGTCAACTCGAACGCGAAAACCAGCGCGGCAAACACCACGAGATTCTTGGGCCATTGATAGACGCGCAAGGCGCTCAGGTAGGACGCAACTATGCCAGGACGTGTGTTGTTCATGACGGAGGGGAATTGTCCCTTGCCGATGGGAATTAAGTCAAGAAATCCGGCTGTCTTGTACGTTCGGACGGCCTCCGGTACCATGGCGCTCCACACTTCGTGAAGCAGAAGGGAGCCCGGCATGATTGCTGTCCGTACACTTGCTGTTGCACTCGTTGTCGCGTCCGCGGGGTTCGCGGAGCCCCTGACCACCGGTACGCTCGTCGAGCAGATGATTGACATGCACCGGCTTGCGGAGTTTCCCGCGCCATACTACAAGACCGTTCAGTTTTCTTCCTATGACCATCGCAGCACCGTGCCCGGCGGCCCGGACTGGTTTGCCAATTCCGACGGGTTCGGCCAGGAACCAATACCCAACTTCGAGGCCGTGATTGCGGAACCCGACGCCAACGGCATCGGCGAGTATCTCGTGTGCGACGTTGAGGGGCCGGGCGCCATCGTTCGCGTTTGGACGGCGCGCAGTGAGGGCGCGGTCAAGGTATTTCTAGATGGCGCGGAAACGCCGATCTTCGACGGCCCCGCGGAAGAGTTCTTCATGCATCCGTGGACCCGATACGCCAACGCGGCCGGTCTCGGAGAAGAGGTTTTGAACGGCACGTTCTACCAGCGAAACGCGGCGTATTGTCCCATGCCCTTTGCGCAACGCTGCCGCATTACCTGGACCGGTGACGTGAACAAGATTCACTTCTACCAGATCCAGGTGCGCTTGTACGACGGCGATCTCGACGTGACAACGTTTCAGCCGGACGATCTGAAAACCTATGAGGAAGCAATACGCCGGAGCGCCGACGTGTTGCAGGATCCGCAGGCGCGGTGGCTCTATCGGTTCACGGAGGCCCCGCGCTCCTTCAACGTGGCGGTGGATCCCGGCACCCGTTCGGAAGCGCTGACATTGGAAGGCCCCGGCGCGATGGAACGGTTGACGTTGAAAGTCACGGCAGACGATCTCGACGCCGCCCTCCGCCAGACGATCCTGCACATCCGTTTCGACGGCTATCCCTGGGCGCAGGTGCAATCGCCGATTGGAGATTTCTTCGGCGCCGCGCCGGGGATCAATCCCCAGAACACGGCGCCCTTCACGGTAAACGCGGACGGCACGATGACGTGCCGATTCGTCATGCCCTTCGCGGATTCTGCTGCGATTGTCCTGGAAAACCTCGGCGAGCAGTCCGTCACCGTGCAGGGCGACGTGCTCAGCGGCCCTTACGAATGGGACGACGAGCGTTCCATGCACTTCCGCGCGCGCTGGCGGATCGATCACGACCTGACGGCGTCCGGCGCGGAACCGCACGACATCCCCTTCCTCGTCGCCGACGGCGCGGGCGTCTACGTCGGCAGCGTTACCTATGTGCTGAACCCCAACGACGTGCCGTCGCCGGGCGGCAACTGGTGGGGCGAAGGCGATGAGAAAATTTTTGTGGACGACGACGTTCGTCCCTCCACCTTCGGCACGGGCTCCGAGGATTACTACAACTACGCGTGGTCGAGCCCGGATATTTTCATTCATCCCTATTGCGGTCAGCCGCGCAACGACGGTCCCGCAAACCGGGGCTTCGTGACGAATAACCGGTGGCACATCGTGGACGACCTGCCCTTCCGGGAAAGCATCGCGTTCTTCATGGAACTTTTCCCCCACGAGCTGAACCACGGCATGGCCTATGGCCGCATCGGCTATCACTACGGCCGCCCCGGCATCGTGGACGACCACGTCGTCATTACGCCGGAGGACCTGCGCGATCAGGTCCTGCCAACGTGGATGCCCGCCGCACGCGGCGCCGCTTCCAACTCCGACTTCTACCAGGCGGAACAAGTGGATTCGCCGCGGGACGACGTGTTCCTGGAAGACGGCGAATTGTGGGCGGGAGGCAGCATCTATCGGTGGTATCCCACGGAATCAGGTGAGACCATCGAGTTTGTGATTCCTTTTGAAGAAGCGGGCAAGTACAGCATCCAGGCGGTGCTCGCACACGACAAGAAGTCCGGTTCGGTCACCATGCTCTTCGATGGACAGGACGCCGGTACTTGGGACTTATATCAGTCGTCACGGGAGATGCTGCGCGCCATGCACGGCGGCGACCGCGAAGTGACCGCCGGCGACCATACGATCGCGTTCCGCTTCGATGGCGGCGAGAAAAGCCTGGGTATTGATTTCTTCTGGATTCAGAAGCGGTAACAGGGAGGTTTTCATTGAGATACTGTCGCAAATCCATTCAACTGCTTGCAGCTTGTGTTGTCATGGCCTCCGCCGGATGGGCACAAGAGAACGCCGCCGCGCCGCCAGAGAATCCGATCGCCGAATCATTTGTCGCGGTGCCGAACGTTACCGCATGGCCAAACCTGACGCGGCTACCGGACGGCACCATCATCCTCGTCGGGTTCGACAAACCGAGCCATGGACAAGTGGAAGGCGATGTCGCGTGTTGGGCCAGCGAGGATGAGGGCCAGACCTGGACCTATCGTGGCACGATTACGGAGCATGAGCCGAATACCGTGCGCATGAATCATGCCGCGGGGGTCGACGCGGAAGGCAATCTCGTTGCGCTCGTGGGCGGCTGGTCCGATGTGCAACAGCCCGGCGCGGAGAAGCGCGGTGATTTCCGGGACGCCATCATTCGTCCCTGGGTATGTAAATCCACGGACGGCGGCAAGACGTGGACGACCCACAAGGATTTCCCCACGGACCCGGCGGGGCGCGAGTTCGTACCCTTCGGAGACATTCTCGTGTCGGACGGTGGCCGGCTCAACGCTTCGGCCTATTCGACCTCGTACTACGACAAGCCCGGCCCTTGGGCGGCGTACTTCCTGACCAGCGACGACGGCGGGAAAACCTGGGAAATCCGGTCGAGGATCGCCGATAACCTCAACGAGACCGCCATCCTCAATCTCGGCGACGGCGAATGGCTGGCGGCGCTGCGGGGACCGGCCATGTCGCTTTACCGATCCACCGACGACGGACTCACGTGGCAGGACGAAGGGCAGGTTTCCGAGAAACGGCAGATCCCCGGACACCTGCTGCAACTGAACGACGGCCGGATTCTCCTCACCTATGGCGATCGCCGCGAGGGACTCCGCGGCGTGCGCGCGCGGATGAGCGCCGACAAAGGGAAAACCTGGGGCGCGCCGGTCTACGTGGCGCGCATGGCCGAATCGGACGGCGGATATCCGGCGAGCCTGGAACGCGAGGACGGCCAGATCCTGTCAGTCTTCTACACGCATCCCGAGAGCGGATACGCGGTGCATGCATCGATTTGGGATCCGAAAGTGTTTACCATCGACGAGGGTGCAGTTAACTGATCGAGGCGCATTTACCGCGATCGCCGAACGCTGCACTTCACGCGCTCGGCCGAGCCTGGATTCAATCAGCGACCGCTACAAACCCAAACGCCCGGGTGGTGAACCCGGGCGCTTCGGTTGCTAACGCTCGTGAAGAGCGCGGCGTCGTGTGATTAGGGCATTTACTTCATGGTGACCCAGGCGCCGGGAACGCATTCGCCGCCGAGCTTCTGGCCCATGGGAGATGCCTTGAACTTGTCGAAGTCGTCGCCTGCTGGCGGCAACTGAAAGACCTCTCCCGCGGCGGCTCGCATGAGACGGCGTTGCGCGAAGATCCGCTCCACGGTGGTGAGGGTGACATTCTGATCGGCGTTGTCTGTGGCGATTTCGCGGTAAAGGGCTTTGCGATCCGCGTTTTCCGCAGCGACCAGTTGTTGCGCTTCATTCTTCTTCTCGGCATCCGCGATCGCTTCGCTATCGCGGAGTGTGACGTATCCGCGGTTGTCCTCGCCGATGGCGCCCTGTTTCTTGAGGGCCTCGATCTTCGGCTGGCGCTCGCGCATCTTGTCGGCGAGTTCCTTGACCTTTGGCGAAGATTCCTTCAACTCCGCCGCATAGGCGACCGGCGTGGACAGCATGGCGTAATAGGCGCGCTCCAGAAACGAGGGGCCGGCGCCTTCCTTCGCAGGTTCCGTTGCCGGCAATTCGTCCGTCTTGCCTTCGATATAGTCGAGCACGCCGTCGGCCTGCTCTTGAATATGGCGGATATCGAGCACGATATGGGCGTCGATCTTGTGCTTCGTGGTGATGACACATCCGAGGGCGATGAGCGACACGGTCGTGGCTAATGCAAGTCCGATACGCTTCATGATTCCTCCTCCTTTGCCGTACTGGACGACGGATCGTCCGAATTATTCGAATCGGGATTAGAAGACTCTCCAGGAAGCCCCCATTGTACAGGTTCCGCGGATATCGTATCACCTTCGCCAAGCTGTGCCTGTTGCTGGAGTTCCATGGCGCTGGCGATGGCCAACAGATCGACCCCCAGGTCGATGGACAAATCAAGCATTTCGCTTTCCAGGGACACCGGTCCAACCAGCCGTTGCTCCTCGTAGGTGTCGCCTTCGAGCGACAACGAGACCGCTGCCCGATCGAAGGGCCGTTGCGATCCTTCGCCGATGGTGTCCTCGCGAATGCGTTTGTTGAGCCGTTTGAGCCCGGTCATGTCCGCAGTGACGGACTGGAGCAACAGATTTTCGATGATCTCCCGGTTCATGGAAAAGTTCTCTTCGGACGCCAGATCGACGCGCAGGTCAGTGAGCCCGTTCACAGCCCAGACCAGCGAAACGTCTCCGTTGGCGATCCCCGTGAGCACGACGGATGGCGGTTCGTATTCCTTGGTAAACCGGTCCAAATCGATATCCTCGAGATGGGCGTCCAGGCGCCCCCCCTGGTCCGTATCCAGGATATTCACCGTCGCGTCGAAAGCGGTCCGCCCCCCATAGAGCGAGGCTTCGACATGGGTGGCTTGCGCAACGCCGTTTTCGATCATGCAAATGCCGCGCGGGTCGTTCAGAACCGCTCCGGCGGCCGCGGCTTCGGCAGCCGCAAATCGGACCCGTCCATCCAGCGACTCGCCGTATACCAGGTTGCCGGAGGACGACAATCCACCGAACGCGGCCACGGCCCCGGACAAGGTCAGGGACCGTGCGGCAAGGTCGTATTCCACGCGAATCTGCTGGCCGTTGCCGATGCCCAGCGTGCCATTCGCCGTCGCCGTGCCGTCTGCGGCATCAAGAAAGCGGAGGTCAACCAGGGGAGCAAGATTCGTGGTAACCTCGAAAGGCGCCGAAAGCGAAAATGGACTCAACGCAGCGGCGACCTCCGCGCTCGTGACACGCGTGTTCTCTCCCCAGAGCACTTCTGCGTTGCCGATGCCTAGGGACTGCGTATCCAGCGCATAGCGTGCGTCTCCCGTCAGTATAACGGGGGTCCCATACGGTCCGGCCCATTTGCCATATCCGAATCCGTCGCCTTCCAGGCGTAGCGGCGCCTCCAATACTCCGTCAGCCAGCGTAAACGGCGCGTCGGCCGTAAGCGCGCCGACCACGGTAGGCAGCCCAATGGTGGGACCCACGTAGTCGAAATCGACGCGTCCCGTAAGGTGGCCCTTAACCGTGAACGGCGAGAACGCAATCGCGAGATTACCGATATCTACCGTTGCATCGTCGGTCAATCGCAATGCCAGCGTTTCCGCTCGCAACTCACTCATCGCCGCAGGCCCGCGCAAGGTTCCTTCGATATGCAGCGGTTGTTCGGACGGTATGGTCAGCCCGGCGATCGTTGCGGGGGCAGCGTCTACGTTCAGCGCGATGGAAACCCGTTCGGAATCGCGCGTGACATTTGCGTTGCCCGTCAGCGTCGCGGCCATTCCTTCCGGCATGAGGTCGCGATTGACCAGTGACACCGCGGAAGCGAGATCGACGCTGGCAAGAGTCGCCGCGACTGACAACTCATCGCTAGCGAAACGGTAGTCGATGTCCGCGGTGCCCGGCGGTTCAAATGTGGGGAATGTCACGGCCGCTCTTCCGCTCAAGGGGCTGAGGGATTCCGTCGATTCCGACATGGCGGTGAACGTTACTGACACGTCCGATCCCGGTTCGTCCGCATCAAGGGAGAGTTCGCCCTCGATTGCAAACTCGGCCGCATTCCGAATATGGAGCGATCCGTTCAGCGTGCCCGGCGGCGGTGCGATGGGCACGCGTTGCTGGACCGGTGTCAACCATCGCGCCATGTCGATGTCGACAACTTTGAAGTCGCCGTTGTAGTGCTTCGCGGAATCCGCATCGATGATGGCGTTCAACTCGCCCTCGCCGAGCGTGGCGTTCAACTTCCCATGAAACAAGTCCCCGTGCGCCGCGTTCGTATTGCCTTCACCTGCAATGCGCAAAGCAAATCGTTCGCTTTCTCCGGCCTCGGGCGTAAAGAGCGGATCGACCGAAGCATTCACGGTATAGGCGGGCCATTGCGTTCGCACTTCCGCGGACGCACCGATCTGGCTGAGATGTGGGAGTTCGTCGAGCAAGGGCCGGAAGTCTTTGGGCAACGCATCCGCGAGATCGGCGCGATCCCAATCGATGAGGGTCGCGGCGACATGGATGTCTTTCACCTCGCCGCTGACCAGCACGGAAAGCCGCTGACCATTATTTAAGACCGCCTCGAAATCGCCTTGCTCGCCATCGTAGTTTCCGGTTATCTGCAAATCGCCTTGATACCATTCATGCTCCGGCTCTCCGTAGCGAATCCCCTTCCCGTCGACGTGGATGTTCGCGTTCACGTCCCAGGGAATGCCCGGGGGCGAGGACATCGTCACCTCCGTGCCCGACACATCCAGCGACTCGAACCGCAGACCTCCGGGCAACAGCGCCGCAAAGCGGTCGTCCAGGAATCGGCCCTCCTCGATGCGCAGTTGGGCGGCCGTCGTACCCACGGCGGTAATCGTGTGGAGCGTGCCGTCGAGTGTCGCGATGTCGTTGAGAGCGACGGATGCGGTGAATCCCACGCTGGCCATATTGCGCATGAATTGGAGGTCGATCGAGCCGTTGACAGGCCGCTTTCCCTCCAAACCGGCACCGGAGACGAAGCCATGAACGTTCTCTCCGAGCAATCGGGCATTCATGGCCAGGAGCGATTCCATATCGGCCTCCATCCGGAGTCCGTCAAGGGAGAGGTTGCCCCGTGGCGATTCCAACGAGATGGATAGGTTGCCGATCACCGCCGAGTCCGGCAGATAAGGCGCAACGTCCATGGGCGGTTCGTCGCTGGGTTTGGATTCCATATCGCCCTGCAAGAGCCGCTCGACAAAAGCGTAGTTGGTGGCGCCTTCCCCGTTTTGGCGCAAGTCGAGGGCGATTGATTCAACATAGACCGCGGAAATGGTAACGATGGAATCGAGATTCAACGCATAGTCAAGGTCGACCCCTCGGATCACGACAGGAGGCGTGTCGGTGTCACCCGTGACGACCAGTTCCCGAATCCGGACGGAAGGAGCGATAGACAACCCCGTGACGCGCACGTTGGTTCCCAGTGCACGGCGCAGCCCGTATTCCAGGGCGTAGCGTTGTGGAACGCCGGTGAGAAGCAGCGCGATTACGGCAAGCGCGACAGCCAGCGTCGCGATCAACCAGCGCCATCGGCGTTTCTGACCATTTCGCGGTGCGGGATCCGTTGGCATACTTGCGCCTCGTTGCCTCATCAACCGCCGGACGCTTCGTCGAGAACCTCCACCTTGATCTGGCCGATGATGGGGATGAGCTGGGCCTGTTGAAACAGATCCCCCTCGGCCAGTTTGATATGCGTCACGTCGGCAAGGGGCTGATTCCAGGTTGGGTCTACGTCAATCCACTTTCCGACCCAGACCTTCGCCCACTGATGGAAGTAGAAGCCGGGCCGGGTTCCCGAGTCCATGTAGATCAAGCCCGCCACTTCGCGCGCAGGGATACCGGCAGCCCGCGCCAGCGCCACGAAGAGAATACTATGCTCCGTGCAATCTCCCTCGAGGCTGTCAAGCACCTCAAGCGCGTTCGTAAGCCGCGCGGAGAAAATCGTGTTGACGTTCTTGTAGACCCACTCGCTCAGCAGCGCCGAAGCCTTCAGGGAGTCCGTCTCTTCGCCGACGATTTCCTTCGCCTTCTCCACAATGCGGGGATCGTCGCATTGGACGAACAGGGTCGGCTCCAGCCACTGCGCCACCTTTTCATCGGTTATGGGAATCTGCGCGGTTTCGAAGCCTTCCAGGTTCACCGCCTTGGCGATGAACTCGTACCCGTCCCCATTTTTCGTGAGGAACTGGCGTTCGTCGTTAAACAGGTGCGCGGGCGAGAGCGGTCCCGACAACCGCAGCCTGAGACCACTCCGGGTCCGCGGGTCGGCAATGATTTCATCCACCATGGCCGCGTTGGAAACGATCACGTCATTGCTGTAATCGACATCTTTGGCGATTTCTTCCGGCTCCAGACGCATCGTAATTTGTCCGGCCGTGATGTCCTCCAGCGTTGTCCCTTGTTCGGTGACGTACGACACCGTTTCGATGCCCATGAAGTCCATGGTGGTGCGGATTTTGTATACCTTGGTCGGCGCGCCCTCGAGCAGGCGCTCTTCCACGGCGATGATTTCGCTGCGCCCTTTGATCTCTCCGGGTTTCATGGGTTCGAAGGTCGTAAAGGTGAGCGCGTCGCCGACGTTCGCCTCGCCCTGAACCAATTCGACCTGTTTCAATGCGTCCTCCAGCGATTCCTTCGGCCGAGGGAACTCCTGCTCCGTGACGGCGCCACCAATGTCCGCGCGCAATATCAGGCTGTCGCCCTCGACAATCGCGTTGAAACGCGAGGTACTCCTCGCATCATCGATAGTCGATTCGACGGATAGTAGCCGGCCGTCCGCCGCGTAGATACGGTTCGCGAACATGCGCATGTCCTGAGGTACTCCCGCCATGTTCATGCGGAAATGGGCGTCCTCCTGCACGCTGACCGTGCCGTCTTCGGCTTTCTTCACGACGTGCATCGAATACCCGGACTTCTGCCCGTTCAGGTAAAGCCCGTACCAGCTTTCCCCCTCCAGGCTCGATATGTCCAGAGACTGGGCCGCAAGCAGCCTGGGGAAGAACATCAGTGTGACCATAAGCAGGACTCGCTTCATTTTGTGCATACTCCGTGCGCGCGGGACGTAATCTGACCTAGTATCACCGGGACTTAAGGTTGCGGCGGCATTTCGGATTCACCGTCCACGCTTGCGCCCGGCTCCGTTACGGGTTCTCCGTTGTGGAGTCCCGGAAGTATCGACTCACCAACACCAGGCCGGCTCCGATGAATAACACCAGACTAATCGCCTGGGAGACGGTCATCCCGAATACCGAACGGGCGCTGTCGCCGCGCAGGAATTCGACGAGAAAACGCAGAATACCATACAGAAGAAGGTATCCGCACACCACGATCCCGGCGGGGGGCCGCCGAAGACTCCACAGACGCAACAAGCCAAAGACCAAGAGTAGGCCAAGGGCCATATAGAGTTGCGTGGGGTGACAGGTGAGAGAGCGCGGATTGGCTGACGTAATCAGGCCGGCGTCCAGTTGCGCCTGGTACACGACGCTGCCGGATGGGAAACGCTGGCCCCATGGCGCATCGGTCAACGACCCGTAGCAGCAGCCGTTCAGGAAGCACCCGATTCGTGTAATTGCTTCTCCCAGCGCGAGATACGGCGCAACGACGTCGGCGCCCGCAAGAAAGGGCGTGCCCCGAAGCTTCCAGTAAATAGCAACGGCGGCTGCGCCCCCCAGCAGGCCGCCGTAGAAGACGAGCCCGCCTTCCCATACCACCAAGGCGCTCCAGTATTCACCGGGGTCCTTGTACTGCGCCACGTAAAAGACGCGCGCCCCGAGCAATGCACCGCATAAGGCCCAGATTCCCAGGGCGGGAACTAAACGCACGCCATCGGGGCGGCGGTCGGAGGCACGAACCGCGAGCAGGGTGCATAAGACAAAAGAAACCGCTAACAGGACCCGGTAGGAATAGAACGGAATCCCCAGGAATTCAAACAGCTCCGGCCTCATACGCCTTCCAAAGCGTTGTACATACCCACTCGTCCCTCCGATCATAACCGCTTCGCGTCACCGGGACAAACGGACGAGTCTGTCACGATTAGGTCGATTCCACTTTTTCAACGTGGGCCGTTGCGCAGGCCGGCTCTGATTGCTACGATGGCAAACGAATCGATTGGAGGAGACCCATGCAGTATCGACAGCTAGGGAAGTGGGGCGTACGAGTCAGCGCGTTGGGTCTGGGCAGCTATTTAACGATCGGAATGACCTGCGACGACAAGACCTCGCGCGACACGATCCGCTTCGCCTATGAGAATGGCATCAATTATTTCGACACAGCCAATGCCTACAACCTGGGGGAGGGGGAACGCACGCTCGGCAAGCATCTCGCCGAGTTTCCCCGTTCCGATCTGGTCGTGCTGACGAAGGTGTGGGCGCCCATGGGCGACGGCCCGAACGACCGCGGCCTTTCGGCCAAGCACATTCGCGAACAGTGCGACGCCAGCCTCCAACGGCTTGGGATGGACTACGTCGACATCTATATGTGCCACCGGCCCGACCCATCGACACCGCTGGAAGAGACGGTGCGGGCGATGGAAGATCTGGCCCGCGCCGGGAAGATTATTTATTGGGGCATTAGCGAATGGCCCGCGACGCTAATCGTGCAGGCCAATGCGCTCGCCCGCGAACTGGGCGCGCGCCCCATCGCGGTCAGCCAGCCCCGGTACAACCTTCTGTACCGCCATCCGGAGTCGAATCTGTTCCCCACAACGGAAGCCGAGGGCATCGGCAACGTCACCTTTTCGCCTTTGGCTCACGGTATGCTGACGGCCAAGTACAAACCGGGTGAGGAGGCGGCGGCCGGAACCCGCGCGGCGGACGACCGGCAGAACGCTGTAATTAAGGACATGTACTGGAACGAAGAGAACAAGGCGCGCGCACAGGAACTGGCTGCGATTGCCGGGGACCTGGGGTTAACCGCCACGCAACTCTCGATTGCCTGGTGCTTGGCAAACGCGAACGTCTCCAGCGTCATTCTCGGTGCGACGTCGGTCGCTCAGTTGAAGGAGAACGTCGCTGCTTCGGACGTGACGCTTTCGAACGACGTGAAAGCACGCGTCGAGTCACTCTTTCCGGCGAACGTGACACCGTAGGGATAGGACGATAGGGACGAGGCTATAGGGATCGGGGCGCCAATCCCCGATGACACAGTGGACGGGATCGAGTGTCAAGTCGGGTTCACGGAATAGCGGAGCAGGTCCAGTCGGCGTTATCCGGACTGCGCAGACTCGTGAAGGATCTGCCTGACAGCGCGGCGGCGTGCGACGCCGTTGCGGACTCGCTGGAAAGCCTCCTCGCGGAGAATGACCGGCTTTACAGCCGACTCGACGAGGAGATGGCCCGCCGCGCTCACGCGCAAGACTTCCGCCGCTTTATCTACGAAGAAAGCCCCTTCTCCATGTCTATCGCAACGCTCGCCGATGGACGTTTTATCGATGTAAACGAAGCGTTCCTCATGAGGGCGGGGTATTCCCGGGAAGAGATCATCGGGCATACGTCCACCGAGATTGGCCTTTGGGCCGACGGCGAAGACCGGCAGCGCATCGTGGACGCGCTGCGTCAGGAGGGCGCGATCAACGGGTTGGAGATTCGCGTGCGCAAGAAGGATGGCGAGGTTGTTCATGGTCTATTCTACGCGCGACTCATCACGCTGAATGGCGAACGCTGCATCCTGTCCATCACGCAGAATATCGAGGAGCGGCGCCGCGCCGAACGGGAAGCAATTCGGTTGCGTGAGTTCTACGAAGAGTTGCTGGCCTTGTTGCCCGCGCACATCGCGATGGTCGACAGCTCGTGCCGGTACGAGTACGCCTCCCCCAGCGCGGTCCCCGACCCGGAAACGCGATCCTGGATCATCGGTCGCACCATGCAGGAGTGTTGCCGGCACCGCGGTATCAGCCCCGAGATTGGCAAGCAACGCACTGAATGGGTCAATCTCGTGGTGGCGCGCAAGGAGGTGATGCAGTTCGACGAACGGTTCCCGCTTGAATCAGGAGATGTCGAACACTGGATCCGCACGCATAAACCGATCCTCGACGAGAACGGCAATGTCACGCATGTGCTTATTTACGGGCTCGACGTGACCGAGCTACGGAAGCTCGAAGACCAATTTAGGCAGGCCCAGAAAATGGAAGCGGTTGGCCGGCTGGCCGGCGGCGTCGCTCACGATTTCAACAACCTGCTCACCGCCATCATGGGCACCGCCGACTTGATGGCAGGCCAGCCCGGGGATACAGAAGCCGTGCAGTCTGGAGCCCAGGAGATTCTTGGCATCGCCGAGCGCGGCGCTGCCCTAACCCGGCAGCTGCTGACTTTCAGCCGGCGTCAGGTCGCGAGCCGTCGCGTGGTAAATCTCAACCAGATCAACAAGAACATGCAGGACTTGCTGCGCCGTCTCAACGGTGAGAACATCAGGCTCGACGTGCAGTTGGCTGCGGCGTTGCCAGATATCTACGCGGACGTCAGCCAGATCGAGCAGGTGTTGCTTAATCTGGTGGTGAATGCGCGCGACGCCATGCCGCGAGGCGGCGCGATCACCGTGCGTACCCGTGTGGACCGGCCCAGATCGCGCAAAGCGCTTCAGGAAGCACCGGGCGGCAGCTTCGTACACCTCAGCGTTTCCGATACTGGCATGGGAATGGATCCGGAAGTCCTCGCCCGAATCTTTGAACCGTTCTTCACGACGAAGGAGGAAGGCCAAGGAACTGGCCTGGGGCTTTCCACCGTGTACGCCATCGTCCAGAGTTGCGATGGCAAGATCGGTGCCGAAAGCGCCCCCGGTCAGGGATCGGTCTTCACGATCACGATGCCTGCGGCCGGACATGTCGAAGTAGACCCCGAGTCTTCGTCGCCGCGCGACCGGAGAACCGACGCGGAAGGCACTGTCCTTATTGTGGAGGATGAGGAGTCGGTCCGCAAAGTCGTGGAACGGATCCTTCAGAAAGAGGGGTACACTGTTCTCACCGCCCCGAATGCCCGTGATGCGTTGAGGATACTTCAGAATCAGGGCGCGGCCATCGATCTGGTGTTGACGGATATGGTCATGCCCGGACCTTCGGGCCGCGATCTCGCGGAGAGCATCCTGGAGACCTGGCCGAATATGCGGATTCTGTTCATGTCCGGCCATATCGAAAACCGCGACTCCCGGTTTATCGCGGAGCAACTGGGAGACCGCTTCATTCAGAAACCCTTTACGGCGGACGTGCTCACCGAGCGGGTCAGCAGCGTGCTGAACAGTCTGTGAAAGACCGCGAAATCAGAACCCTTCCAGCCGCATACGGCCAATTGACGGCGCCGCAGTTTCGCGCTGGGTATCGAGATAATGGGCAAGCACGGCGCACCGGTCGGCGTCGATGATGTGATCGTTGCCCTTCTCAAACAGCACTTGACCGCTGATTCCGATTGAGTACGTGTGCGAGGCGTACTGCGTTTCGCGGTCCGGCAAGCGTGGAAACACGATCGACCGGTCTGCCAAGTGTCGCTGGAGCAGTTCGGTCATGAACGTCTTCATGGGGCGGCGATCGGGACGGCCGTCCGGCAACGGTTCCAGTTCCAGGGCCGAACCGAACTCGAAGGCGCGAACCTTCTCGCACCACAACGGCCCCTGCGCCATGAGATTGTGGGCCACGGCACGTCCGTTGTTTCCGCAATCGATCCCGATGGAGCGGAAGTCATACGCCGCGTCCAGTTCGACAATGATCTCCTGTTGCCGCGCATAGTTCACGCCCCGAAGATGCACCCGCATCACGTTGATTAGGTGCGGCGGCTCGGCTCGGAACACGACGAATTCCGACGGGTCGCGCGCGTAGCCCAGGTCGCAGCCGAGGTAGTAGTCGCCCGGGTCGGCGGCGCCCGGCAGATCAAGCGGGTCTTGTTCTTCCATGGTCAGCGCCAGGAAGTCGATGCCTTCGTCAACGCATTCCAGGTAATGGTCGAGATTAAAGACGGCATGGGCCGGTGTTCCGTGGAGTCCGAGTACGCGATGAAGATAGCCGGGCGAATCCTTGCCGCCGTAGAGCAGGGTCAACTCGGCGTCTTTCTCGGCGGTGTAATCCGGGTTCAGCGAAGACGGCCAGTTGTACTGTTCCGCGTCGGGCATGCGCGTCATGCGGTAGAAGGTATTGCGCAGGCCATTCGGCACGCCGTACACCCAGCGGCGGCCGCCCCCGTTCAACGCCTGATACAGCTCGCCCCAGGAATTCTCGGTCATCTCCTGGGCTTCGTCAACGATTTGCCAATCCACGTGAAGCCCTTGGAAGTTCATCCCGCGCGGTCCCGCGATGCGCCCCCAGAGGACGAACCCGTTGGAGAACCGAAGGAACCAGGACGGCGAGCGACGAATCTCAATGAGGCTTGGCGCAAAGGCCGGTGTCGTCTGAAAACGGCGCACAAGCCGGTGCATCAGGGGGAACAGATGATTCTCACACTGCGTGGCGATGAGCATCTCCGTGTCGGGGCATGCGACCATGGCCCACGCCGCGATAATCTCGACCTCCGCCGTTTTGCCCACGTCGCGCCCGTCGCAATGCACCTTGCGCCGCGCGTACGACTCAAGCGACTTTCGCTGGTAACCGCGCACGACCCAGGGCCGACCCTTCGCGCCGGGGAGGTAAGCATGGGCGAATCGCGCGCGCTCGTGCAGATTCAGCCACTGTCGGACGGCATCGTCGCTGAAACCGCGAGTCTTCAACTCTCGCCGGGCGCGTTCGTTGTGTGGTGATCGCATCCGGTCTACGGCCTCGGCGCGACAAAGTCGCGACGCCGGGCCGGCAGGCCGTTGTTCGACCCCGCTTCGCGATCCTCGTTCACCAGGGACTCCGCCAACCCTTCCGTATCCTTGAGCAGCGGCCGGAGGAGGTCCGCGACCCCTTGCGCGACAGCCGTCTCGCCGTCGCCCGTTGCGTCCTCGAGATCCTTCAACGCTTTGCGAAGATGATCGTGCGCCTTGCACACATCATCGGCCGGGGATGTTTTGCCATCCTTCCGCGGGTCGTCCCTTGGCGCGAGACCTGTGCGCAATGCCGCCAACCCCGCCCGGTGCGCGAGCACGTAGAGCATGATCACCCCCTCGATCCGCATCACCACGGTCGGTTTTACGTCTCCGAACCGGCGCCGGAACTCCCGCACCGCGACGGCTACAAAGGAGTGCTCTTCGCGTGTTAGAAGGTCGTCGATGCGATTCGAATCGGCCCAGTACGAGGACAAGGCGCGGAATGTGTTGGGATGGGTACGGGGTGCGGACTTCATGAGCGGGCTCCTCTCACTCTTGGAGCCGCTTCGTTGCAGTCGGCCTCTCCCGAATCAGGGACCCGGCGCTTCCGCGATTGCCGCGGCGGGAAGGGGTTGAAGATGTTCCTGCAGGATGCGCCGGACCTCGAGAATCGCCAGCGGATGGTAGTGCGCGGAATGGCCCGCCTCCACGATTTTCTCGGAGGCCGCGCCTTCGAGACGGGAACTGGCATAGGGCACAACGCCGTCGGTCATTTCCTCGCCTGGTTTCTCCGCCACGTTGCCGGCAATGGTGTGATACGTCACTTCCGGCGCGATGGGGATCTCCTGCAAGACCTCGATGACGGGGTTGTCGGGCGAAAGGTTGGCGATGCTCGTCAGCCGCCGCTTTTTCACGTCCTCGCGCAATGCACCGGGATTGGTGTCGACAAAAGACCACACTTCCTCTAGCAATGTTTTCGGCACTGCGATCAAGAGAGACACCGCTGTCCCAAGGATGCTCTTACTCAGCGAGCTTCCTCGGTGGGGCGTGGAAATGAAGATTACCCGTTTCACGAAGGGCTGCGGTTCAAAGTAGAAGACATCGCGAATGGCCGCTTGAGTCTCGGGCGACGCATTCAGCTCATCCACGGGTTTGCGGGCGATCGCGTCCCACACCGCGTCGCCGCTGTCCTGGACCAGCATCTTCGCAATCAGGCCGCCCATGCTGTGTCCTATCAGGACCATGTCGTCGAAGGCGGCATCGTTGTGCTCAGGGTCGAAGGTCTCCCGCACTTCGCGCAACGCGTTCCGCAACTGGCTCGCGGGATAAGCGAATGGATATGCCGTCGGGTATTGATAAAACCAGAACTGGTACCGTTCGCGAAGCTCGGGCTGGCCGCGCAGATCGTTCAGCATCTCCGCCCACGTGAGCGGACTCGACACCAACCCGTGAATCATCACGACGGGAATCTTGCCGGGTTGATAGGGTTCCAGCATGTACAGGCCGCCGTCTTTGGCGACGCGGTCGGCGCGCAGCAACCCGATGTACGCGGTGCGCTCCAGTTCGGGATTCGACAATAGAAACCCCAGCGGTGTCGTGATGTCCGTTTCCAGTGGGATCTTCTCCTCCGAAACGGATACCGAGTGAATCTGCATGGTATCGAACAGTTCCAGAGTCCCGCTGGCACTGGCCGGATCGCATATTGTGCCGTCCAGTTGGAGGAAGGCCGTGGCCGCGAAGCTCGGGGTCTTGGGGAGGTAGCTTTCTTTGGGCGGTTTTGCTCCCACTGCGATCAGGGGAACGCCAAGGCCGAAGGTCCGATACTGATTCCGAATGCCCACCACGTCGTATTCCGTGGCCAGCATAACGCGGTCGATGTCCTCCTCCGGCAGAAAGCCCGTGCGTTCGATATCGACATGCATGGATCCGTTCCAAAGGGGGATCTCATACGCGTCTTCCGCCATCGGGTGCCCGGAACGCTGCACGAGATCGATCACCCGCGCGAGGGAGAAATTGTACAGGTTACAGGCCAGCCGGAAGCGCGGGTCAAAGGGGTCTGGAGGCGCTCCGAATCCTTCGTCGAAAAGGTAGAAGTAGGCATACCGGGCGGCGCTACTGTACTCGGCGAGCGCTGCATCCGGCTGAGACTTTTCGCTGCGCATCCCCGCAAAGCAGGCCAGCTCCGAAAGGCCGAACAAGATCCGCCGTTCGCCGGTCTTGCAGGCTTCCTCGTGAAGCACGTTCAGTGCGCCACGCACATCCTCATGGTAAGACTCCTGGAGATTGTAGGTGCGCAGCAACTGTGCCGTGTGAATGCTCAGCCCGTTGGTGCTGAGCGCGTTGCCCTGCAACTCGCGAAACGAAACTGCAGTCGGCACGGGCTTGAGCGACACGCCGGCAAAACAGCCCGTGCCTAGCACGACTGCCACGAGCAATGCGATACGCAAGGTATGACGAATGGCGGTCCGCACGAACAGCACCCCTTGGGACGGCACTTCTACCGAGGAAGTTCGGAGAACCATACTGGAATTCGGGTCATTCTGGCAAACGCCCGGCACCGGCAGGTTCGACTCCTGCTTGTGCGCCCTTGCTTGCACCGATATTCTGTGAGTACAAGGCTCCAAACGGGAGGGTCTCTATGCTTAGCGCCACGCTCATGTTCCGGCTCCGCACCGCGCTGGAGTTCTACCAGATGTCGATTCGCACACGCGACATCGACGGGTGGCTGGATGACATGCAGGGGTATCTTCTCTCGCTGATGGCCGAGCAGGGCCCGGGCGTAGGCGCGGTCGTCGAGATTGGCAGCTTCAAAGGCCGCTCCACCGCGTGGCTTGCCTACGGCGCCAAATCCGCGGGCCGGGAGCAAGTGACTGCGATCGATCCGTTCACCGGATCGCCAGAACACCAGGCAGGGCAAGACTGGGCCGATTCCGATCTCGCCGCTCTAGGTTCGACACTGCCGATTTTTGAAGAGAACCTCCGAAAGCTCGATCTCTTCGACCATGTGAAACCTGTGGTGAGTACCTCGGCCGACGCAGCTAGAGAATGGAAAGGTCCCATTCGCTTGCTGTTTATCGATGGGGATCATTCGTACGAGGGTTCCAGACTGGATTTCGAGTTGTGGGCGCCGCACGTTGTCCCGGCTGGGCTAATCGCCCTTCACGACATCGGCCATTGGGAAGGCGTCACGCGTTTCTATCGGGAATTGATGTCCGAGACGAGCGACTACGAAGAGGTCATGGAGTTGTTCGGACTGGTAGTGCTGGAAAAGATAGCCCGATAGCAGACCGGAGATGCTCCCGGGCGTCAGACGCGCAGGTTTCGCAGCCACCGATAGCAGAGTGCGCACTGGACGACGGTCGCACCCGCCAGGTCCGCGATGAGGTCAACAATATCGAAGTGGCGCATGGGCACGAAGTACTGATGGATCTCGTCCGTCACACCGTAAAGAGTGGCGAACAGGATGGGCGCGAAGACTTGGACCCATGCCGAAGGCCGTTTGCTCGCCCGCCGGAGTCCGACGGAAACGACCGCCGCAAGTCCCCCGTACAGGATCATATGACCCACCTTGTCCATGCCCTCGAACATGAAGGGCAGTTCGAAGTCGCCAGGTTCGGATTGGGAAGACAGCATCCAGATGAACGCGCAGTAAAGTCCTGTTGCGAGAAGATATTGTTTGCTCAAGCGGCCCCCTGCCTTACCTGCGGTGCACCCGGATGGAGATCCCCTGCGGGTCGGGTTCGAAGAGAAAATAGGCGCCTTGTATAGCGATGCCGTTGCAGATGTTGATGTTCGCGGGAACGTAGGTGCCCGAAAACCCGAAGTCGTCGGAGGCGGCCTGCCGGATCTGGCCGAGGTAGATGCGGGATAAGGATGCGCGAGCGTGGGTAATTCGCCCGACGGGATCCGTCGCGAACAGGACGGTCGTGTTCGACCCGCCGGACAACAGGTCGGCCAGGAGCAGAAACGAGTCGATGGCTTCCTGCTTTTCGATCTCGAACAACAGCATCCCCATCGCAAACGCGCGGGACGAATCGATGAAGTATGGATAGGCAACTGATGGCAGCAAGGAATCGGGGTCTGCGTAGTACTGCTCGGGCGGCACGATCTGAAAGCGGCGCAGGAAACGCTCCCGCTTGCCTCGTGCGTTTGCGAGAATGATATCGCGGCGCGCGCGCAGTTCGGGCCGCTTCGCGAACTGGATGTCCTGCACGGCGCGAATGATGCTCGCCGCCGTCGAAACGGTGAACAGGGATGCAACAGGCTGGCCTAGCCGTTCCGGGAATTCTCCGGGATTCGTCGTGACGCCGGTAGGCGCGGGTTCAAGATAAACGATTTGCACGGGCGTGGCGAAGGACGTTCCCGCCGGAACTGCCGTGCTTTGGGGAACGATGAAGGCACCAATGTTATGGAGTTCGTTTGGGATTACCGTGATGAGCAGGTCGAGGCTGTTCAACTGGGCAGCGTCGAGCGCGCCGTTGTCAAAGAGGAAGATCCCGCGCGCCTCCCAGAACTGCTGTGGCGCGTTCTGGAATCCCATGATCTCGCTGACGATCTTCCGGCTGTTGGGGTTTCCCGTGGCATATTCGCGAAGAATCAGTCCGTATTGAACGTAGGCCGGAAACTGTTGTGGCGACTGGGCCAACGCCGCAATCGTGCGATTTCCGACCGCATCCGATAGGGCCGAGAAGACCGCGTTACGGCCGTTGGAGCCAAGCGCTTGCGCAATGCGGGCGAGCCAGTCGAAGCCCGCCATGAGGGACTGGTACGCCAACCCGTCACCCCAGGGACCGAGTTCGAGGCTTCCGCCAATGGCCTCCGCCGCCCAGATGCCGGACACCACACCAATGTGCCGCTGCATCTCCCCCGCGGAGTTGGAGATCGCCCAGTTCCAGAAGGTCGTGTGCCCTGCCGTGAACCCGCCGCCCTCGTCGAAATATGTATCGAACAGCCTGGACCATTCGTCCGTACCATACCGGCTGTCGGCAAGGTACCCCGCAATAAAGTCGGCCGCCTCACTGTTCTGTGACTGGCTTAGAGAAAAAAACGCGTCGAGGAGACCGGCTTCCGTTTCTTCATCGAAGTCCGCCCATGCTGCCGGCACGGCGACCAGTACCAGCGAGAGCAGCAACGCGACCTTATGCATTTTCATAGCGATTCTCCCCTGCAACCGCGACCAGTATGAGGCTTGCGAGGAAGCAGGTTCAATCGAGGGACGTGTCCCGGCCGGAGAAGGACATAACCCTCACACAAAAAAATGGGAGAGCGTTCCGTTGAGAGAACGCCCTCCAAAATCCTACACGAAAAAGCGCCTCTTACAGCCGCTCAGCAATCTGCACCGCGTTGAGTGCCGCGCCTTTGAGCAGGTTGTCGGATACGATCCACATGTCCAGCGCGGACGGGTGCGACACGTCTTCCCGGATGCGCCCCACGAAAGTCTCGCTCTTGCCGACGGCGTTGGGCGCCAATGGGTAGAGCTGTTTGGACAGATCGTCCTGCACGACAACGCCTTCAGCTTTGGACAGAATTTCGCGCGCCTGCTGCGCGCTGAGTTTCTTTTCGGTTTCCACGTTCACCGATTCGCTGTGACCGCTGAAGACCGGCACGCGCACCGTGGTGGCGGTGACGCGGATGCTGTCGTCGCCCATAATCTTCTTAGTCTCGTTGACCATCTTCAGCTCTTCGGTGGAGTATCCGTTGTCGGCAAACGCATCGCTCTGGGGAATCTGGGGCAGGCAGTTGAACGCGATGGGGTAGGGGAACACGCTGCACTCCGGTTCCCGGCCTTCGAGAATCGCCAGCGTCTGGGCTTTGAGTTCATCTAACGCCTTGATTCCGGCGCCCGAAACGGCCTGGTACGTGGACACGACCACGCGCATGATCTTCGCCGCGTCGTGCAGAGGTTTGAGTACGACGACCATCTGGATGGTCGAACAATTGGGATTGGCGATGATGCCCTGGTGTTTCGCGATGTCGTGGGCGTTCACTTCGGGAACGACGAGGGGCACGTTCGGGTCCATGCGCCAGGCGCTGGAGTTGTCCACCACCACGCAACCATCCTTCGCAGCGCAAGGCGAATACTTCTTGCTGGTGCCGCCGCCCGCGCTGAAGAGGGCCACATCGACCCCCTTGAAGGAGTCCTCGGAAAGCACCTCGACCGGAATCGTCTCGCCTTTGAACGTGAGCGATTTGCCCTTGGAGCGCTCGGAAGCCAGCAGTTTCAGCGACTTCACGGGAAAGTTGCGCTCTTCGAGCACCTGCATCATTTGTCGTCCTACCAAGCCGGTCGCGCCGGCTACGGCTACCACTTTCGGTGTCATGATTTGCTCCGTTCGTTCTGTTCGAGACGTACTTCGTGATCTCAAACGGTTATGCGCATCCTGCGCCATGCCGGCGTCCGGATGCATTTCCCCCGGTCTACAGTTTTGAATTGGTGTTGTTGCTGACGGTCACGCCCTTGGCGCGACGGTGACCGTTACCCCTCCAGAAGCGCCCTCAACCCGCTCGCCGTGTGGAGCCCCTGCGCCCGGGCCACGATATTGCCGTCGCGAAGCACGATGATTGTCGGAATCGCACCGACCTCATAGTCCCACGCGAGCTGTTTGGCTTCGTCCACATTGACGACCGCGACCCGGTGCCCTTCGGCAGCCATCGCGTTCACGGCCGGCGCCGTGGCGCGACACGGCATACACCACGGGGCATAGAAATCGACGAGAATCGGCTTGTCACCAGCATCTGCGATGAGCGCCGCCAGCTCCGTTTGCGATTTCACTTCGGTAATGGGCTCGGACCAGACCATCGGCCCGGCCATGGGACCCATGATAGCGCGCACCACGCCGTATCCGACTGCCATTGCCAGCAAGGCGATGGTAAGCGGGTCCCTCAGGATACCCCGCGACCCATCAAACCCAAATCGGTAGGCCGCGACATACGCCGCGACCCCGAAGAGTCCGATGATGCAGAGCTTGATCAACATAAGAAGATAGGGGCGTGAACCCTGGTCGTCCAGCGTTACCCGGCGGCGCCATCCAGCGCTTCGGCCAGTTCGCCCTTGGACGTGACGCCCACGAACCGCTTGGAGATCTCGCCGTTCTTGAAAACAATCAACGTTGGAATGCTCGATACGTCGAACTTCATGGCCAAGTCCGGCTCATTGTCGACATTGATCTTGCCGATGCGCGCTTTTCCGTCGTATTCGGTGGCGAGTTCATCGAGTACCGGCGTCATCATGCGACACGGCGCACACCACTCCGCCCAGAAATCAACGAGGGTAACCCCCTCATTGACGGTCGTATCGAAGTTGCTGGTCGTCAGTTCCTGTGCGTTGCTCATCGTGTCGCCTCCTGAACTAGCCTAACGGCGCACCCGGCCCGCCTATTCCGGCGAATCCGCTACACCTGGTCTAAATTCGCAATCAATGCTCAATCATGTCAACGGGTTACGTTAACCAGACGGCATGCCCGGATTACCCGTATACAAAGCCACCCGATTATACAGTACCGCGCTTTGGCACGCAATTCTGTGCCTGGAAACGGGAAAACCTCACAGGCCTACATGATATTCCCCGGCCGCGATTGGGCAAAGGGTCTTGCGCGAGCGGCTCTTGCGGTCTACGTCAATGGTTCGCCGTATGCAGCCTTCCACGCTTGGGTCGTCGCCAATTCCTGGCCCAGTTGGGCAAGCCGGGTTCGCTCGTCCGCCGTAAGCGGTTGAGCGGCGGCTACAGCCTGGGCCGCCTCTTCGATCTCCTTCGCGTTCTCACAACCGATCACAGCCACCGCACACCCGGGAATGGATAGCGCGTAGCGCACCGCCGACTCGTAGTGGTCCTTCGCCATGCGGAAGGTGTTGCCTCCCGAAGCGCCGCCCAATACTTTCATTGCAACCAAGCCGATGTCTTCGTCGCGCGCGCGGCTCCACACCTTGCCTTCGAAATCGTAGACGTGCTGGCAGACGAAGTTGACCGCATTCATGAGCACGTCGATCTCGCCCGTATCGAGGATCTTGTGAAAGCGCGATGGATACAAGTGGCCGCTGGCGCCGATGAAACGAATCACGCCCTGTTGCCTGGCCTCGCGAAGGGCTCCGAGCGTGCCCTTGTCACTGAACACGAAATCGAGATCCTCGAATCGCGACTCCATGCCGAAGTTGTGGACGTGCACGAGGTCGAGCCGATCGGTCTGCAACCGTTCCATGCTCTGGCGCAGCAATTTCCAGGTGCCTTCGTAAGTCGGTTCTTCCGTCTTGGTCACGAGGAAGATTCGATCCCGTACTTCCTTGACGGTGGGCCCCATCTTCGTTTCGGCAAAGTGGTCGCCCCGGCCATAGTTCGGGGCCGTATCGAAATAGTCGATCCCGAGTTCCAGGGCGCGGTGCATTGCGGCGCCTACATCGTCGACGGTTACGTTGGGTCGCTGAAAATGGGCGCAGCCGATGCCCAGTCGCGACACTTCGACGCCCGTGCGGCCAAGTATAGCGCGGGGCGCTTTTGCGGCCTGCTGTGCGTGGACCGACGACACCGCGGCGACGCCACCGGTTAACACGGCGGCGTCCCGGATGAATTCTCTGCGACTCACACGATCTCTGGACATCGGACACCTCCTTGGGGGTTGGCGTATCCTGTTCGGCAGTACGCGCCGAGCGTCCGTCTATTGTACCGCACCGGGCGAAGCGGAGAAAGGCGCGTCCTGCCATTGAGACTGCGTCTCGCACGAGGATTTCTCACCGTTGAATCGGTGCCAGTTGATTTTCTCCGGGGTTTCGTGCTTTGTAGTCCCAATCACGCTTGGAGAGCCAGGAGTTTATGTTTCAACGAATTGCATCGGCGCTGGCCGATTACACCGTCGTGCTCGAACCGGATGAGGACCGGCCGGAATGGTGGGCGGGCGCGCCGTCGGTTGTCCGCGCGCCGGACGGCACCTTCTACCTTGCGGCCCGTATGCGAGAGGGCAATTCGCCGAAGGGGTACCGGGGCTACGAGATCCGGATTCTGCGAAGCGCCGACGGCGTGCGATTTGAACCTGTTGCGAGCATTACCCGTGAAGACGCAGGCGTTCCGGGCTTCGAGCGGCCCATGCTACTGACCGACCCTGCCACGGGCAAGTTCCGGCTGTATACCTGCGCGTGCTTGAACGGAGGCTGGTCGATTCTTCGTTTCGACGATGCGGACTCCCCCGGTTCGTTCGACCCCGGCACCGTACGAACCGTACTTCAGGCCAACGCAGAGGATGACGACACGATCCAAGTCATTGGCTACAAAGATCCGGTTATTCTGTGGGCGCGAGGGTGCTGGCAGATGTTTGTCATCGGGCTTGATCGCGTCGAACGCACGTATCTCTTCAGAAGCGACGAGGGCGAAACGTGGACGCCAGTGAACGCGGCCCCGGTGTTCGACAACGGAGGCTGGCACAATCTATACACTCGGCCCGCGAGCGTGGTGCCCATGGCGTTTGGTTACGTATTCGTTTACGAAGGCTCCACGCTCGGGTGGTACGATCCGAACTACAACATCTGCACCGGCCTCGCGTATACGCCCGACCTGAAGACTTTTCACGATCTGACGCCCGAAGGGCCGCTGCTGGTCAGCACCACACCGGGTCCGTTGCACAATACCTGGCGGTATTCGCACTGGATGCGAGTCGGGGACGAGATGTTCGTGTACTTCGAGGCGGCGCGGCCTAATCGCTCGAACGAAGTCCGCATGGGCCGTGTGGCCGTTGATGACGTGGCGGCGCTCGCATGAATCAGAACGCCTCCAACCGCGAGCGCGTCATCACGCTTGGCATTAGTCTGTTTCATCTATGGGGCGCATTGGGGGCGGGTCATAACGTGGCCGCCGGCGCCTCAGCAACGATTTACCTAACCATTGCGTGCTGGCTGATCTGGTACCCGATGCAGATTTCCAGCATTCCGATTCGGTTCCGCCGGTTTCGATTGCCGTACCGAATTCCCCCCTTGTACATACGGTATGTCGGGTGGGTTCTGTTGCTGTTTCCTCTGGCGTTGCTGGTTTACTTGATGTCCGCAGAGGCCATCTCGAACTTGGCGCGATGAATCGGATTCTCGATTCGATTCATGTTAGACTAGACGGCGAGGCTGAAGCCCGGTTCGCATTGCACGAGCCCACTCTTGAGCAAACCGGACAGGGCTTCGGTCTCCTTCACCATCATTCCGTTCGCAATCGTCACGACAAACGCCGGGAAGAACCGCAGATGCGTAAGCTGTTTGCTAGAACCCAATCAAGGAATTCACAAAGTGCGCTTGTACTGTTGAGCGTGGGGATGCTGTGCATTGGCCTGTCCTGCACGACCC
>CAZWDH010000026.1:0-9165 GCA_964632865.1 uncultured Nitrospiraceae bacterium
TCCCCTGTCTTCTTTTCGCCATCGATTCCGCATTCACCGGCGCGACACAGCGACGCCGGGCATGGGCCGTCATCACTGTCGCCGCATTGACCGCCTCCGGACTGCTCCTCGGTTATCCGCAGTTTGTCTGGATCATTGGTCTCGCCGAGGCGGCTTACACGCTCGCACTCACCTTCCGCTACCGGTGTTGGACGACGCCCGCTCTACTGATCCTCGCGAAGGCGATCGGTTTCCTGATCGGCGCGGCCCAATGGCTTCCGAGCTATGACTTTCTCATGAATTCGGATCGCCTCGCGAGTGCGGACGCGCTACGCAATTACCTTTCGCTACACCCTCTCAACTTGCTTCAACTGTTCAACCCATTCTTCTTTGAATACGGCAGCTACTACGGAAACTTACAAGAGTTCACCCTATATGGGGGCGCCGTATTTACATTTCTATTGGTATGGGGACTGATGCGTCTGCCGCACCTGGGCAAGCAGAGACGGCTCGTTGTATTATTGCTTGCGGGTGCCATTCTTGCTCTGCTTCTCGCGTTCGGTCCCTACACCGGCTTCCACCGCCTCGTGAACTGGATCCCGTTCGTTACGTTCTTCAAAGGACCCTGCAGGTACCTGGTCCTGTTCTTCTTCGCCTCAGCGGCACTCGCCGGTCTTGGCTTTGAACAGCTTCGGGTAGCATGCGCCGACGGACGAAGAGCGGGAATCGTATGGGTGGCGGTAGCGATAGCGCTCGTGAGTTGGATTCTCGCTCTGCTCGCGCATGGCGGCGTTCTCGACACTTCGCTGAACGGCGACCTATCCAAGCCGCCCTTACTATGGTGGGGGCCATTGGCCACCTCGGCCTGCGCTGTACTAATTGTTGCGGCCGCGTATGGGATTCGCCATGCCTTGCCCCTCCTCCTCGTGTTCGCCGCGCTGGACCAATCGCTGTATGGGCTGCATTTTCTTCACTGGTGGAGCAGCCCTGCGACGCTTCAGGGATATGTGCACCGGTACCCGGCGCCAGACGACGTCGGGCCTTACCGTCTCTACTCAAGCCTACAACCGGAACGCAACGGATGGGTCATGGGTGGCTACCATCTGGCAAACGGGTTCGCGGGGATCCTGCCGCAGCGTCGGCTCCTTTACGACAACGACGCTGCGTTGCGCGCGGCCGGCGTCGCGTACAAGGAAAGACGGGGTGCGCGGTACTTCACGAATGATGCCGTCACGCCCGAATTCGATCGATGGATTCCCGTGAGTGATCCGGTACCGCGAATCTATCTCGTGGGCTCGGCAATCGTGAGCCATTCACCGGCGCGCGAGATTCAGACCATCGATTTAACGACGACAGCGCTTGTCGAGGAAGCGATCGATATACGCCCCGGCGATGGCGAGGCACGCTTGGTGTCCTCACGCCCGGGTGAAGTGCGCGTGCAGGTGCGTGCAGAAACGCCCCAACTGCTCGTCTTTAACGAGAGCTATCACGAAGGGTGGTATGCGACGAGCGTGGCGGACAACACGGTTCTTCCTGGCTTGCGTGTCAACGGCGATTTCATGGGCGTAGTGGCGCCAACCGGTGAGCGGGACATCCGGTTCCATTTCGCACCGGCGAGTTATCGGACGGGCCTGCGCTGGTCTGCTATAGGGTTGGCGTTGCTCGGCGTGTTCGTGGTCGCGCTGTTGTCGTGGCCTACGCCACACGGGCAATCGCAGGACGTTTGATGCGTCTACTCCCCAACCATATTCGCGCTCGCACGAGCCCAGTTCTCAATCCGGCGGATGCTCAGGGCAGGCCCGGAAGATCCGCATTGTTTCTTCGGCCAATATTCGCGCGTCTTGTTTACGGCCCAGTTCTACCAGCATCTCGCAGAGCCGGTCCCGTACCCCAGGGTCCATCGGCATGTCAGGAAGTGCGGTTTGCAGCGTGTCGACCGCCTCGGAGCGGCGCCCCTGCGCCCATTGGATTTCGGCCAACAGGGCACGGCCGCCCAGGTTGAGAGGGTCCAATTCCACGGCTTTTCGCAGGTGCTCTTCCGCAAGTACAGGCTCGCCACGCCGGGCCAGGATCACCGCCAATCGATTGTGCGCTTCGGCGTGGAGCATGGCGGCATCCGCCCGTTTTTCCGCCACCGCGCGATGCCATCGAATGTAGAATGGGCTGGATACAGACCCCACAAGCGTCGTCGCGCCATCCAGATCGTCCGCAAGCAGGGCGAGATTCAGGTAGTCGGCCTCCTGGGATTCCATACCCCAGGAACGAAAGACGGTCGCGGCATTGAGCGCATAGACGGCCGAGTCCGGCGCCAGCCGCTGCGCCTGTACGAACGCTTTGAGGCAACGGGATTTGCGCTGCTCTTCGCCTTCCGCCTCCACGTACGGATTGGCCAGATGCTGGCCCAGCGAGGACCACACCCGAGGGTCGTTCGGAAGTTCCCGAAGCAAACGGGGAAGCATCGCCGCTTCCATCGCGCGGTAAACGGACCACTGGGAGAACCCGTACATCAGGAAATCCTGATATAGCCGCTCCGGGGCGGGCAGCGACCGGAAGCGCCGGCCGCTTCGAGGCAGTTCCGCCACGCGGTCAATCAACGCGTCGAACCGGCGCTCGCCGGCATACTCCCGGACTTTCTCCCTGCCCCGCTCGGCGATCGTCCGGGCTTCTTCCGGATGGTGAAGGAAGTGTTCGAGCCGGAAGTCAAAATTCTCGGCGTTGTACAGGACCAGATCGTGGTCCACGTCGAACCAGCGCCGCACCTCCAGGTTGGATTCCTCCACAAACGCCAGCGAACCGCAGGCCATCGTTTCGAATACCCGGAGGTTCAGTTCGCCACGGATCGAGTGGTTGAACACGATGTGGGCGCGGCTTAACAGACGGCCATACGCCTCGCCTTGAACGTCGGTAGCGATGACAACGCGGTACCGATCCGATAGTTTCGCCAGGCGCTCGAGGAAACGCGCCCGGATCGGATGCGATCCGTGGTTCAAATTGCCGACGAAGACTACGTCGATATCCTTGGGGCGGTCGTAGGGCCGGTGAATGGGCGTGATCTGCGAGTACAACGGGAAGACGTGAACCGGCGAGACGAGATCGCTCTCCAAGGTGTACGTGCCGGGGGTGTCGCACAGCACCACGTCGTACCGTGCCAGGTTCACCTGGAGGATGGAGTAAAAGACATTCCAGTCGGACACAAGGGCCACGGTGGGGATCGGCGATTCCTCAATGAACCTCGGCGGCGGATGAATCTCGGGCATCCAGCACAACAGCATATCCGGCTGCCACTCACGTCCGATGCGCTCCAACACCTCCGGTGCCGTCTCGGTCAGTGGATTGTAGCGATAGCGGGCTTCCGGGAAGTTGCCCAGCGTCCGGATATCATGCTTCCCCTCATAACATTCGACCGGGGCGTAGGAGCAAAAGAACGGGGTGCCGTGTGTAAGTACCTTCATCAATTGGCTTTCGTATCCAATCAGCCACCCCGAACACAAGTAGGACGCGTGGATTACCATCCTGATTCCGCGGCCTTCGTGTCTACAATCAAGGGATATCGACCGATTGTGATTGACAGGTTTCGAGAATTATCTTATAGTTTATTAGCTAGCTTGCGGAAGCTCCAGCGCTGACCGGGACGCAACAAAACCATCGGGGAGTCAATGGAGTCCATGGCACAGGGCTGCGTAACGGATGTCCGCGAGCGTGTCAACGCGCTTGACGAAATTTCCACCCTTCCGTCCACTCTCGTTCGCATTTTGTCCGTCGTTCAGGATGAATCCACCACGGCCCTTGATCTTGCGGCGGAAATCACCACGGATCCGGCCCTGACGATGAAGATCCTCGGTACGGTGAATTCGAGTTACTACGGATTTCACCGGCAGATTGCAAGCATCCCCGATGCCGTCGTTATCCTGGGGTTCGACGAGGTGGAACGGCTCGCGCTCGCCATCTCGGTGATTAATCTGTTCGGACGCGACCGGGAAAGCTCCCGCGCCCTCCATATGCTCTGGCGGCACAGCCTGGCCGTCTCGGTGGTCGCGGGTTGCCTGGAGACCCACTACCGATCCCATATCCCGGCCATCGCCGGCGCGCACATTGCTGGCCTTCTTCACGATGTAGGGAAAGCGGTTATCACCCAATACTTCCCCGAGGCCGTGACGCCGATTTCGCGGCTCGTGCAGGAGGACAACGTGTCCGTGTGCGATGCCGAGCGCGAGATTCTGGATGGGTATTGCCATTCGGATATTGGATCGTGGCTCGCCGAACGCTGGGAATTGCCGGAAGAACTGGTCGAGAGCATCGCGAACCACCACACACCGGAAGCGGTCGCTCCGGAACGAATCCTGACCTATTCGACCCATCTGGCGGACTGCGTCTGCAACCGCGTGGGCATTCGTGCCATCAACGCCGAAACCGACTATGAAGTTTCGCCGGTTGTGGTTCAACGTCTTCCCGTCGATGCATCTGTCATCAGCGGGATCGAAACCCGCCTCGACAAGCAGCGCGGATTGATCGGCGCGATGGCCGCGGGCGGCGCCTGCTGATACTGCCGGAACCCGCAAGTCCGCGCCCTTCCAATTCTTTCGTTCTTCGAGCCATCGATCTCATTCGACTTTGAATCGCGGGTGAGGTAATTTGGACGCGGTATGACCCAACCGTTGCCAGAGACCGAGACCATGCCCGCGCGGCGATTCGCGGCAATACTGGCGGTCTTTTACGCGGGCGCACATGTCATGCTCTACGCTGCGGGCGTGCGGATGGACACCTCGCCCTTGGGCGTGTTCATGCAATATGCCGATCCGGAACTCCTGCAAACCCGGCTGCTCGAAACCTGCTGGTACCTCCACATTCAGCCGCCGTTGTTCAACCTCTTTCTGGGCATCGTCCTGAAGCTGTTTCCGAATGCCTACGGTCTGGCCTTTAACGTGGTGTACCTTGCGCTCGGCTTCTTGCTGTTCATAACCATGGTATTGCTTCAGACGCGCCTGGGCGTCTCTCGCGTGGTGGCGGCGGCCGTGGCCATGGTCTTCGTCATCAGCCCGTCGTACCTGCTCTACGAGCACCTCCTGGCATACACCTTTCCATGCGCGGCCTTGCTTGCAGGATCCGCCGTCTTACTGGATGCGTACCTCCGAGACGGCAACGCGCGATACGGCTGGCTTTTCTTTCTCACGATCGCCCTGCTCGGAGGCGTTCGGGCGACGTACCATCTTGTGTTCTTCGCGCTGGTGGCAAGCTTTGTTCTCGCGGTGATGCGGCCGCCTCGGCGAAAGCTCCTGTGGATGGTGACGGTACCCGCCCTGCTGCTGTTCAGCCTTTACGCGAAGAACGCAATCCTCTTCGGCGAATTCTCCACATGCTCGTTTGCCGGAAAGAACCTCTGGATCAAGACCGTGGGGAATCTGCGCTGGGAAGATAAGGTTCGCCTTGTCGAGGAAGGTAAGCTCTCGCCCGTGTCGCTGGTCAACCGGTTTGAAGCGGTGGCGTCGTACCCGGAATCGTATCGCCGAATCGGCGACATGCCGAACGTTCCGGTGTTGCGGGAAGAGGCCAAGTCGACGGGAGAAATCAACTACAACCACGCGGCGCAGCTTGCGATCTCTCGGGCCTACGGCAACGATGCGCGCTACGGTCTTACTCAGTATCCGAAAGTCTTCGTCGCCACGAACTTCCAGGCTTGGCTGAATTACTTCACGCCGGGAAGTTCCCGCGCCGCGGACTCGACAAACTATCCGCTACTCAAACCGTTGACGCGCGTTTACGACCGGCTGCTGTACGGGGAAGTGAACATCCCGCTGGAGGAGAGCCACGCCCTGCTCGAACACCACGACTGGGGCAACCGCCAGTATGTCTTCCTCCTCGTGGGGCTCCCCACGCTCGTCGCGTATGGGTTCTGGTGTGGCCTTGGTTTCGGCCGATCCCGGCATCGGCTCACGCGGGAGCAGCGGATGGTCATCCTTTACCTATGCGGGATTATCCTCTACGTCGCTATCGTCGGGAATACCATGGAGTTGAACGAAACCAGCCGGTTCCGTTTCGAGACCGACCCCTTCTACGTCGCCCTCGCCGGAGTCCTGCTCCAGCACATCATGTCCCGCTTCGCGCGTACGCCGCTCTGGCTCTTGCCCGCCCACGTGGAAGCCCGCCAGGCTGCGGCAGCGCAGGGGGCTGGGCCGGTGTAGTGGATGTCCGGGCTCGCCGCGCCGTTTTCGCCGTGCCGTATCACCAGCCGTGGCGCGGAATCCGAAGCTATGGTAGAGTACCTCAGCCATTTCGGCATCGGCTGCAGCGAGCAAGTCATTCGTGGAGGTATGTTGTGTTATGCGTGTTGTGCAGTTCCTTTCCCTCGCGTCCGCAGCGATTGCGTTTCCGTTGATGGCCCTGGCAGGCGACCCGGAGCCCGTGGATCTGCTGCCGGACATCATCACGAATCCAGCGACGCTTACGGATACTGAAATCGTCGACAACGTGGTCTCCGGCCGCATTCACCTCCGCTTGTCCAACTCGACGCCCAATATTGGGGATGGCCCGCTGGAAGTCTACGGGGTCGAGCCCAAGCATGTCGGCGAAGGCGACGAAACGCAGCCGGTCAACCAGCGTATCTACCGGTCCGACGACTCCTATTACGACCGGGAAGCAGGGTTTTTCGAATACCACCCGGAACATCATCACACCCACTTGCAGGATTGGGCGCGCTATCGCTTACGGGAAATCCTGCCGAACGACGGCGTCGGCGATGTGGTCGCGGAAGGCGACAAGACTTCGTTCTGCTTGTTGGACAGCCGGGTCTACAACAAGAATCTTCCAGGCGCGCCCCCTTCCTCGGTGTTCCGCACCTGCGACCAGGGCACCCAGGGCATCTCGGTGGGATACGAGGACCTCTACAGCAAGGATCTACCGGACCAGTGGATCGACATCACGGACGTCCCGGATGGCGAGTACTGGCTCGAATCGGAGACTGACGCCGGGAACATCATCCTCGAAAAAGACGAAACCAACAACTCTGCCCGTGTGAAGGTCACCATCGACAAAGGCGACACCGGTCCGAATCTTATGGGGATTTTCGCCGCCTTGTTCGCGATTTTACAGCAGTTGCTCGCCTTCTTGCGCGGGTTCTTTGCTTAACGTTTAAGCCGGACTTACGGTATCGGACGCATCACGCCATGTAGGTCGTTCCATACCAGACTTGAAACCATTTCCCAAAAACCCAGACAAAAAACCCTGAACTGCCGTAAGCGCCCAAGGGACCCGTGGCATTTCCGAAGCTGGCGTGGAAGCAGAACGGCCCGCAGTACTTGATGGCCCAGGAGTTCTGGCTCGCGTCCACGTATTGAATGTATTCCTGGCCGCCTTTTTCGTAGCGTTGGAGGTTTTCCGGAGGCAACTGGTCGCGGTAGACGACCATCGTCGTCCCGCGTTCTTCGAGCAATTCCTCCATGCCGCGGTATTCTCGGGCCGACAGTTGGCGCAGGGAGCCGTTGTCAATCACGATGTAGGAATTGACCGGGGGGCCGCCTTCGAAACCGCCGAGGCTTTTCAATACCAACAATCGCCCCCGCGCTTCCGGCGCCCACAGGAAGTACGTCACGGTCTGTAGAAACAGCAGCAAGACAAGCACGGTCAAAACGTTGCGCAGGGTCTTCCGGTTCTTCATGAACGCAATCCCTCCGCAGCTTAGACCCCGTCCCGCGCTGAAAGTTCGCGATCAGAAGTCCAACTGCTCGTGGAGGAACTCGAAGGTGCCCACGCTGTGAATGGTGTGGGGGCCGTTGAAGTACTCGATGGTCGTCCGCTCGCCGAGGCCGAGTTCGTCGTACATGCGCCGCACCTTGGCGTACTCATGAGCGACCCATTCGTCATAGGACACGCCGTCGCGGTGGCCCCGTTCCACCATGAAGGGCCGCGGAAAAATCAGCGCCGCCATCTCGCCGTAGTCGAAGGTGCTGCCCAAGTCCCACTCGAACATCTCGTACTCTCCGGTGAACATGTAGCTGAGCGGATAGTCCACGGTGACGTTCTTCTTGATCCACTCGTTGAAATCGCCGGAGCAGATGGACAGGCAATAGCCCTCCAGAATCGCCGGCACGCGCATGGCCGTCTTGCCACCGTAGCTGAGTCCGTAGAAGGCGATGCGGTCAGGATCGACGAAGGGTTGCTGCCCCAACCATTCCAGGGTCCGTTCGTGCTGGCGCACGATGAAAGAGAAGAGCGATAGTTTCAGCGGATTCGCTTTCCGCTGGAGCACGCGAAACGCGTCGCCGCCCACGTAGGGGTTCTGCGGCGCGTAGGTGACAAACCCCTGTTCCGCGAGTTTGCACGCGAACTGGTGGTAGTAGTCGCTCTGAATGCCGGGGTCCGCCACTTCGCGCGCATACCCCTCGAGACCGTGCTGGCAGACAACGACAGGACGCCGTTCGCCGTCCGGGATGTTCTTGGGCACGAGCAGAATGCCGGAAGCGAATACGTTGGGATAAACGTCCAACTGCACTTCGTACCCGCGATACGCAGGCTCGTCGAAAACCAGCCGCGTGCGCGGATTGATGGCGACGGACGCGGACGGCAGTTCACCGATAACTTCCTTGGAGAAATAGTCGCGATACCACTTCGCGCTTTCGGTCCACGCTTCCGCCGACGAGTAATCCGCACGCTTCCAGAATTCGTCGCGCACCTTCTGGCTCCTGCGCATGAGATGCTGTGTGTCGTCGATGAGTTGCTCGACCTGTCGCCTCATGCGGGCTTCGGAATCAGGTAGCCCTGCGACAACCTTTGGCGGTTCGCCGTGCCTCAACGCACCACCGTTCGCAGCCATAAAGGACGACAGCGCATTGTCGCTTCCGGGCAATCCGCTGCCATTGCCTGTTAGCTGAATCGCATTTGGCGCATCCAGAGAACCGGCAAGCGCGCGGGCACGATCCACTTCGCGGCTCGCAGCCTCAAACGGCGGCGTGTTGATGCGCCCCGGCGCCGCACCAGTGCGACCGGAAGACGGCTCCGGTGGCCCATCGACCTGCGGATGATCGCTGGCTTCGACGATCAACGTGCGTGGCGCGATGAGACTCGCGACCTCAGCGTCACCGAACTGCTCCAACAGCGACCACACGTTGCGGTAGATGGGCTCGCTCCACACGTCGTCGCGCGGTTTGAAGTAACCGGAGACCACGGCGGCCTCAACGCGCGTATCCACGGCCG
>CAZWDH010000026.1:9175-35641 GCA_964632865.1 uncultured Nitrospiraceae bacterium
CAATCCACCTTCGCCGTATCCAATCGCGCCGATAGGAACGTCGCCATGTTCTGCTTCAAACCAATCGATGGCCGCGCGTGCTTTCTGCACTTCGTATCCAATGACGTGACGTCCCAGTTCATACGCCGCGCGGTACACGAACTCGCGATGGGGCTGGTTGGTCATGCGAATGTCCGGGTTGCCGGAGTACGTATCGCGTCGATCGAGCAATGTGGGAACGATCACGCGGCACCCGCTTTGCGCAAGCCGCCGCGCGAATTGCGCGTCCGCAGGCACGTCCTCGACCAGGCCAAGCAACGCTTCCGGCGGCCAGTCGCAATCGGGAAGAGCCACGACGTTTGCAATGGCTTTGTTCTTGGGCTCGATCAGCAAGCCTTCGCCGTAGACTTCGCGCAGCACGCGCCAGCGAACGGCGTACACGCGATAAGCATCGCTCTCCGCGATGAGGGCAGGCGACTCGGTCGTCGCGACCAATTCCATCGGACCCGATTCGCGCTCCTCGTGAGCGCCAATGATGCGGGCAAGGCGCTGCCGATTGGGTTCAACCGATTGCGCGTACGCATCGGGCGAGGAAAAGTCTCGTTGCCAATACTGCGTCCGGTTCGCGACGCTCGCGTCGATCAGTTGCATGAGATGCGCATCGATCCCCGCGACCATGGCCTCGACAGGTTCACCTGTGATGGTCAATGGCTCCGTGCCGGGCAACGGTTCAACGGCTTCCGCGCCATGCACCAGTTGGCTCAACACAATCGCAATCATTGGCAGCGTCATCGTCCTCTCCAATTGTCGGGTGTTCTTTGGCGAGCGAATATGGGCGCGCGGCTACCGATCTTCCACCGGGTGAATTGAAGCCTGCGCCCGCGCGATCTCACCGTCCACATCCTCGCCTTCGTAGAACCACATGCGGCCCGTTACTTCCACCCGCTCACCGGGCGCGCAGTCGGGCAGCACCGGATCGGAATGGATGCAGGGCACCGGCGGATTGCCCCAGACGCGACGGTAGTGGTCGAAGGCGACCAGGATCCACCGCGTGCCATCATCAGACTGAATCGCCGCTACACCGTCTTCGAAGCGCCGTCCCTCTTCCTTTTGCCCGTTGAAGCCTTCCGCGCCTTTGAGCATGAGACAGACCTGCGTGCGCAATTCCGCCAACGGTTCCGTCGTCCCATTCTCGAGCCACAGCGTGAAGTTCACACCGCTCGCATCGGAAACGGCCGAACCGCCGAACCGGATGTCATTAGGCAGCCGCCACGCGTTCTCCCAGCCGCCACCGTCGCGCGATTTCCAGTCCACGTTATCGATGAACACATGTTGCTGGTCCCAGATCGTGGGAATGTGCGTGTGCGCGAGATAGGTCAACCCGAGATTGCTGAAGATCGCTTCCGGCAAGTCGACGACCACGTAGCCGCCGTTCTCCCACGGCGGGAACACGCTGATCTTCGTGCCGCGCATGGGATCGACTGCGCCTTCAAGGAACCCGATGCGCGGATGCCGTCCCCCGGGGTAGGGAAGCACTTTGACGGTGCCTTCGTCGTGTGGCCTTGGTTCGTTCTCGAGCGCGTCGATCTTGGCTTGCATCAAGTCCGCGGGATACCAGCAGACGGCTGCGGCCTCCTCGATGGAGTAACCGTGATCGTGGAGCATGATGGGCGCCCAGAAGGCAAGGTTCTCGCGCGTCGACGCCGCCTCAGCCGGATACTCCACGGTGCGGCCGCTGTACCGGACCAGCCGCATCGCATCATCGGGTCGCGCGGCCGGGTCCACGTATCGTCCGAGGTCGCGCATGGCGATCACGTTGAAGCCGCCATCCTTCAAATAGTCCATGTACTCCGCAAACCGTTCCGGCGGCGTGTGCACCCAGGGGTGCGCAATATCCGGCACGCCGTGAAATTGTACGATGGCAATCTTGCCGTTCCCGGCGCGATCGACTGAGGCCTTGAAGTTTTCGAGGGTCCACTGCGGATACGCGTCGCCCGCCGACGGGATCAACAGGGGATCGTGCCGCGCCGGATCGTACAGGGGGCCGGGGTCGAGCTTGCCGTAGAACACTTCCGGCTGCATGCCGCGCCGCGCCCACAGATACCCGTTTGCTTTCAGAATTTCCAGGCCTTCCGGCGAGAATCCGTTGCCGGGCCATCCAAAACTCACGGGCTTCGGCACGCCCACTCTCTTGAGCTCCGATTCGACCAGCGCCAATTGCCCCGCAAGATGGGCGGTGTGTTTCGGCGTGTTCATGCCCGCGTGATTCCAGGTGTGGTTGCCGATCTCAAAACCCATCTTGTGCAGTTCGCCCACGTCTTCCCACGACAGGAAGTTCTCCGTATCCGACATCCAGCATTCGGTAATGAAGAAGGTTGCGCCGAACCCATGCTCCTTGAGGATCGGCGCCACGACAGTGAGATGCGATTTCACCGCGTCGTCGAAGGTGAGCACGACCGTCTTGTCGGGGATGGGTTCGAGTTGGGCCGGCACGGCCGGTATCAGAGTCAGGTACGCGAAGGCGGCAAGGAGCATCAAAGGCATGCGGCAGCGGTCCATAACATAACCTCCTCGGAAGTATTTCGCTATCGCCACCAGTTCAAGTGCAAGGGATCCCGGGTAGCCGATTCGAGGTCGAAAGAGAACTGAAACTCGCCCGGTGTTTTCGAGACCTTCACAAGCACCGTATTGCGCCCTTGCTTGACGTTGACCGATTCGCGGTGATCCGCGAAAGCGCCCGCAGGCAAATGCTCCTTGCTCTCGTGCACGAGCGCGCCGTTCAGCCACACCTTGGTCGCATGTTGCACCTGCAAATGCACCGTGGCCGCCTGCCGCGCCGCGGAATTGAATTCCGCGTAGGCGTAGCCAGTGCCGTAGTCGTACTGCGGTGTCTTCGCGTGCACGGGACTGAAGGCTTCCTGCAAGTCGATGCAGTGGCCGAAATCCGCGAGCGAATACCACCGCTTCCACTCGATGGCCGTGTACCAGCCGGGATAGGTCGCTGCAAGGTCCACGCTCTTTTCGGGTGGGTACACGGTTTCATGCCCTTTGCCGCCCCAGTTGGGAAACATGCCGATGACCAGCCACTGGCGCAGACGGTGCAACTTCTCGCGGCGCAACCAGTCAATGGCTTCCTGCGGCGCGGGCAAGGTTTCTTCCGACGGAACGGAGCGGCGTGAGAAATGGCGGAGCATGTTCACGAAGATGCGGTCCGCTACGGGATCCCGGCCGAGGTGGTCCATGATCCGCAGGTGCGTAAACACGATGCGGCCGCTGCCGTACCGGCGCACGAGAAGGTCTGTACCCCACCATGCCGGCTCGGCGGCATCGTCCTGCAACTGCACGGGCCGCAGATCGAAAGCGCCCGTGATGTCGTCGTCGCCGGATTCGGCAAAAGTCCGGGGCGGAACGACATTGCGATAGGGTTGCCCCATGAAACAGCGCGCAGGCAAGCCATCAAACACGGGATGGATCTTGACGTAGTGAAACACGCCGATGGGACCGCCTGTCGCGTCCCGGCCGGTTGCGGCGATCGCGTTGTCCACACGCTCCGCGAACTGATTCCAATCGTCCGGCGGTCCAAACACCAGCGCCACCGCGCCGCCCCGCACTTCCGCGAGGACGTGTCCCAGTTCGCTTTCCGGATAGGCGCGAACCGTGTTGCCGAGAGGCGGCACGATGTGAATCGCGGCCTTCAATTCCCCCGGCTTTGCAAGCCGGAGACACGTTTCGCGCCATTCCTTGTTCGGATCGACGACGTGAACGTCCACGTCGCAGGCCTGCACGGATTCAACGACATGAAGATTGACCGCGTTCTGCGCGATCACCTTATGCCCCTGCATCAGACGGACGACAAACTGATGGTTACCGACGGACCCGGAGGCAGAGATGGTCCCACTCCAGATTTCCTTCCCACCCCGGGGCAGTTTGATGTTGCGTTTCTTCTTCCACAACACCTGGTTCGTGGGGCCAACCACCTGGAGCGACAGATCGGCTCGGGCCTCGTTCCGCTCGTCGTTCACAAGCGACACGCTGACGTTCACTTCTTCCCGGGGGACGAGGTTCGTCTTCGGGATCAGAATCACGGGAAGCAGCGGCGCTTGCAGCGACTTGAGTATTCCGTGGATCGGTTTGGGCCGCGATTCGCGGTCGAGCACGCCCGCCCCCGGCAGCGAGTCGTCGTCACACAGTTGGTCGAGGCAATAGCCGGCGAGCTTGCCGTTCAAGCGCAGCGCTTCGACCTGAAGTTTGATTGCCGGGGTATGCACGTCCCGCGCGGCCGTGGCCATCCCTGCCACATCTCCGAACACACGGTCCAGCTCGCGGGCTGCAAAACCGGCCTGCGCCGCTTCCGGAAGTGTCGAGGCGGAGGGGTCTTCGAGCCCCCCGAAGCCAAAGCCCGAGAGAAGCGTAAGCCGATCCGAATCGCCGCTGTGTTCGAGATGCAACGCGATGGCGCGATCCACCGGACCGCGATGGTAAATCCGAAGATCGTCATAGGGTTCCGCCTCGTCGCGGTACGGCCGCACGCACCGCGCGCCGTCCAGAATAATCCGGCTCGGATCCAGGTCGCGCGCGGCTTTGAGATCCGCATCGTCGCCGTCCGCGCGTGGAATCTTCCAAATGACTAGCGAGGGATGGTTGCGATCCCGCGATACGGCGTTTTCGAGTTCTTCCCCCGACAGTGCTGCGTCGTTCGTCTCGCCCGTGATATCTGCAAGAACGAGGAGTCCGAGTTCGTCCGCGGCGTCCAGTGCTTCCGGTGCGGGCGAGTGGCGATTGAACGCAACGAGATTGAACCCCGCCGATTTGGCGAGTTCAAGGTCTCTGCGGATATCGCCGACAGACCCGCGGCAGTTCACACCGCGAACCACGAAGGGTTTGTTGTTCAGGCAGAACCGGTTCTCTTTCACCGAGAATTCGCGCATGCCGAACCGGACCGTCCTGGAATCCACCACCGATCCGTCAACATGAAGTTCACACTCCAGCGTGTACAAGACCGGCGATTCCGGCGACCAGAAGGTACAGTCCGGAAACTCGAAGGCCAGCTTGCCCGGTTCGCCCTCGGTGGCACAGGCCGTGTCCGCAATGCGGAGCTTGATGAGACCCGGTTCGGAAGTGGTGACCACCGCGACGAGACGTTTCCGCCGGATATCCGGCTGGACGAACACGTCAACAATGCGCGCGCCGTGGTGAACCATCAGGAGTGCACTTCCCGCGAAACGCGGAGTGGCCGTTGGAGCGAGCGATGCGCCGTCGGCGATTCGTTCGGTTGCGGCTGGGATGGCCTGGGAATGGTCCCGCAAGGATGGTGCGGCGTGTCGGCATCCTCCGATTCGCATGCCATGCGACACGTGCCGTCCATCAACGTTAAATTGCGGGTGGTTTCCATGATTACTCTCAGGAAGTGTACGCGTGGATGGTACTACCGCATGGGACCGCATTCAAGCGGTGAATGCACTGGCCGCATCGATCCGACTGATCCGACTGATCGGTCTGATCAGTCGGATCACACCTCCCCCGGCAACCATCCACCGATTAGGTCGGCTTCGCGCGAGCAGTCTTTGTCCTATACGTCCTATACGTCCCATACGTCCTATTGCCCCTTGACGGCCTCCAAAAAGTGTGTTACACTTTCGACACAGTGAAACTGTACCACCCCACACGGAGTGACGGGCATCATGTTACATCTTACCGTGAATCAGGGCGACGGACTCCCGCTCTATCTCCAACTGGTCCAACAGATTAAGCATCTCATCGCTACCGGGCGGCTTCCTGCGGATACCGAGTTGCCCTCCGTACGCGCCCTGTCGGAACAGCTTCTCATCAATCCCAACACGGTCGTCCGGGCCTACCGGGAACTGGAGACCGCCGGGCTCATCTACAAGAAACGCGGCGCGGGCACCTACGTAGGCGCCGCGACCACGCCCTACACGGACGACGAGTGCAAACGCATTCTGTCGCAGCGCGCGGACACCCTTATCGTCGAAGGCCGTAACCTGGGCTACGGCGTGGAAGCGCTCATCGCGCTGGTCCGCGAACGCGACAAGATACTAAACGGGCAAACACCAAAGGCAGAGGGGATATAAGTCATGTCAGAACAACAGTCGGAATCCTTGGTCACGGTGCGCAACCTCACCTGCCGCTTCGGAAAGAAGCTCGCGCTGGACAACGTCAGCATCGACGTCACCAAGGGACGCGTCTTCGGCCTCATGGGTGAGAACGGCGCGGGCAAGACGACGCTCATGAAGCACATTCTCGGCGCGCTGACGCCGAAGCAGGGGGAGGTCCGCGTCTTCGGCGTCGACCCCACGCGGAATCCGCCAGCGGTACTTTCGCGAATCGGGTATCTCTCGGAGGATCGCGACCTGCCGCGCTGGATGCGGGTCAAGGAAGCGTTGCGCTATACGCAGGCCTTTTACCCGGATTGGGACGAGAGCTACGCGGAACGGCTCCGCGAGCAGTTCCGCCTGTCGCCGGACACGCGGATCCGTAACCTCTCGCGCGGGGAGAAAGCCAAGGCGGGGCTGTTGCTCGCCCTGGCGCATCGCCCACCGCTGCTCTTGCTCGACGAGCCCTCGTCCGGGTTGGACGCGGTGGCGCGGCGCGACATCCTCGCCGTGGTAGTGCGGTCCGTGGCCGAAGAAGGTCGCACCGTCATCTTCTCGTCACATTTGCTGGACGAGGTGGAGCGGGTTGTCGACGACGTGGCGATGATTCACCAGGGCAAGCTCGCGCTCCACATGCCCATGGACGAACTGAAAGCCACGCACCACCGGCGCGTGGTCTCCTTCGATCAACCGGTGGCCTCCTTCCCGCAAATCCCCTGCGTGTTGCACGTGGAAGGCGAAGGCCGCGAATGGGCGGTCATCACCCACGGCGCGGCGGACGCCACGCGCGCGCAACTCGAACAAGCCGGCGCGCGCATTCTGGATGAGACGTCGCCGTCCCTCGATTCCATCTTCGTTGCCCGGGTCGTTGGAAGCCAAACCATGCAGGCGGTCGCGTAACCATGAATGAACGAAGAACGGCAGGATCGGGTACCTTATTCGATGCGAAGTTCCGCCAGCGCACCATCGACCATTCACAGGGTCAGGGAATTCGGCGGAAGGACGCGGGCTTTCTTCGAACCGAAACGCACAGACCGTCAACAGAGTCCGCGAAACCGGAACGCCATGGATCTGGCCCGAAGGGCCAAAACAGAACAGCCCGGGGCAACGCCCCGGGCATGCGACGATTCCCGGCTCGCCGAGCCCTGAAAGGGCGAAACAACCAAGGAGTAATCTTCACTGGTACCTATTGGAAGACCGTGTTACGCCCCTTCAGGGTTTGCGGTTTAATCTCATCCAGTCCCCAGGGCGTTGCCCTGGGCTGTCCTGTTTTGGCCCCTTCGGGGCGCGATTCAACGAAGGCCTCGATCAAACGCTACATCGCGGGAGCAAGCCACACGATTGGCTACGCATACACGCACCTCGCACATCAACACGCTCGAGTGGGAACACAACCATGAATACGAACTCAACCTATGCAGACGCCACGCTCCGCCGCGAACGCAGCGGCCTTGGCGGAATGATTAAAGCCCTCGCCTGGGAGGAGTGCCGCGTCGCGGGCGTCATCGCAGGATGGTGCGTCATCGTCGGCCTGCTCTGCCTGGCGTTCCTCTGGACCGAAATGGGTGGAGCCGCCTGGAACAACTATCGCGAGTTCACCTTGCTCTTTGTGGTCGGCGCACCCATGTTGACGGCGCTGCTGCTCATCTTGAGCACGGATTACTCCGGCCATCTCGTCGGCGGATTCTCGGAACGTATCCTGCACCTTCCCGTGCCGGTGTCGGCGGCCGTAGGCGTCGCGTTTGCCGCGCGGACGGTGTTCGTATTCGTGACGGCGCTGCTGTTTGTGGGAGCGTGCGAAGTCATCTTCGGCGAAAACCCGGGGTTCGGCAGCGTACTTGCCATCACGCTGGTGTACGTCGCCGCACAAACCCTGGACTGGTTGCGGAAACCCATCTCGGGTTTGTCGACGCTCTTGTGCGTGTTCATCATCCTTGCGGCCTTCTACTACCTGACGCGAAGCGAATACATCCACCACATTCTTCGCGGCCTCACGGTCGAAAACGGGTTTCTGGCGATGCTCTTGTTGCTTTCGCTCGCTCCGGCATACGGCATCGGTATCGCGGCGGTGCATGCCGCACGCGTAGGGCGCGGCATCGGCATTCCCGAGTTCTGGGAATGGCCGCGCTACATTTCCGCACCCCTGCCCGGGCGCAGCCGGCCCTTCAGCACGCCCCTGGCCGCGCAAGTCTGGTTCGACCTGCGGCGTTCCTGGTGGGTGCTGCCCTTGGTGACAGCAGTCGTAAGCAGCGTTATACCGCTGGCCATGTGGCTCATCGCGGACCGCGACAACGGTTTTAATCAGTTATACCGCCTGATGCTCACGCTGCCGGCCTTCGCGGGTGTTGCCTTCGGCGCGGTCATCTACGGCGCGACCACCGGACTGGGACAACTCCGCCGCGGAACCAGCAAGTCGATGCCCCAACTGCTGCATCCCTTGACCAGCGCCCAATTCGCATTTGCGCGACTGGTAACCAGTGCGACGGTGCTCGTCCCCGTCATTCTGGCAGTGGTCGCCTTTCATTTCGTTCTCGCAGGCGAATACTTCGTCACGACCATCGTCCCGGATGCCCTGGCGATCGGCGTGACTTCGTACCGCGAGGTGCTCTGGGTGTTGCTCAGCCGCGGAATTCTCGTCGCCCTCATCGCGTGGCCGTTGATGAACGGCGGCAACCGCACCATCGCCGGGCTACTGGTGCTGGAAGGGTTGCTGGCAGGATGTCTGTTCTCGCTCCACGACGAGCGGCTTCTGGATTGGCAGGACACGCGCATCCTCCTGCCCGCGGTTGCCATTGCCTACGCCGTGGCCACGTACATTCGCGCGTGGCGGAGCGGTGTGCTCTCGGTGCGTTCCGTTCTCATCGCCGCCGGCGTGTGGGCCGTGGCCGCGCTGGTCTTGTACCACCCCTTGCATACTGCGGCGCCTTCGTCGGGTTACCAGGGCATTGCCTTTGCAGAGGCCTTGATTACGTGCCTCGGTTGGGCCTCTTTGATCCCCCTGCCCTTCACGGGCGTGGCGCTCGAAGTGCGGCGTCGACGGCATTCCGCCGCCGCCGCACAGGACCCCGCGCAACACGTGTCCGCGGACGCCACGCTGCTGACCGGCGCGCCGCGCACCGTCGCCTACGCGATGCTTGCCATCGTGGTCCTCATGTTCGTCTGGCTCGGCTGGCCCATGCGCCCCGCCTATGAATCCTACTGGCGCGCCCACGGCTACCCCGTGACTCTCGAAGAACTGGATGCGTGGTATCCCGCAGTGCCGGATGACCAAAACCGCGCGCTCGCGTACATGGACGTCGCCGACCGAACAGATGCTCTCACGGAACCTTTCTGGTCCGAACTCAGGGAGCAAGTGGCAAGTGCAGATTCCCTGGCAGAAGTGGAAGATCGTGTACTCATCGTCGGCGGAGGTGAGATTAGTCGAGGCAATCAACTGAATGGACGGGTGTGGGACCTTACCGAAGACTATTGGCGCTCGGTAACTTCGAATGTCGCCCCTGAACTCAAAGCCTTGGCCCAGGACCCGAATATGGGCAGCCGGTATCCAATGGATCTACGGCGGGGTTTCTACGCAGTCGAGTTGCCGAATTTGGCCAGAGTTCGCGCGTTAGCGCGCGAACTCGCCCTCGACTCGTTGCACTGGACCATTGCAGATCGGCCGGACGAGGCAGTCGCGTCCATTGAAGCCATGTTCCCCCTCGCCAATTCATTGGCGGAAGAGCCCATAATCATTTCGCAGTTGGTCCGGATTGCGGTCTTTGGCATCGCATACAACTCGACAGAAGACATCATAAATCGGTCTGTGTTGCCGGACGAACTTCTCGCCGAACTCGGCGAACGATTTGAGAATGCCATGCCAGCGCCCGAGGACCGCATGATTCTGGACCGGGCAATACAAGGAGAAGGCACGAACGCACTGCGCGCGGTCGCATCACTAGAACTGCTTGCGGGCTATCCCTTTGGCCGTGGTGGCTCGCTGGCGGATTCCACCACGATCTTCTGGCAACTGGCGGGACCGGCTGAGGCGGAACGCATGGCCATGTTGCGGGGCTATCACCGACTATTCACCTCCGGCGGAAAGATTCAATTGCGTCGTCCTGCCCCGAATCTCTTTGTTGAAGATGACTGGGTCGAGGAAGAAACTGCGCTGTTCACGCCGCTGGCCGCAATGACCTTACCGGCCTTGGATAGGGCCTACGATGCGGAATGGCGCATCCGCACCCAGTTCGACGTTGCCCGTGCCGCTATTGCCGTGGAACGGTACCGGCTCGCGAGTGGGGTGCTCCCCGACACGTTGCAACAACTGGTGCCGGACTTTCTGGCCGAAGTACCCATGGACAATTACGCTGGCGGCAATATACCGCTGCGTTACCTGCAGCGCGGAGACGGGTCCTACGTCGTCTATAGCGTCGGCGAGAACGGAAAAGACGATGAGGGTTCGATGGGAGAAGGGAAAAATCGGTGGTTTGTCGATATCCCGTTCTTCGTCGCACCCCTGAGCGTCCGCACGGGCCCGCAAGTGGTGGACGTTCCTCTTCCAGCGGAAGAACCGGAGGCGCAGCCAACGCAAACTCGGGTCCCCAGAGAGTCGCCGCCCGGCCTGTTCAGCCGACGCAGCGGCCGCACACGCCGCTGAAGCGCCGAATCGACGCCCTTCGCTACAGGTCCCGCGCGATGGCATGAACCAGGACCGACTGCTTTCCCTTTTCCTGGAGCGACTGGTCCAGAAATGCGATTTCCTCTTGATCGACGATGGTGTAGGGGAACTCCTTCACCCCCTTTTCGTCGAGGGTAAAGACGAGGGACTTCTCGAACGGCGTCTTGCCCGCGGCGACCACCTGGCACCCGAGAGACACGTTGTCTTTCAAGGGGGTCTCGCTGGTGATCGTGCGTTTGGCATACGCGGAGTGGATGTTCGCGCCTGCGATCTTGTACGTACCCTCCATGTCCACGCGGGTGCCGTCCGCGCTTCCGCCCTTCAGGCGGTAGCCGGGGTCCTTGCCGCGATGGAGGCCGCGCACATAGGTGACCTGCTTGGAATCCAGCCGCCCTACGCCTTTCTCCTCGCTGCTGGATTCCGTGGTCATCCGGTACTCGAATACTTCGAACTCGCCATTCGCATCTTCCAGGACGACAAACATGCTGTCGTCGTAGCGCTGGTTGGTGTTCTCCGGGAGGAGGCCTTCCGTAATGTCCAGCCCCCGAATCGCGATGACGTTGGCGACGCGTTTGCTGCCATCTCCGGTTACCCACTCACCGCCCTTGAGGGTTACGATTAGCCGGGATTCCATGGCAATCGCGGCGGCGCCATCGCCGTTGTAGTGCCGCACGAACACCTCCGCCTCCTCGGGAACGATTGGGGACGGCACGTCCGTATACAGCGCCAGAGTCAGGTCTTCTTCGCCGACGAGTGCGTGCATCTTGGCGCGGTTGGCCGGGAGGGTCAGCTTGCGGAGTTCCCGGGTTTCTACGGGCACGTCCACGGTAACCGTGTTTCCCGAGTCATCGACGGCCTCGAGCCCGACTGACTCGACTTGGGGCGCGGCGGGCACGCCGAAATCCTGCTCAATGCGCGCCATCAGATCTTCGTGCACTCGCTCCCGGAGAACCTTGATGAGTTCCCGCGCGCGTTGGGCCAGGGCCTCCCGCGACAAGGGTTCCCGGCGGTTCTGGTTGCCGCTCTTCCCGGTGCCGGCTGCCCGGTCTTGGCCGTCCCGCTCGCGGAGCTGCGCTTCGACATAGGCACGGATCTCTCGCCGAAGCTCATCCGCGCTCAGTTCCATCAGTTGGGGCGCCGCTTCGACGGGTTCCTCTTTCGGTTTGTCCGCCTTTTTCTGCGAAGTGCTGGCGCACCGGGCGCCCGACAGAACCAGGACAAGCACGAGCCCCGCGACGTGAATGCTTCGACGTATCCCCATATTCCGGCTCCAGCGTGTGTCTCGCGCAACGATCTCGTCAGGCCGATTCATTATGCAGCAAGCGCGAAGAAGAATCCTCGCGAACTTGGAATGCAACTTTGGGTTGCCGGTATCGTTGGTGTCTGTCGGGAAGCTTGTCCTTACCCGCCGCTGCCCTGCTGGGCTTGAAGATGCAGTTCCTCGTACGGTTGCACCACGACGAAGCCATTCCCTTGAAATGCCATCTGGATCGATTCGCCGCTGCCGCGTCCGAAGAACGTCTTGAGGGACACGTCGGTCTTGAACTCGGGTTGCAGGGTGCCCGACCAGGCGATGGTCGCGTTGGGATCGGTGTAGACCGGGTGCGTGCCGTCCACGCGGAGGGTCATGGGATCGTAGTGGGAAGTAATGGCAACCATGCCGGTGCCTTCGAGGCGCACGTTGAAGAGCCCGCCGGATAGCATGGCCGCGACCTTCCGCATGAGCTTGATGTCCCACTGGATCGACGGCTCGAAGGCGAGGAGATCGTTGCCATTGACGTGAATGGCTTCGTTCTGAAGATTCAAGATGATGATCTTCTTTCCCGTGTCCGCGAGGTACACCGAACCCTGGCCTTCCATCTTGGTAAGCTTCGTGCCTTCACCCGTGAAGGAGCGTTTGAGGAGTTTGCCGACGCCGTGTTCGAGCACGCCTTCCCGCGTGAACTTCACGTTGCCGCGGTACGCGACCATGGCGCCGGTCTTCATCCATACCGTGCCGTTGAGATTCACTTCGAGCAAGCGGTCGGTTTCGAGTTCAAACAACCCCTGACCCCGTTCCCGCTGACCGGTCTGTTGCACGAACTCATTGAGTGAATAGCGCGCCATGGCGAAGTTCCTCCCTGGGGGTTGGTTGGGTAGTGCGTCGTTAATCGTAACGGGCGCGGGGAGATGGTGCAACGAGGCCCCCCAGGAGCGCGGGTTTTCATACCCGCGACGCAAGAGCCTACAACGCAACGCCAAGGCCTGCACGCGAATATCACTTCGCTTTCCCCGGACGCCTTCGCGAAACAGATTTCAGACCCGGTGCAGTTCCCCCCAAGGCAGCAAGCTGCCGCGCACTTTCGCGAGCGATCAAAGATTCGAGTCCCATGCGGACCAAAGTCGCCTTGTCCTGAACGCCGGTAAGTACGACCGCTTTCGCGATTAAATTCGGGTCGATATCGAGAGTCATTTTCATAGGCAACATTATGCATCGCCGATGCACGCCCGCCAAACTGGGTCTCGCCTCAGCGCAATGGAACCGTGGTAGAGGCCATTCGTATTTTGGTCATTCGTATTTGTTTCGGATTTCGTGCTTCGGATTTCGAATTTATTTACTACGAATTGCCCTTCCGCTACTCCCCAATCGCCTCCCCAGCCGTCGTCAACGTGACGCGCGCGTGAAGCGTCGCGCCATCGGGCGCCTCACTCGTGAACTCCACCGCGTTCGCGCCGGGTTGGAGCATCGGCGCGTCCCCGCCGGTCGTGCCGGTCGTGAGGCGTTCGCCGTTCTTGTCGCAAACGATGTACGCGCTGGGCGGGGTATATTCGAGCATGTGCCCGCTCTCCAGCGTGACTGGAAACGTGACGCGCTGGCCGTTGAACGTCAGCTCCGGATTGGCAAAGGAGACCGTCTTGTGCGGAATACTGCGAATCGGCCCCAGAAACACCTGCACCTCTTCGCCCGGCGGAAGGTCGTTCAGCGCGAGGTGCAGCTCGCCAATTTGTCCGTAGTTGAGATGAGCGTGGTACACGGGATAGGCGAATCCCATGGCCGAAGCGAGGTTGTCCTCCCATTCGCTGCGCGGGCGCGAATACGGCCATTCGTACTGCTCGATGCGGTAGTCTTCAGTGTCTATCAACTCCACGTAGCGCCATCCCGTGAAGTCCAGGCGAACGTAGTGCTCCGTCAACGCGAAGGTCACGTGCTTCGGGTTGCGGATTTGCAGGTTCAGTAGCGCGCCCTTTCCGTCGCCGTGCACCCACAAGCCAAGCCCCCGGCCGCTCAGGTCGACGGAAGGCTCGAACAAACGCTCGACCGTCACCCACGCGCGGTGGCGTTCGGCGCTCTGGTTCGTCGCGGTGAGGCATGCGCTGACCGGAGCGTCCTTCACCGGCGTGTCGACAATTGAAAAGGTAGCCGTGACGCCATCGTTGCATTGCACCGGCCCGTATGCCGCGGGGTTAGAGAAGTCTTCGATCAACGCCGAGTCCGGCGCATCGTACGGTGCTGCGGAAAGCTGCGTTTCGATCGTGATGCGCGGCGCCTGTTCTCCGTAGGGGTTGTCGATCACCCAGGTATCGGCGCCGTCCGGCGACGCGATGTCGTGTCGCGCAAACGCGACCGGACGGAATGCGTACGTGCCGTCCGGGCCGTCTTCGAGATGGAAGGCTTGCCCCGGTGTGGCGAGCCGGTCGCGCACGGCCTGCGGCACCTTGCCGGAGAGACGCAATGTCTCGTAACGGTTGATGATCGAACCGAGCCGTTGCTGGTTAAAACTGTCCGGATAAGTCTTCGGCGAGAATCCCAACAACAGGGATAGGCTGCTGTCGGTGCCGAGGGCCTTGCCGCAAATGTATTCCACGTCTACCGGGAGCGACCGCTTCGGCTGCACGCCGCTCCACCGGAAGATGCCCCACCACCCCAGGTTCGTCGGGAGGAAGTGCTTCTTCCATTCGCTGTTGGACAACACATGAATGTCCGCGAAGGTGTGCGGCGCGCGTTGGCACGCGTCCCACGCGCCCATCCGCGAACGCACCGCCCAGAGGTGGTGACCGAAGGTGCTCATCTCCATCAACGGCGCGTTGTTCAATTGCCGCACGAGTTCGTACGTGAACTTGGCCCCGTAGTACCACGCAAACTGGCCGCCGCCTTTCAGGTCGATTACATCCGAACCGTCCAGCGCGTCCATATACATCATGTCGAAGCCGCATTCGTTATAGGTCTTCGCCGTCTCCGCGATGACTTTGCCGAACAACTCCGAATCGGGGTCCGGAGCGAAAAGCCCGAAGCACTCCTTGAGATGGTAGACCTTCGCATCCTCCGCGTGGGCCGCCGGCGTGGTTCCCAACGCGCCACGCTCGCATTCGGTGAACGCAAAAGGCGGTTCCTTGGACACGCCATGAAACACGATCAATTCGTCGTCGATTTGAATCGTCGCGCTGTTGCGATGGTGGAACCCCGTCAGCGGCGACATGTTCTCCGTCGACTCCGCGACCGGCACGACCGCGTCTTCGGCCGTAAGATCGCCGGCGAGGGTAAACTCGGCGTTTTTCGCAAGGCCCGGATCGGGCACCGGCGTTACCCAGGGCGTATCCTTCGCAATAAACATGGCGTAGGTGTGCAGGCCCACGGCAATGCCCGCTTCGTGGAGCCGGTCCACGACGGCTTTCAGGCTGGCCCGGCCGTTCGGGTACTCCTTCGGATTTGGCGCGTAGTCACCGAAACGAAACGCGTAGCCCGCGTGCAGATCGAGTTGGTCAACGCCCAGGCCGTTCAGCATGGCAATCCAGGAATCCACCGTTTCCTCGTTGACCTTGCCGGACGTATCGAGGAAGTAAGACTGGTGATTGATCTCCGCATCCAGTGCCCAGGGGCCACCCTTGTCGGAATTCGGAATCGCGTCGGCTGCGGCAATTGCGTCTTTCAACGCGTCGCGCAGGTCACCGGACGGACACGCCACGATCGCCACGGCGGCGCCTTCCATGCCGAGCTTGGAAAAACATTTCGCGCCGGATAGCGTCGCCGTGTGCCCCGGGATCTCCGCGCAATAGGTTTCCAGGTTCAAGGCCAACGGACTCACTGCGAAAGGTTCATCGAGCGCGCCCGCGAGCGTTAGCGGAATAGACGCAAAGTGCAGTTCCTGCAATCCATCCGTGGCGCCGCGCAACGACACCAGTTCAAACTCCAGCCGCCGCGCTTGTGGAGTCACGCGAAACGCCGCATCGCGATTGCCGTCGCCAAACTGAATATGCAGCAGCCCGCCATCCATTCGCGCCGCCGTCGCCGGACGCGCCGCGTCGTCGATCCACGTGGCAAAAGGCGCCGCGCTCGCCGCATTGCAGTAGTCGGTGCCGGTCGCCTTGTCCACAAACGCGACGCTTGTCGCCGTTTCAGACATGACATACCGGAACGAATCGGTCTCGAACACCAACGGTTCCGCCGCCGCACCCAGACTCGCCAGAACGATCAGTACTGCTGCCATCGGATGTTATCCCTTCCTCGGAAGTCTTCTCCTTGCCCCGGTTTCTTTCGCCATGACGGTTAGCACTCGGGAAAAATGGGGACAGTTTCCATTTTCCTTCTCAGCGCATTCCCCGTCACTCGATAACCGAAAAGGAAAATGGTAGCTGTCCCCATTTTTCCTTCCCCCTCTTCTCTCACCTTGACGGTAGCACTCTGCGAAGTGGTTTCTCCACAGCAACCGCGCGCGTCCTCGAAGAGTGGTAGCGAAGCGGAGATTACATCGGCTATAACAGAGCAACACATTGCGTCACCCCGCGCGTGGAAAGGAAACGTCATCTTGCCCAGGAAACTTGCCCTTGTCGTCACGCTGTTGTTTATGTTCGTCACGCTGCGCGTCCATTCGGATCTGATGCCGCCCACGGTTCGCGAACCCCATTTTCCGCTGAAGACCCAACGCATGCTCGTGACCGACGAGCAGATCGCGACCGCGCGGAAGAACGTCGAGACCTACGACCAGGCCAGGGCCATCGCCGGTACCGTCATCGAACGCGCCGACGAGTGGATGGCGTGGGACGATGCGGCGCTGCGCGATCTGGTGCCCACGGCCGACGTGCCCCGTGCGTTCAACGTGGGCACGGCGGGCTGCCCTCAGTGCGGGCAGCAGATTTACGAGAAAGGCGGCACCTATCCCTGGATCATCGACCCGAAACAGCCCTTCAAGGTCACGTGCCCGGTCGATGGCAGCACCTACCCGAGCAACGATTACGCCGCGTTCTACGCCTCCGGACTCAACGATCGCGCGCTCCTTACGGGCGACTTCGCCGACGATGGCTGGGGCTGGCTCGGGCCGAACGGCGAGAAGTACTGGTTCGTCGCCTACGCGAATCACTGGACCTGGCGCAATCACATCATCCCCGCCGCGCAGTATCTCGCGCACGCCTACGTCCTCACCGGCGATGCGAAGTACGCGCGCAAATCCGCCGTCCTGCTCGACCGTATCGCCGAGGTCTATCCGAATATGGACTACCACGGCCAGTCTCGCTACGGCCAATTGCAGGAAGCAAACGGTTCGCGCTACGAGGGCAAGATCATCAACCACATATGGGCGACCGGCGTGCTCACCATGCTGGCGGAATCCTACGACTACGTCTGGGACGCCATCGACGACACCACCGTTTCCGGCAAGACCGGCGAACAGGTGCGCGCCAACATCGAGGCCAACTTGTTGGAAGAGGGCATCGACGCGTACTTCTCCGGAAAGATTCGCGGCAATTTCGGCATGCACCAGAAAGCCCTCGTCTTTGCGGCGCTCGCGCGGCAATACGGCAAGCAGGACGAGTGGCTCGACGGCATCCTGAACAACGCGACCGATTCGTACGCGATGACGGGCTTGAACTACGCGCTCTACAATCTCGTGTACCGCGACGGCGCGCCCTACGAGACCTCGCCAGGCTACAACTTCTCCTGGGTCGTGAACCTTACCACGGTGGCGAAGGCCATGAACCGCGCGGGCTACGACGTGTATGCCATTCCCAAAATGCGCAGGCTCTACGATGCCGTCCTCGACATCGTCAACATTGGCATGCACACGCCGTCGCTGGGCGACAGCGGTTCGGTCTACGGTGGTCTCGTGGGCCAGGACGCTTTCGTGTATCAAAACGCCTATCGCGCTTATGAAGACCCGCGATGTCTCGCCCACCTGCAATCGTTCGGCGCCGTGGGCGGCGCTGGCTTTACGCGGTTCGACACCTTATTCGATCCGCCCATCGAACCGGAGGAGGTCTCTATTCCGCCGGTGCGATCGCGCCTGCTCGACGGTTACGGCATGGCAATCCTCAACAATCCTGCGAACACCGTCTCCTTGTCGCTGTACTACGGCTACGCAGGCGGTCACGGCCACTTCGATCGGCTCCACTTCGAGCTCTTTGCCAACCAACTGGTCATGATGCCGGACACCGGCTACCCCGATTTCATGAACGCTTACGTCCCGGGAATCTACACCTGGAGCAAGAACACCATTACGCACAATACCGTCACGGTCGACGCCTCGCGCCAGGCCAATAACCGCCACGGCACCGTGCACTTGTTTGCCGATAAGGACTTCGCCCGCGCCCTGGACATCGACGCCGCGGAAACCTACGGTCAGACCAGCGAGTACCGCCGTCGCCTCATGATGATCGATGTGGACGATGCCCGGTCCTACGTCGTCGATTGCTTCACGATCGATGGCGGAGCGCAGCACGACTACAGTCTCCACGGCCCGCCCGGAACTTTCACAGCGATCTCCGGTCAGTGGACCGATCCCGCGCCGGGAACGCTGGCCGGGGAAGACGTTGCGCTCGCGCAGATCTACGACGATCCCGCGCTGGCGCCCGAGGGCTACACCGGCGGCTACAGCGGCTATCGCGGATCGGGCTTTCAACACTTGTTCAACGTGCAGCGCGCGACGGGCGGACCCGTCGTCGGCGAATGGACCCACGAGAAGGATCCAAACGCGAAACTGCGCATTCACCTTCTGGCGCCCGACGCGGAACCCATTCTCGCGGACGCCCACGTGTCGCCCGTGAAGCAGCACCAGATCCTGAAATACCTTATCGCGCGCCGGACCGGCGAGGCGTTGCAGTCCCGCTTTGTCAGTGTCGCGGAGCCCTTCTCGGATACGCCGGCGATCGGCTACGCACAAACGATCGAACCCGCGGAAGGGGACGGTGTCGCGATATCAGTCGCGCTCGAAAGTTCCGCCGGCTCCCGCGATATCGTTATCGTTAACACCGGCTCCGGAAAGATCCGGATCGCCGATCCCGCGGTCGAAACCGACGCCGAGTTCGCCGTCGTTCGGTTCTCAGGCGAAGAAGTCGCTCGCCGCTGGTTCACCGGCGGAACGCAGCTCATTGTTGGCGGAGATGCCTTGCAGCATGCGCCGCAATTGACCGGTGAGGTCATCGACGTTGATTCTCGAACAGGTTCGATTCATATTCATGCGGACACCGCCAGTATCGATCTCGATTCCTTCACCGGTCGCGTGGTCCATTTCGAGAACGACTTGCGCCGCACGGCGCACGTGATCGAATCGGTTGAACTAGCGGACAGCGGATTGGTGATTGCCGTGCGCGACGATCTCCGCGTGGGACACGTACGTATTGCCGAAGTCCAACCGGAGGCCCTTCTCACCCGAACCGGCCTTGCCTTCGCATCGGTCTACGACGGCGCCTATGTCAGCGACTCGGACTTCAACTTCTGCATACCATTGCGCAGTGTTGAAGACGGCAAGCTCGCGTTCGTGGCGCCGGTAGAACAGAGTAACCCGTTCGCTCCGGACGAAGACGCGTGGATCGTCAACGTAGGGCCCGGCGACCGTGCGGAAGTTATCGGTGTAACCTCCGTCGCGACGTCGCCATGACATCGTCGCGCCATGCCCTGTGATATGATGACGGCGCGCTACATCCAAGGCCGGTGATATCCGGCGTATTCAACCAAGTCAGAAGGACATGCATGATTGAAAACGTGGACGGGCTGGGGGTCATTCTGGTCGACCACGGGTCGAAGTTTCCGGCGGCGAACGACATGCTGATCGACGTAGCCGCCGATTTCGGCGTTGCGACGGGGATCTCCATCGTCGAACCCGCGCATATGGAGATCGCAGAACCGACGCTCGCCCAAGCCTTCGCGCGCTGCGTCGAACGCGGCGCGAAGCGAATCGTCGTGGTGCCCTATTTCCTCGCGCCCGGCCGCCACAGCACGAGCGACATACCCCGCATGAGCGCCGAAGCGGCAGAAACGTTTCCCGACGTGTCGTACACCGTCGCCCAGCCGTTGGGTGTGGACCGGCGCATCTCGGAGATCATGGCCGGTCACGTGTCGCAAGCCTTGAACGAACGGGCGCACCACGATGAGTAACGTCGTATCGGCCTGGCGCGACGCGCTTGGTCCTGACAAAGTTGATGACACGGAAGCGACGTTGCAACGCTACGCGCGCAGCACGCAGGCCAAAGGTACGATGCCTTGTTGCGTCTTGTATCCCACGTCTACGAAAGACGTGCAGGCCCTCGTGCGCGTCGCCTCGCAATACCACACCGTCGTATATCCCATCTCGCGCGGCAAGAACTGGGGCTACGGCGACGCCTGCGCGCCCACGGCAGGCGCGGCCATCGTCGACCTGAGCCGCATGAACCGCATCCTCGAGGTCAACACGGAACTCGCCTACGCCGTCATCGAACCCGGCGTGTCGCAGGGGCAACTCTACGACTACCTGCAAGCGAACGGCACGGGCCTCTGGATGGATTGCACGGGCGCGGGACTCGACGCGAGCCTGGTAGGCAACACCCTCGATCGCGGCTTCGGCCATACGCGATACGGCGATCACTTCCTGACCGCTTGCGGCATGGAAGTCGTGCTCGCGGACGGGCGCGTCGTCCAGACGGGTTTCGGCCATTACGCCAACGCGAAGGCGTCGCACGTGTACCGTTACGGCGTCGGACCCTTTATCGACGGTCTCTTCGGTCAATCCAACTTCGGCATCGTCACGAAGCTCGGTCTCTGGCTCATGCCGAAACCCGAGTCCTTTTGCTTCTTCTATATCACGGTGCCGCGCGACGAAGACATCGGCCCCATGGTCGACGCGCTGCGCCCCCTGCGCATGGATGGACTTCTTCCCGCGGCGCTGCACATCGGCAACGACTACCGCATCTTCAGCAGCCGCGGCATCTATCCCTGGGAACGGACCAACGGCGTGACGCCCTTGCCGGAAAGCGAGCGCGTGCGCTTACGCTCCGCCATGGGGATTGGCGCGTGGAATGTAGGCAGCGCGATCACCGGTCCGGAGGGTCACGTTTGCGCAACGCGGCGCGCCCTGAAGAAAGCCGTCGGTTCGCTCGGCAAGCTGATATTCGTCAGCGACCGCAAGATGGACCTGATCCGGTGGGGCGTGCCGAAACTGAGCCGGATGGGCTTTGCCAAACGTCCCGCCGAATTGCTGGACTCGTTGGAAACGCTCTTTTCCACCCTAAAGGGCAAGCCCACCAATGACGCCTTGCGCGGGACGCACTGGCGCTTGCGCACCAAGCCGCCCCACGACTCCTCCGATCCTCTCGACTACGGCGGCGGATTGCTTTGGGTTTCGCCGGTCCTTCCCATGACCGGCCGGGACGCCTTGCGCGTCATGGAAATTGTTGAGCCCGTCTTTGCCGAACACCGCTTCGAGCCGCTCGCCACCTTCACCATGATCAACGAGCGTTCCATGGTCGCAATCCTGAACGTCGCATTCGACAAGGCAAACGCCGAAGAAACCGAAACGGCGGGCCGTTGTTATCACGCCCTGTTCGATGCGCTCATGGCGGAAGGGTACGTGCCGTATCGCGCAGGCCTCAGTGGCTTGCCAAAGCTCTCCAACCGTGACGACCCATTCTGGCAACTCGCGACCGACATCAAACGCGCGCTGGACCCGAAGGACATCATAGCCCGCGGCCGCTATTTACCGCCCCTCCAGTAATTCAAGCGTGACTCGGAGCTGCGCCCATCAGGCCAAGCGGACGACCAGGGATCGGTGAAACGACGTGCTTCGCAGTTTGCTCCGGCGGAGAACCTTCACTTTCGATCGTCGCCGGACAAGTCGTAAAGGTACACGCAGGATTCGGAGGCGCGTAGTGTGTCGAGGCGCTTGCCACGTGCGTCCAGCCAGGTCGTGAAGAATTTTTCTTCCTCGCCCACCAGGGGCTTTGGCGTGTTGATGAATACCAGCCAAACGCGCTCGCTGCCGTATAGCGCCTCCATTTCCCGAATGTAGTACTGCCAATCCGCGCGAGCGGTAATCCCCGCGATAAACGGGAAGTCGACGTCATCACGCAGCATGCAATAGCGGAGCGGCGCAATCGCCCAATGGTAAACGTAGACTGTATCGCCCTCCTGGTAGTGTTCCATCAAATGTGCGTAGGCGGGTCGCACCCCTTGCGGTACGTCGGATCTTACGAGTGTACGGACGCCGGCGATTGCGGGTTGAGTGAACAGGATGACCGCAATGAGTGCCGGGATCAGCGCGGCCCGCGAACGCGCGCGCAGCACCTGGAATCCTTCGCCAATCAATACGAGCACGAGGGGCGTGGCGAACAGCAGGAATCGTTCGGTAAAAGGGTATCGCTGGAGTCCGCTCGCGAGCAGCGCGAAGGCCATGGGTGCGAGCAGCAATAGCAAGACGCGCCGGTCGCGGAACAACAATGACAACCCGCCGAGCAGGAACAAGACCGCGCCAATGCCTATGGCGGGCGCGCCTATGGGATCGCGGAATAGAGCGAAGAAGGTGCGGACGAACCAGTTCAGATCGGTCAGCGACCGCGGCGGCAAGGGCATGAACGTATCAGTCCACCAACTGCGCAGGACGGCATCATCGCCGGTATACCGGATTACCGTCTGGTAGTACGTGCCAAAACTCACGACCCATACAACGCCGGCCAAGATCACAACGGCGAACCGTCCCCCGCGCCGGTCTGAAGCTGTCGCGATCGCCAAGGTCGCTCCAATCCCCGCAAGCACAAAGATGGCGGGGATCGAACACCACACCACGGCTGCGCCTGCGATGGCAAGCGCAACGAGCCACGTGCCGTTGTTCGATGTGGAAAGGGAGCGTTTCGCGAGTAGTACGAGCAGTATCGTGACGACCACGTCCAGAGCGTAGGGCTTCACTTCCGATGCGTAGCGAATGACACCGGCCGACAAGGCAAAAAGCGCAAGCGCAACGACGGCCCCGTCGAAACGGAGAAAGCGCCTCAGAAACAACCACAGCAATGGCAGCGCCAGGAGGGATGCAAACCACGGCACGACCCGCAGCGCGTACTCGCCCGGACCAAACAGGTCAACCGCCCACCGCTCGGCGACCAGAAACGCGTACGGAGCTGTTTGTTTGTATTCGAGAGGCTTCAAAAGCTCGACGTAGCCGCGCTGCAAGATGCTTACGGCGAGTTGCGCTTCATCGAGCCAGATCGCCTTGTTGTGGAGATATTCCGCAGTACGAAGTGCAACACCAATGAGGATAATCAGCGCCGGCAACAGCGCGATCCAGCGAATGCTCCGATGGTGTTTGGGTGACTCGTTCACGGCGAGGAATTATAGCGCACGAGGCTGGGAAGAACACGGACTGTCACGGACGATCACAGACAAACTCTAAATTCCCCCCAAAAAACGAGCGTCAAGGCTGGTAGTCGTCAGCCTTGGCTCACGGCATTTACGACGAGCTGCAAGTCCGCCGTGTCGGTGGCGCCGTCACCGTTGGCGTCGGGATCGTGGCTTATCGATTTGCCGAGGATCGCGAGAACGACAAGCTGCACGTCGGAGGCGTTCGTTTCGCCGTCATCGTTTATGTCTGTCTTGATCACAAGGGGCTTGAGTTTCAGGTTTACCCGCACGGCGCGACCATCCGTGACGACGATATCGCGTTTCCTTTTATTCTTGTACCCCGGCGCGGAGAACTTGAGCGTGTACGTCCCCGGCAGGAGCATTCGGTGGTAATCGCCGTAGTCGGGGTCGGTAAACACGGGCTGACTGTTGCCGATGACTTCCACCTTCGCGTAGACCGGTTCGCCCGTTTGCTTGTCCCGCACGCGTCCGCGTACGCCAATGTCCGCCATCTCGGCATAGGCGATCATCGAGTCCCGGTTATCGAGCCAGAAGGTGGGCAATGTCGAGGCGTTCGGGTTTTTCACCTCGGAAAGCTCGATGGTGACTTCGTTGCACGCCACGTACCGGTAGTTCCAGTCCTGCATCCCGCCGTCGATTTGGTACCACACCGAACCGTTCGTGATACCCTTCGGAAACGACGGCACCGAGTCCGTGTACATGGGCGTGTTGAACATGGAGTAGGTTTCGGACACGTACTCGAACAGGGCGTCATCCGGCGTGGGAGCGTCGTTACCCGACCCCTTGCCGTCGTCGTCGAAGGGATAGTTCACCAGCAGCGCGCCGGTGTGCAGATTCGCTGACAGCGTGAAGCTGTTGTCCGCCGTCCACTGCATAACGTGCTGCACTTCCATCTGGCGTCCCAACAAGTCCAATGGCGCTCCGTCAAACTGCGTGCCCGTGATATCGCCCGGCCACGAGGGGAACGAGCGGTTCAGGTCGTACCCGTTCGCGTTGAACCGCGTTCCCAGGGCGTGCCCGTCGGGATTCATCAGGGGCACGACCCAGATGGCCGTGCGATTGACGAGACGGTTAATCCGGTTCGAGACGGTGTATTGACTCAGGAGGTGATCGATGAAATAGAGGCACAGTTCCGTGCCCACCGTTTCGTCGCCGTGGATTGTTGATACATACTTGAACTCCGGCTCAAACTCATCCACGTCCGGATTGTCGGTGATCAGCATGGCCCAGAGTTCACGTCCTTGCACCGACTGCCCCAGCGAAACGAGCCGGCAAATATCGGGATTGACGGCCTGACCGGCCCCGTACGCGGTCGCGTAGGACTGGAGACGCGTCGTCAAGTCGGCGTAGGAATGGTATTCGCCAAGGGCCTTCGCGCCGCCCCTGGGCGCGGTGGGGCTGGGTTGCTGCTCGACGACATCGAAGACGTATCCGTCCACCTTCAGCCACAACAACTCGTCAAGAGAGGCGTGTACTGTGGCGATATTGCCGTTCACACTGCTGATGGAGAATCCGGCATCCGACAGGTGATCTACGTCGGCGGCCGGGTCAGAAAGGGTGATTTCGACAACATACACGGGTCCCATGTGCGGACGCGGCTCGTCCGCATGCGCGGCGAATCCCATCATTCCGCTGACGAGAAGACCCAGTGCCAATGTCCGGAGCGTCATCGAGCGTTTTATCCCACTTGGTATATCGGACGTGGCGGCATGAACTTTATTTGACCGTTCCCTGCACGACGGCCTTGACGCGAACCGTCCTAAGACTATTGTACCCGGAATTGCGAGGCCTTGCGGGAATATTCGAATATGCCGCGATCGGGTTCCGCATCGTTAACTCTATCGATTTCAGGGTGTTAACGCAAAAGTCAATTGTTCTGCAGCAGGTCCAGCATGGCGCGGTCAAGCTGATGGCCGTGGAAATCTTCATACGGAACGTCGTTGCGCTGCGAATCGACCGGTCCGAAGCCGCCGCGGAGGTTCCACAGAGCCCAGCCCCATCCTGCATCTCGCCAGAGTGCCAGCATGTCCCGCATCCACGCGAGCGTTACTTGTTGGGGCGTCTGGTTGAAGGCGCCCCACTCGCCCACGTGCACACCTACACCCTTGGCTTCCAACGCTTTCCAGGGTTCAATGGACGTCTCGTAGATGCGCTGCTTATCCCAGACCTCGTCGCCGAATGAAAAGGGCCAAGCCGGTTCATCCCACGTATCCGCGCCGTCCACCCAGGAGGCCTTGTAGTGCGTGAGTCGAAACGGATCATAGCCGCGCGTACTTTGCGCAATGCCCGTGCCGGCCAGTTCGTGAATGGGCTGGCGTCCCCACTGCATGCCGTCGGAGATGATGAGCCTTTCGGCGTCCACGTCGCGAATGGCGTCGATAATTCGGCGCGCCACGGCGACGTACTTCTCGGTGGGAACCTTGGCAGGTTCATTCACGAGATCGAAGCTGAGGGTTGAATTTGGTACCCCTTTGAATCGTTCGGCGAATTGGGACCAATGAAAGGCGAAAGCTTCCTGCGCCTCGGCATCGTCCCAAAGGAGTACCGGCTCTGGCGGGTTTGGATTGACGGAATAGCCCGGCGCACGGTGGAAGTTCAGGCATACATGGATACCGCGCTGGCGTCCAAAATCGACGGCCTGGTCAATCTCTGCCAACTCTGCGTCGTTGATGGTGAACCAGTCTTCCTGGGTGGACCAGCAACGGTAGTCCAAAGGCAGCCGGACGAAATCAAAGCCCCATTCCGCGATCCAGTCGAAGTCTTGCTCTTTGTAGGGCCCCTTGTTCTCTGCGATGAACTTCTCCTGAAGATTGAATCCGCGCCAACGGGGAAGGCGGCTGGGCGTGGGCAGCGTTTCCTGCGCGGACGCGGTCCAAAGGCCTGCGCCTGCTGCGACACCTGCGGTTGCGCCGAGCAGGAAGGTCCGTCGATCGATGTGCACGGGTCTCTGAATGGTACGCATACATGTAGCCTACGAAATCGGATGCGGCGAAAGCGATCTTATGATGAACGCAACAGACGAAGGCGTCGCAATGTAGCGCAGGCGTCCCCGCCTGCAGGATAGGCAGATACCCGTGGGATTGGAGAATGGAGGCGGGGCCGCCAGCGCGACAATGCACCCCGATCGCGCGTGGTAGGATTAACACCCC